>NZ_VJVX01000062.1:0-45660 GCF_008033685.1 Microbispora sp. CSR-4
TCATAGCGGCAGGGAAACACCCGGTTACATTCCGAACCCGGAAGTTAAGCCTGTCAGCGCCGATGGTACTGCACCGGGGACGGTGTGGGAGAGTAGGACACCGCCGGACAATCTTTGATATGTGGTTGGGCCATCCCGTTTGGGGTGGCCCTTCCGCATTTCCGGGCACCTTTCTTTTTCGCGGGTTTGTTCCCGGGGTTGCTGGTGTTGGTTTCCGCTGCTTGTTCCTGCGTGTGTGGGCGGTGGGTGTGGGTGTGGTGGGTGGTGTGGTGGCCCCGGCCGGGGTGTGGCCGGGGCTTTCGCATGTCCGGGGGCGGTTTCCGGGGGTGTCGATCGGCACTGGTCGGGGGCTGGTGGGGGAGACGGTTGAGGAGCCGGCAGGCCCGCAGGTCGAGGGACGCGCTGGGGCGTGCAGTCAGCAGGCCGTGGGGTGACGGGCGGCGCCGGGGATGGGAATAGCAGGCACGCGGCGGGGCGATCGGCGATGCCGAGAGGGAAAGCCGAGAGGGAAAGCAGTCGGCAGGCCGTGGGAGAAGGGTCAACACCGGGGCGGGGGCGGCTGGTCGGGTGTGGGGCGGCTGGTTAACTGTGGGGCAGGGGCTCTTGAGGACAGCGGCGAGGAGTCCCGCAAATGCGGAGAAGGACGACGGCGCCGAGTGACGACCACGGGATGTGCATGGTGGCGTCGCGGAGAGCCCGCTTCACGATGGTCTCGCAGCCGGCCCAGGCGAAGCCGATGCCGATCACGGTGCCGAGCAGGGTGGCCACGACCGTCAGCAGCACCGCCTCGGTCGCCGGCATCCGCCGTAGCTGTCCGCGGGTGAGCCCCATCGTCCCGCGCCCCAAGGGTGGACTCCGTGTCGTCGTCGAGCTGCTGCGCCCTGTTGATCTGCCGCTCCCTGTTGATCTGCCGCTCCCTGTCGAGCTGCCGGGCCATGTTGATCTGCTGCGTCCTGTTGATCTGCCCGCAGCGGGACGTCCCGGCCCGGCACCCGAATTCCGCCCGGCCCGATCGGCCTGAGTCCGGCCGTTATGCCGGGGGAGGCGTGACCGCGGCCTTCAGCAGGGGCTCGATGCGGAAGGGGATCTGGGTCGACAGGGCGATCGTCGTGTCGGTCCGCTGGATGGCGGGCGAGGCGAGGATCCGGGCGATGATCTCCTGGAGGTGCGGGGTGCTGTGGGCCACCACGCGGCACAGCAGGTCGGCCTGGCCGCTGGTGCCGTACACCTCCAGGATCTCCGGGACGTCCGCGAGCCACTGCACGGCCTCGGTCAGCCGGCCCTGGGCGATCTGCAGGGACGCGAAGGCGAGGATCGGATAGCCGATCTGCTCGGTCGTGATCGTCGGGCCGAAGTCGCTGATGACGCCGCGCGCGGTGAGCTTGTCGAGCCGCGCCTGCACGGTGCCGCGGGCGACGCCGAGGAGGCGGGCCAGTTCGGTGAGCCCGATTCGGGGGTTGGCCCGCATGGTGATCAGGAGGCGGCTGTCGAGCGCGTCGAGCATGCGCCGAGGGTACGCCTCGACTGAGCGGATCGACCAGTGACATCCACCTCGAATGCGCTTTTTTGAGCGTTTCGCACACCTGAACTGGTCACTCTTGCCAGCCAAACGAATAGTTGCTGTCCTATGGGAGTATGTTCGAAGAAGCGCAGTATTTCGCCCCGGTCGCGACGAAGGATGACGGATCCGTCGTCGTCGAGCTGGCCACGAGCCACCCCGGTTTCGCGGACGCCGTCTACCGCGAGCGGCGCAATGCGATCGCGGCGCTGGCGCTCGGTCACACCCCCGGTGACCCCATCCCCACGGCCGAGTACACCGACGAGGAGCACCATGTGTGGGCGCTCGTCACCAAGGAGCTGGCGGTCAAGCACCAGAAGTACGCGGTGCGCGAGTTCCTCGACGCGAGTAAGCGGCTCGGCCTGCCCGAGGCCCGCATCCCGCAGCTTCAGGAGGTCGGCGACCTGCTGGAGCCGCTGACCGGCTTCCGCTACCTGCCGGCGGCCGGGCTGGTCCCGCTCCGGGAGTTCTACGGCGTCCTGGCGGACGGCCTGTTCCACTCCACGCAGTACATCCGGCACCATTCCGTGCCCTTCTACACCCCCGAACCCGACGTCATCCACGAGGTGATCGGGCACGCGAACACCCTCGCCTCACCCCGCTTCGCGGAGCTGTACCGGGCCGCCGGCCGTGCTGCCCGCCGGGTGGAGACCGACGAGGCGCTGGAGTTCGTGTCCAAGGTGTTCTGGTTCACCCTGGAGTTCGGCGTGATGCGGGAGGACGGCGAGCTCAGGGCGTACGGCGCGGGAATCCTCAGCTCGTACGGCGAGATCGAGGAGTTTCGCGGGATGGACATCCGCCCGCTCGACCTCGCCGCGATGGGGACCACCCAGTACGACATCACGAAATATCAGGAGGTGCTCTTCGAGGCGGCCTCGTTCGACCACCTCGAAGACACGGTCGGGACGTTCTGGGACACCTGCGATGACGAGTCCATCGCCCGCCTGCTCACGACGTCCTCGGCCTGAGCAGGCTCGTACGCAGCCCCGCGTGCAGGCCGCGTAAGCAGGCCCGGAAACAGCCCCGCGTGCAGGCCCGGAAACAGGCCCGCGTGCAGGCCGCGTAAGCGGCCCGAAAACAGGCTCAGCGCGCGCCGACGATCAGCAGGGCGTCGCCGACCGCCCGCTCGGCGCCGTCGGACGGACGGTTGACCACCTTCTTGCCGATGACCATGGTGGTCGATCCGCCGCCGTCCAGGTTGATCGCGTCGCGCGCGCCGAGCCAGCGCATGAGCTCGGCCGCCTCGAAGAACGAGGCGCCGATCGTGCTGCCCGGCGCGCGGCCGTCGACGACCGCGACGAGGAGCTTGCCGTCGCGGGTGACGCCCGCGAGCGTACGGGGGTGGCGCCGCAGGATCATGTTGGTGTTGGCCATGCCGTCCCGCGCCGCGGTGATGGAGGTCCTGCCGTTCCTGACCAGGCCGATCGCGCCGCCGATGATGTTGGTCTCCGGGGTCAGCGGGATGGCCTTGTTCGTCCGCAGGTCGGTGACCCGGGTCGTGACCGTGACGGCCGTGCCTTCGCCCGCGTGCTGCGACAGCCAGCCGGCGGCGGCCCCGACGCCGTGCAGCACACGGGTGCCGGGTGTCACGGGACCACCGGACGCGCGGACGGCGGTCACCCTGCCGGAGGCGTCGAGGACCACCTCGATCCCGTCGTCCTTCGGGGTGTCCCGTCCGAGCTCCTCGGTGTACATGACCAGCTCGTCCGGCTTCGGCACCCGGTTGAGGCCGGTCACCTCGGCCGTGGCTCCGTCGGCCGCCCGCGCGGCGACCGAGGACGACAACTCGGTGACGCGGGCCGTACGGCCCCGGAGGACCAGGCCCACGCGGCCGGCCACGGCCTCGCTGAGCAGCTTGCCGCCGACGACGGAGATGCCCGTGGGGTCGCCGCGGAAGGCGGGCAGAGTGTGGATGTCGAAGAAGCCGCCGTTCACGGCGGCGAGGGCCTTGGCGGCGGAGGCCATGGCCGAGACCTTCTCCCGCTTGGCGACGCTCGTGCCCAGGGACGCCTGGTAGGAGCCGCGGAAGGTGCGCGGGTCGACGACGATGACCCGCACGCTCCAGGGGCCGGTGGTGACGAAGCCGTCGTCGCCCTGGAAGTCGACCTTCGCGCTCACCCCGGCGTCCTTGAGCTGTTTGACGACCGCGGCGGCCTCGGCCTTCTGGTCGAGCGGCCAGCTGCCCACCCGCACCATGAAGTAGTCGCCGGCGGGGTGGTCGGCGACGGCGGGCCGGGTGAACTTCACGATGACGGGCTCGAGTCCGGCCATCTGTACGGCTGTCGCCTGGGCCTGCGCGTTGGCCTCCGACATGAAGTCCTTGCCTTTGACGACGACGCTGACCGTGTATCCGTCCTGCGGCGTGCCGTGGCGGAGCGTGAAGTAGCTGACTCCGGGGGCCAGGCTCTTGGCCGCCGACTTCGGGATCCCGGGCTCGCCGAGCGGGAAGCTCGTCGTCGGCAGCCCGGCGACGGGCTCGGCGGCGGCCGGGGCCGAAGGGATGGTCGTCGTCAGGGCCAGCAGGGCGGCCCCGACGACAAGGCGGCGTCTCATGCGATTACTCCCCATCGGTGATCCTTGCGGGACCATCGTGGCGACAATTTCCACCGGAGACGACCGAAACGCGGCGAAGCGCATGAATTTCCCAACAACAGCCGGACATTAGGGGCATAAGCCCATAAAACGTCAGGGAGGATCGGAATCGATCTCCCGGGCGCGCTGGACGAACTCCTGTGCGGACCGGGCTTCGATGTGGACGAGCAGCCCGTCACGCCTCCGGGACATGCCCCAGTAGTGCGCGGTGGCCTCGCCCCACCAGATGGTCCATTTGGGGAATCGCGCGGACAGGGCCCGCACGACGACCGTCGGGCTGATCTTGGGTTCGCTTATCGTCGGCACGTTTCGAGGTAAGCATGATTCACCCAGTGAGCGCGAGTATACGAAGAGTAGTCAGGTGCGATAGGACTTACACCCGGGACGACATACCTACGTTCCGGGTGTCACCAACTCCGCGAGGAGTCGCCCATCGAGCCCTGTAACGGTCAAATCGTCTGCCCCCGTCATCGTCTCGGACGCGACGAGCGCGTTGACGATGGCCTCCTCGGTCGCCTCGATGACCGCGTAGAAGAGCGGATCGAGGTAGTCGTCCGCGAGCACCGTGACCTGGAACGTGCGCGGAGGGGCCGCGTCGAGGGCGCTGGCCGGCAGGTTGCGGTTGCCGGTCGAGAAGCACAGGAACCCGTCGCCGCTGGAGTTCTCCCCGGCGCCGCCCGTACGCGCCACACCGAGCCCCGCGCGCTGCGCCACCCTCCGGCACTGGTGCGGCAGCAGAGGCGCGTCGGTGGCGACGATCCCGATGATCGACCCCGCCTCCTCGTGGCGCAGCGCCGAGGCCGGGAGGCTCCTGCCCACGTGGACGCCGTTGACCGTCAGCCGGTCCCGCCGTCCGTGGTTGGCCTGGACGAGCACGCCCACCGTGTAGCCGTCCACGACGCGGGAGGCCGTGCCGATGCCGCCCTTGAAGCCGTGGCAGATCATCCCGGTGCCGCCGCCGACCGCGCCTTCGGCGACGGGCCCGCCCGCCGCCTTCTCGTACGCCTCCCGGACGTGGGCGGCCTTCACATGCTGTCCGTCGATGTCGTTGAGCATGCCGTCCCAGGTCTCGCCGACGACGGGCAGCGACCACGCCTGCCGGCCCTTGCCGAGCGAGCCGACCTCGATCTCGACGAGCGCGTCGCGGACCACGCCCACCGAGCCCGTGTTCGTCAGCCCGATCGGCGAGGCGAGCAGCCCGAACTCCTGGAGGAACGCCATCCCGGTGATCTCGCCGTTGCCGTTGAGCCAGTGCAGCCCCGCGTAGACAGGCTCGTCGAAGGCCGAGCCGTCGTGCGGGACGATCACGGTGACGCCGGTGCGCACCGGGCCCTCGCCGACCACCCGTGGGCCGCTCCCGCTGATCAGCGTGGTGTGCCCGACCTTCACGCCCGGAACGTCGGTGATGGCGTTGTGCCCGCCAGGCGTTCCGGTGCCCACGACGATGCCGAAATCCCGTGCTCGCAACGACACTCCCATACTCTCGACGACGGTCCCGGGTTCGCGATCAGGTGGCCTCGCGGCGGAAGGTCTCCAGGGCGAGCAGCGCGACGTGCAGCGACAGGCACGACTCGACGTCGTCGAGGTCGGTGTCGAGGACCCGTTCCAGCCGCCGCAGCCGGTCGTAGAACGCGGGCCGGGACAGGTGGGCCTTCTGCGCGGCCACCGCCTTGTTGCGCCCGGAGTCGAGATAGATGCGCAGGATCCTGGTCAGGTCGCCGTGCCGCTGGGCGTCGTGGGCCAGCAGGGCCCCCAGCTCGCGCTCGGCGAAGGTCTGCAGCCGGGCGTCGTCGCGCAGCAGGTGGAGCAGGCCGCGCAGCCGCAGGTCGGGCAGGCGGTAGAACGGCCGCCCGTCGGGCTGGCGCACCGCGACCTCCGCCACCTGCTCGGCCTCCAGGAAGCCGCGCCGTACGTCCTTGATCGACTCCACGACCGAGCCGGCCGCCAGCACGAACGGCGTGGCGAAGTTCGCCCGCAGGCGCTCGGCCAGCGCGCCGAGCGCGGCCTCGGCGGCCATGCGGGGCGGCAGCGGCAGCAGCACTCCGACGCGGCTCTGGTCCAGCGCCCCGACCAGGGCGGGCAGCTTGGCCTCGCGGCAGGCGGCGGCGCCGGCCTCGGCGAGCTCGCCCAGCCTGGCCTGCTCGCCCAGCGCGGTGCCGACGGACGCGGTCAGCCGGATCACGGCGCTCACGAGCCTGCGCCCGGTGAGCGGGACCCCGACGGCGCGGGCGCGGGCGGCGGCCTCGTCGGGATCGGCGTACGCGTGGGTGAGGATGCCGGTCAGTATGGTCCCGTGCGCCTGCCGTTCCAGGGACTCCTGGTGGCGCTCCAGCAGGCGGCTCAGTGCGAGCGTGGTCGCCGCGCGTTCGGCGAGCACGATGTCGCGGGGGCTGGGCCGGCCGTCGCACAGCAGGATGAGCCGTCCCCAGTCCTGGCCGCGGGCGCCGACCATGGTCACGAGCCAGCCGGCGGCGGCGTCGTACGCGGTCCGCTCGGACGGCATCACCGCGCGCGACCTGGCCTCCCAGTTGGCCAGCACGCTACCGGTGTCGCCCCCGGCCGCGTCGCACGCCAGCACCTGGTGGGCCAGGTTCTCCAGCAGCACCGGGCGGCCGGAGAAGCGGGCGACCTGGTTGAGCACCTCGGCCGGAGAGGCGCCCTCGACCGACAGCTCGGTGAACACCTCGTGCAACTGCTCGGAGGCCCGCAGCTCCTGGAGCTGGATGTCGATGATGCGCGCGTGGACCGACTCGGTGATCTGGACGAAGGGCGTCTCGCGGGCGAGCGTGATCAGCGGCAGCCCGTGCTCCTCCGCCGCCTTGACCACCGCCCTCGGCAGCTCGCGGACGAACCGCCGGCCGAGCTCGACGATCAGGCCCGAGGCGCCGACGGCGGCCAGGTCGCTGACATAGTCGGCCAGCTTGTCGGGCTCGCTCGGCAGCGCCACCCCGGTCGTGAGGACCAGCTCGCCGCCGCGTAACAGATGGGCGATGTCGTGGACCTCGCCCACGTGCACCCATCGGACCCGGGTGTCCAGCCGGTCGCCGCCCGCCACCACCCTGGGGCTGCCACGCCGGACCGCGTCCAGCGCGAGCACGTCTGCCACCGTGGGGAGCATGCTCAGAGGCTACCTGATCACAATGTAAGGATGACCCTCCACCGGCTGACACATTGATCTCGGCGCAGGTCGCGTCCGGATCTCAGCGCAGGCGCGTGCCGAGGCCGTCGAGGAGGGCCATCAGCCCGTAGTCGAAGGCGAGCCGCCGGGCCACGATCGGGTCGAAGTCCTGGTGCGCGTAGGAACCGTAGCGCTCCCGCAGGTTGGGCAGGTCGGCCGACAGCTTCGTCAGGAGCGGGTCCACCGCGGCCTGCAGCTCCGTCACGCTCTTGCCGGTGGCCTTCAGCGAGCTGAGAAAGGCGACCTCGGGGATCGTGGCGCCCAGCGTGTACGACACGACGGCCGTCATGGCGTAGTCCACGTCGATGCCCTCGAACCCCGCGCGGACGAAGGCGCCCATCAACCGGTCGGCCGCGGTGAGCGCGTTCGGCCCGAGCCCGGGGACCACGCCGATGAGGCTCGCGCTCCACGGATGGTCGAAGACCGCCTGACGCATGGCGTAGGCGAAGACGCTCGCCGCCTCCCGCCAGTCGGCCTCCTCGGGCACCACGACGCCCGAGTAGACCTCGTCCATCACGAGCTCGATCAGCTCGTCCTTGTTGGCCACGTGCCAGTAGAGGCTGGTCGCCCCCGCGCCGAGCCGGGCGCCGAGCCTGCGCATGCTGAGCGCGTCGAGACCCTCGGCGTCGAGCAGCTCCACGGCCGCCCGGACGATCTGGTCGCGGCTGAGGCCCTGCTCGCGCCCTCCTTTGCGCTCGCGGGTCCAGACCGAGGAGAACGGCTTCGCTGACACGGCCTCACAATATTCGCTCGCACAGTGTTCGATGGAGTCGTACAGTGTCCGACACTACTCGCACACTGTTCGAGGAGACCTTCATGTCCCATCCCCGACGCTGGTGGATCCTCGGCGTCCTCTGTCTGAGCCTGCTGACCCTGGTCGTGGACAACACCGTCCTCAACCTCGCGATCCCGTCGCTCATGCGCGACCTCGGCGCCACGCCGTCCGACGTGCAGTGGGTCATCGACGCGTACGTCCTGGTCTTCGCGGGCCTGCTGCTCACCGCGGGCAGCCTGTCCGACCGGTACGGCAGGCGGCGGATGCTCGTGATCGGCCTGGCGTTCTTCGGTGGCGCGTCGCTGGCGGCCACGCTGGTCACCGAGCCCTGGCAGCTCATCGCGGCCCGCGCGCTGATGGGGGTCGGCGGCTCCTGCGTGATGCCGTCGACCCTGTCGATCCTGATCACGGTGTTCGACGAGAGCGAGCGGCGCAAGGCCATCGCCGTGTGGAGCTCGGTCGCCATGGTCGGCGTCATCGCCGGTCCCACCGTCGGCGGGTTCCTGCTCCAGCACTACTACTGGGGCTCGGTCTTCCTGCTCAACGTGCCGATCGCGGTGCTGGCGATCATCGCGGCCTTCGCGCTCATGCCGGAGACGTACGGCGAGACGCGGCGGGCCGACCCGCTCGGGGTGATCCTGTCCACTGCCGGGATGGGCGGGCTGGTCTGGGCCGTCATCTCCGCGCCCGGCGGGCACTTCAACCCCCTCGCGGTGGCGCTCTCGGCCGCCGCCCTGCTGGCGTTCGTGCTGTGGGAGCGCCGCAACCCCCACTCGATGCTGCCGCTCGGCCTGTTCCGGGACCGCTCGTTCAGCGGGGCGTGCTTCTCCATCGTGCTGCTGTCGTTCGGCGCGGGCGCGCTCATGCTGGCCATCACGCAGTATCTGCAGTTCGTCCTGGGCTACGACCCGTTGAAGGCCGGGTTCGCCCTGCTGCCCTACGTGGTGGCGGCGGCGGTGTTCAACGTGCTTGGCGCGTCGCTGGGCAGGAAGGTGAGCAACCGGGTGCTCATCGCCTCGGGCCTGGTCGTCATGGCCGCCGGGTTCGCCCTGCTGTCCACGCTCACCGGCGGATACGGCACGCTGATCGCCGGCCTCCTGGTCATGGGAGTCGGCGGCGGCCTGGCCGGTCCCGCGGCGTACGCGACGCTGATGGGCGCGGTGCCGCCCGAGCGCGCCGGGGTCGGCTCCGCGCTCAACGACACGGTGCAGCAGGTCGGCATGGCGCTGAGCGTGGCCGTCCTCGGCAGCGTGCTCGCCGCCGCGTACACCGCGGCCATGCCGGAGTCGGCGCCGCCGGCGGCGCGCGAGTCGATCGGCGTCGCGACGACCCTGGGCGACCCGGCCGTGGCCGCCGCCGGACGCGAGGCGTTCGTGTCGGCGATGTCCGTCGGCTCGTGGGTGGGCGCGGCCTGCTCGCTCGCGGCGGCTCTGGTCGCGCTGCTGGTCCTGCGCCGGAAGGCCGCAGACCCGGCTTCCGCGGAGGAGCCCGCGCAGGCCACCACTGTGTAAGTGAAGTTCGAGATATCCCAGACAGGCTGACGGGTGAGGCGGTCACCCGCCAGCCGGGATACTCGGAGCATGTCGGACCTTCTCGCACGCCATCGCGCGGTCATGCCGAACTGGATGGCCCTCTATTACAACGAGCCCATCGAAATCGTCGGAGGCAAGGGCAACCGCGTCGTCGACGCGAACGGGAAGAGCTATCTGGATTTCTTCGCCGGGATCCTCACCAACATGATCGGGTATGACGTGCCCGAGGTGCGGGAGGCCGTCGAGCGCCAGCTCGCCACCGGCGTCGTCCACACCTCGACGCTGTATCTGATCCGCAGCCAGGTCGAGCTGGCCGAGAAGATCGCCCGCCTGTCGGGCATCCCGGACGCCAAGGTCTTCTTCACCAACTCCGGCACGGAGGCCAACGAGACCGCCCTGCTGCTGGCCACCTACGCCCGCGGGTCCGACCAGGTGCTCGCCATGCGGCAGAGCTACCACGGCAGGTCGTTCGGCGCGATCAGCGTGACCTCCAACCGGTCGTGGAAGAACAACTCGCTGTCGCCGCTCAACGTGCACTTCCTGCACGGCGCCGACCGCCACCTCGTGCAGTTCCGCGGCATGTCGGACGCCGACTACATCGCGGCCTGCGTCGACGACCTGCGCCACGTGCTCGCCACGGCCGTCACCAAGGACGTCGCCGCGCTGATCGCCGAGCCGATCCAGGGCGTCGGCGGCTTCACGATGGCCCCCGACGGGCTGTTCGCCGCCTACAAGGAGGTCCTCGACGAGGAGGGCATCCTGTTCATCTCCGACGAGGTGCAGACCGGCTGGGGCCGTACGGGCTCGGCCTTCTTCGGGATCCAGAACCACGGCATGACGCCCGACATGATGACCTTCGCCAAGGGGCTCGGCAACGGCTTCGCGGTCGGCGGCATCGTCGCGCGCGGCGACCTCATGGACGGCCCGCACGCCGTGGGCCTGTCCACCTTCGGCGGCAACCCGATCTCGATGGCGGCGGCCAACGCGACGCTCGACTACGTGCTCGACCACGACCTGCAGGCCAACGCCGCGCGCACCGGCGAGATCATCATCTCCGGGCTGCGCGAGGCCGCCGGGCGGCTGCCCGTCGTGGGCGACGTGCGGGGCAAGGGCCTGATGTTCGCGATCGAGCTGGTCGACCCCGCCACCGGCGCGCCCGCCCCGGCCCTCGCCGCCCGCTTCATGGAGGAGACCAAGAAGCTCGGCCTGCTCGCCGGCAAGGGCGGCCTGTACGGCAGCACGCTGCGCATGGCCCCGCCGCTCACGCTCACCGAGGACGAGGCCCGCGAGGGCCTGGGCATCCTCGTCACCGCTCTGGAGACCGTCAACGATGAAGCACGTTAACCACTGGATCGACGGCGCGCTCGCCGAGGGCGCGGGCCGTACGGCGGAGGTGTTCGACCCGGCGACCGGCGAGGTGAGCGGCCGGGTGTCGCTGGCCACGGCCGAGGAGGTCGACGCCGCGGTGGAGGCCGCCGCCCGGGCCTTTCCCGGCTGGCGCGACGCGTCGCTCACCAAGCGCACCCAGGTGCTGTTCCGGTTCCGCGAGCTGCTCGACGCGCACCGCGACGACCTTGCCGCGCTGATCACGGCCGAGCACGGCAAGGTGCACTCCGACGCGCTGGGCGAGGTGGCCCGCGGCCTTGAGGTCGTGGAGTTCGCCTGCGGCATCCCCCACCTGCTCAAGGGCGGCTACTCGGAGAACGTCTCGACCCGGGTCGACTCCTACTCGATCCGCCAGCCGCTGGGAGTGGTGGCGGGCATCACGCCGTTCAACTTCCCGGCGATGGTGCCGATGTGGATGTTCCCGGTGGCGATCGCCTGCGGGAACACGTTCGTGCTCAAGCCCTCCGAGCGCGACCCCTCCGCGTCGCTGCTGCTCGCCGAGCTGTGGCAGCGGGCCGGCCTGCCGGACGGCGTGTTCAACGTGGTCCAGGGCGACAAGGCGGCGGTGGACCGGCTGCTGGAGCACCCGTCCGTACGGGCCGTGTCGTTCGTCGGCTCCACGCCGATCGCTCGGTACGTCTACGAGACCGGGACGGCGCACGGCAAGCGGGTGCAGGCGCTCGGCGGGGCCAAGAACCACATGCTCGTGCTGCCCGACGCCGACCTCGACCTGGTCGCCGACTCGGCCGTCTCGGCGGGCTTCGGCTCGGCGGGGGAACGGTGCATGGCGATCTCCGTGGTGCTCGCGGTCGACCCGATCGGCGACGAGCTGGTCGAGAAGATCGTGTCGCGGGTGCGGGACCTCCAGGTCGGGCCGGGAACCGACCCCGAGTCGCAGATGGGCCCGCTCGTGACCGCCGCCCACCGTGACAAGGTGGCGTCCTACCTCGACCTCGGCGTCCAGGAGGGGGCCAAGCTCGTGGTCGACGGCCGGGAGACCCCCGTGCGCGGGGGCCGGGGGAACGGCTTCTGGCTCGGCCCGACGGTCCTCGACCACGTGCCGCCGAACTCCCGCGTGCACCGCGAGGAGATCTTCGGCCCGGTGCTGTCGATCGTGCGCGTCCGCTCGTACGAGGAGGGCCTTGAGCTGATCAACACCGGCGAGTACGGCAACGGCACGGCGATCTTCACCAACGACGGCGGCGCGGCCCGGCGCTTCCAGAACGAGGTGGAGGTCGGCATGATCGGCGTCAACGTGCCGATCCCGGTGCCGATGGCCTTCTACAGCTTCGGCGGCTGGAAGGCCTCGTTGTTCGGCGACACCCACGTGCACGGCACCGAGGGGGTCCACTTCTACACCCGGGGCAAGGTCGTCACCTCGCGGTGGCTCGACCCCTCCCACGGTGGCGTGAACCTGGGCTTCCCGACCAACGCCTGACGTCGCAGGCGACGCCCCGGGCCGCCGGGGGCCAGTAGGCTCGGGGCGTCCGTCTTCTGTCACGGGGGGTCGTGCGTGCGCCGTACACACCTGGTCATGACGGTCGCGGCCGTGGGACTGCTCGCCGCCGCCTGCGCCGGTCGGCCTTCGCCCGCGACCAAGGTGGCCACGCCGGGCACCTCGGCCGCCGCGGGCGAGGCGGGACCCAGCCCGTCGTCCCGCTCGTCCGGCGCCACGCCCACCCCGCTCGCGTCCCTCGGGCGCGGCGAGGGAACGCTCAGCGTGGTCGCGATCGACGGGTACGCCGAGTGGGGCGGCGTCGATCCCAAGGTCAAGTGGGTCGGCACGTTCGAGAAGGCGACGGGCTGCAAGGTCAGCCTGCGTTACTACGACCCGCGCGCGCAGGAGCGGCCGGGCGACTTCCCGCCGCAGTCGTTCGACGTGATCTCCGCGACGCCCGAGGTGGGCGGCCGGCTGATGGACGAGGGCAAGGCCGCCCCGCTCAACACCGGTCTGCTGCACGGTTACGACGAGATCCCCAAGCGGCTGCGCACGCTGCCGTCTGTCACCCGGGGCGGGCGCGTCTACGGCGTGCCGTACGTGTGGTCGACCAACGAGATCCTCTATGACACCGGCAAGGTCAGCCCCGACGGCCCGGAGTCGCTCTTCACGGACAAGGGGCCTGTGATGTTCCGGGACCGTCCGCTGACGCTGGCCGACGCCGCGCTGGTGCTCAAGGCCCAGGGCACGGACGTCGGCGAGGGCATCAAGGACCCGTTCGATCTCACCGACGCCCAGCTCGACGCCGCCGCCGACCTGTTCACTTCGGACGGGGACGACCAGCGGACGTTCTGGCGTGACCCCGTCGAGGTCGTCCAGGGCTTCGCGACCGGGTCCGTATGGCTCGCGCAGGCCACGCCGTACCACCTGGACGTGCTCAGGCGCGGGCACAAGCCGGTCAGGGCGCTGACGGACCGGCCGGTGACCGGCTGGGCCGACTCGTGGATGGTGTCGGCCCAGGCCCCGCACCCCTCGTGCGCGTACAAGTGGCTCGACTTCACGATGTCGCCGGACGTGCAGCGCAGGGTTTCGTCCTGGATGGGGCTCGCCCCCGCCAACCCCAAGGGGTGCACCGGCGCGGCCCGCCGGATCTGCGCGGACTACCGTGTCGGCACCGCCCAGGCGTTCCGGGGCGTCTACTTCGCGGTGCGCCCCAAGGCGTACGACAAGTGGGTGGAGCGCTGGTCACGCGTCGTGTCCTGACCCCTCGGGTGTCCTGACCCGGGTGTCCTGATCCGGCGAGGGCTACGGTCACTTCGGCTCGCCGGTGCCGTGCGGCACCCGGTCGGGGTGGGACCCGCGGGCATGGGGTGCTTGGGCATGGGGTGCTTGGGCATGGGGTGCTCGGGCATCCCGCGGCGCGCGGGTGGGGAAGACGGTGCAGGCGAGCGGCCAGAACACCAGCCAGACCACCATGGCGAACGTCAGGCGGCCGGCCCATTCCAGGAGCGCCGCCGTGTGTCCGAGGTCGCCGACGGCCACGACCCCGGCCAGCAGCAGGCCGCAGGCGACGGCCCAGCCGATCATGCCCTTGCCCCAGGCGTGCCATTCGTATCGGGCCCGCTCCCTGCCGTACAGCTTGCGCCGGTCGGGCGGCGGCCCTCCGGCGTAGCGGTGGGCGAACCTGACGTCGGCCCACCGCACCATGTCGTGGCCGAAGGCGACGGTGAACCCCAGGTAGGCCGCGGCGAGCCCGTGCGTGAACTCCGCCCTCCCGCCGGCGCGGAGGTCGGCCACGCTCGCGACGAGGAGGACCAGGTCGACCAGGGGGACGGCGAGCAGCAGCAGGCCGCCGAGCCGCTGCCTGCGCAGGAGATAACGGACGGCGAGCCCCGCGCCCAGCAGGACCCAGAACGCGATCTCGCAGGCGACGATCAGTCCGAACAGCATCCCGGCTCCTTTTTCGCACGGCGTGCTACTAACCTTTATCACACAGTGTGCTATAAAAAGCGCGCGGGTGCGTGGCGGGAGGAAGCTGTGCCGAAGATCGTGGACCACCAGGTGCGGCGCGAGGAGATCGCCGAGGCGTTGTGGCGGGTCGTGCGCCGGGACGGCGTGGCCGCCGCCACCGTCCGCAGCATCGCGGCCGAGGCCGGCTGGTCACCGAGCGCGCTGCGGCACTACTTCTCGACCCAGGCGGAGCTGCTCGCCTTCGCGATGGAGCACGTCATCGCGCGGGCCCGCGCGCGCATCGAGGCCACCGTCTACGACGGACCCGTGCGCGTCGCCGTACGCCGCCTGCTGGAGGAGCTGCTGCCCATGGACGAGGAGCGGCGCGCGGAGGCGGAGGTCTGGCTGCAGCTTGCCGCGCGGGCCCAGGGCGACCCGGCCGCCGTCGCCTGGTTGCGCCGCGCGGACGACGGAGTGGCGGAGGCGACGGCCCTGGCCGTCCGCGCCCTCGCCGAGCAGGGAGAGCTCGCGGCCCATCGGGACGCCGAGTTCGAGGCGGCGCGGCTGCACGCCCTCATCGACGGTCTGACCATCCACATGCTGACCCGGCCGGAGTCGATGCACCCTGACCGTACGAGCGCCGTGCTGGCCGCTCATCTGGACGACCTGGCGACCTGAGGAAGCGCGCCGGGCCTTCCGCCGCGGCGAACGCGAAATCCGCCATTCACGGGAAGTGATCTCATCACTACCGATAGAAATGGTGCCGGAGAAGAGATTCCGGGCGTCAAATCAACGGTGCGGGTGGGTCGCCGGTCAGGGATGGAGGCGGCGGCTGGGACGAATCGACCATGTCAGTCGGCAGCATCCAGCTCTCACCGGGATGGGCATGGCTGAGCTCTTCGGAGATTCCGTCGAAGGCAGCGGTCGCCAGGTGATGGCCCTTCGCGGCCGCGATGCGGAACCAGTAGGCGGCCGACCAGCCCTCGCCCTTGTCCCGATGGATCAGCGCCAGCTGGTAGGCGGCTTCGGGATGGCCTCCCGGGTCGGCGGCCATCCTGTAGAAGAACATCGCGACCTCGGTTCGGTCGGCGCGCTGGTAGCCGAGGCCGCAGCGGTAGGCGTAGTCGGCGGCCATCTGCTGCCGGCGTGGATGCGACAGCAGCTCCAGGGCGTCGCGGTGGCCGGCCTGGGCGGCCTCCCTCAGTCGCTGGACGCCCTCATGGGCGTGTCCACGCAGCAACGCGATCACCGCCAGGCTCACTCCGACCCTGACGTCGAACGGGCAGTCCTTCATCAACCGCACCCCCGTCCTGCCGTAGACCTGCAGCATGCGCTGGGCGTGTTCGTCCGGCTGTCCCGCGTCCTCGGCGGGCAGCAGGGGATCGTCGTCGGGCGCGGGAGTCGGCGACGAAGGCACGGGTGGCATTGGGTCCCTCGACGGTTCCGCCAGCGGCTCTTCCGACGCCTCGCTGTCCAGGGCGACGGCCGGCTGGTCGCCCCGGGCGGCGCGCCAGCGGGCGTGCCAGTCCGTCAGTGTGCCCATCGTTTCGGTCGGCAGACCGGTCTGCTCGGCTGCGGCGTGACAGGCGGTCACGAACGAGGCAACCCATGGCCAGCTGGGAACCTTCTTCCGCTTTCCGCGCAATATGTCGTGTGTGGTGCTCCTGGTAAGAAGTCGGGGTTGGTGTCCGTTATTGCCGGTACCGCCCGATAGTTTTTCCAATTCGGACATCGTGGGGGAGCCTGCCTGTTCGTGCAGCGTATTCAGCTGCGCGAGGAAGGCGCGGCACGCCGCGACGCGAGCTTCTTCGGTCATCGCCTCAGCCGCAAGGAGAGAGATCCACAAATTACGGAAGCGCTTGCTGATGGTCATGGTGGCATCAGGGCGGGACAGATGTTCGCATGATTGGCATATCCCACCTCATCCGGAAATTCTGTTGAGCCTGTCGCGCCGGCAGGACCCAGACGGTTCCGAACGTTGCCGGATGATTCCGGACGGCTCCGGATAAGACAGGACGGGAGCGGATGATCTCGAACTGGGCGGGGCGGGCTCGCCCCTCGGGAGGGGTGAATCAGCGGTGGCGTGCGGGCGGCGATCGTGTGCCGCCCAGATGATCCGGAGTTGTCCGGACAGTGCCGAAGCGGTGGCGGCCCCAGCCTGGCCGGGTCAAGGTGGGGCCCGTCCAATCCCCCAAGTGAAAGTCGAGCCCATGTTGCGTGCCGCCCCGAACGCATCTCCGCGCTGCGCTGGCGCGCGACCCGGCCCTCGACCTGACCGGGGCCGGTGCGATGAGCGGCAGTTGCTCATCTTGCTGGTGTCGACCTGGGTGCTGGCCACTGGGCGCATCCCGCCCGACCGGCCGCCCTGCGAGCTGTCCAGCTCGGAACTCATCGAGTTCTGGGCCGACGACCACACCGCCGGCACCCTGAACCCGCTTCAGGAGCGACAGACATGATTCCTCTGCCCCTGCTGGTCCTGCTCGTCTGTGCCGCCCTGGTGGCGGCGATCGCCTGCGCGCTTGCCCTGGCCGCCGGTGCCCCCTGGCCCACCGCGCTGCTCGGCGGCGGCGCTGCAGGGGGCGGCGTGCTGGGCATCCTGCCGCGCCTGCTGGAGGATCGCCGTGACCACGACGAGTAGGTGACCAAGGCCCTCCACCGGCGAACTGAGGTCAGGACATGGCCGCCCGGGAGCGGCGGGGCAGCGGCACCTTGCCCTCGGGGGCGGGCAGCAGGGCCTCGGCACAGTCGTCGCAGGCGTGGACGGGGGCGTTGTCGGGGAGCATGCCGACCTTGACGCGGGGGCGGGGCCACTTCTTGTGGCAGACGACGCAGGCGTCGCCGTCGCGCTGCGTGGTGGTGAGGCCGGCAGGGTCGAACGTCAGCATGAGCCGCTCGGCGCCGTTCGGGTTCCAGCCCATCAAAGTCCCCCCTCGATCGCCTATCGGAACCGTTATAACGCGGTTACCCTTCGTGATCGGCGCGAGTCGGGCCAAGCGATGGTTAAATCGAGGCATAACGCAAGCCGTATAACAACAAAAGGGACACCTCGGAACAGACCGGGTGCCCCTTTTGGTGTCTATCAAACGTTCTACGCTACGTTGAGTGCCTTCTCCAGAATGGAGAGGCCCTCCTCCAGCAGGTGGTCCGGAATCACCAGCGGAGGCAGGAAGCGCAGCACGTTGCCGTACGTGCCGGCGGTGAGCACGAGCAGGCCCTGCTCGTGGCACCTGCGCGCGATCTCGGCGGCCGGGTAGGGCTCCTTGGTCCCCGGGACGACGAGCTCGATCGCGATCATCGCGCCGCGCCCGCGCACGTCGCCGACGATCGGGTTGTGCTCCTGGATGGCGCGCAGGCGGGGCAGCATGGTCGCGCCGATGTGCCGGGCACGCTCGACGAGCTTGTCCTGCTCGATGGTCTCCAGCACGCCGAGGGCCGCTTCACAGGCGAGCGGGTTGCCGCCGTACGTGCCGCCCAGGCCGCCGCTGTGCACGTGGTCGAGCAGGTCGGCCCTGCCGGTCACGGCCGCCAGCGGAAGGCCGCCCGCGATGCCCTTGGCGGTGGTGATGATGTCGGGGACGATGTCCTCGTCCTCGCAGGCGAACATGTTGCCGGTGCGGGCGAAGCCCGTCTGCACCTCGTCGGCGATGAAGACGATGCCGTTGGCGCGGCAGAACTCGACGATCTTCGGCAGGAAGCCGCGGGCCGGCTCGATGAAGCCGCCCTCGCCCGCGATCGGCTCGATGAGCACCGCCGCGACGTTCTCCGCGCCGATCTGCTTGTTGATCATGTCGATCGCCTGGGCCGCGGCCTCCTCGGCGCAGTTGTCCGGGCCGGTCGGCCAGCGGAACGGGTAGGCGAGCGGCACCCGGTAGACCTCGGGCGCGAACGGCCCGAACCCGTGCTTGTACGGCATGCTCTTGGCCGTAAGCGTCATCGTCAGCAGCGTGCGGCCGTGGTAGCCGTGGTCGAAGACGACGACCGCCTGCCGTCCGGTGGCGTGCCGGGCGACCTTGACCGCGTTCTCGACGGCCTCGGCGCCGCTGTTGACCAGGAACGTCCGCTTCTCGTGGTCGCCGGGCGTGAGCTGGTTGAGCTTCTCGCACACCGCGACGTACGACTCGTACGGGGCGACCATGAAGCAGGTGTGGGTGAAGTCGGCGACCTGCTTCTGCACGCGCTCGACGACCCTCGGGGCGGCGTTGCCGACGTTGGTGACGGCGATGCCGGAGCCGAAGTCGATCAGCGAGTTGCCGTCGACATCGACGATCACACCGCCGCCCGCGTGGGTCACGAAGACGGGCAGCGTGGTGCCGATGCCCGGAGGCACGGCGGACTGCTTGCGCGCGAGCAGCTCGCGCGACCGCGGACCGGGGATCTCGGTGACGAGGCGGCGCTCCTGCGGAAGCTGCGGGCCGCCGTGCGTGGTGGCAGTGCTCATATCTCCGACGGTACGGCCGCCGTCGCCACCAGCCGATATGCCGCTATGTCAGAATGAAGGCGTACTTTTGGCCGGTGCGGACAAGCCGGCCGTTCGGGGGGAAAGAGCAGTGGCACCCACGCTGCGCCGGATCACCGCGATCGTACCGCTCCACCTGGAGGTTCTCGCCGGGCGGAACGGTCTCGACCGCCCGGTCCGCTGGGTCGCGGTGAGCGAGCTGGAGGACCCCACGCCGTTCCTCGAGGGCGGCGAGCTGGTGCTCACGACCGGCATGCGGCTGTCCGCCGGCGACGCCGTGCCGTACGTTTCCCGGCTCGTGGCCCGGGGCGTCACCGGGCTGGGGTTCGGGGTGGGGCTGAGCCACGACACCGTGCCGCCCGGCTTCGCCGAGGCGGCCGAGGCCGCCGGGCTGCCGCTGGTCGAGGTGCCGCGGGACACGCCCTTCATCGCGATCGGCAAGGCCGTCAGCGAGCTGCTCGCGGGGGAACAGTACGAGGAGATCAGCCGTGCCTTCGCGGCGCAGGGCAGGCTCACCCGTGCCGCCCTCCAGCGGAAGGGGCCGCCGGCCGTGGTGGACCGGCTGGCCAGGGAGATCGGCGGCTGGGCGCTGCTGCTCGACCCCGCCGGCGCCGTACGGCACGCCGCCGACGCGACCGGCCGCCATGCCGGGCCGGGGAGAGCGGGCCCGGGTGACAGGCACGCGGGCACGGCGGGCCGGAGCGGCGCGGCCGGGGACCGCGCCGCGGGGGGCTGCGCCGCGCAGGACTGGATGGCGCAGGACCGGACGGCGCAGGACCGGACGGCGCAGGACCGGACGGCGCAGGACTGGACGGCGGAGGACTGGGCGGGCGAGACGGCCCGGTGGCTGGAGCCCGAGATCGCCCGGCTGCGGACCGCGCCGTCCCTGGCGAGCCTCGCCCTGTCGTCCCCGGACGAGCACGTCGTGGTCCAGCCGCTGGGCCGCAGGGGGTTCTTCGCGGTGGGGTCGTCCCGGCCGTTCTCGCCCATCGCGCACACGGTCGTCAACGCCGCCGGGTCGCTGCTGACGCTGGCGCTGGAACAGGGCAGGGAGCAGCGCTCGGCGGCGGCGCGGGTGCGGTCGGCGGTGCTCCGGCTGCTGCTGGCCGGCGAGGCGGGGGCCGCCGTGGAGACGCTGGCGGCCCTGGGCCTGCGGCTGCCGGGGGAGCCGGTCACGGTCCTCGCCTGTGACACCTCCGATCCCGAGGCGCTGGCCGAGGCGCTCACCGAAGCCATGACGGGGGCCATGACCGGCGCCCCGAGACAGGCCCAGACAGGGGCCCAGACAGGGGCGCAGGCAGGGGCGCAGGCAGGGGCCCCGAGACAGGCCCAGACAGGGGCCCAGACAGGGGCGCAGGCAGGGGCGCAGGCAGGGGCCCCGAGACAGGCCCAGACGGGGGCCCCGACCGGCGCGGCGCCCGGCCCGCGCGGCGCCTTCGCGGCCGTGTCGGGCCCCCGCCGCCGGCATGACGACATCTTCACCGCGCCCTGGGAAGGCATGCTCGTCGTGCTCGCCCCGGACTCGTACGCCGACGAGGTCGTGGCGCTGGCCGCCCAGCATGGCCGGGTCGGGGTCAGCGCGCCCGGCGTGGAGATCGTCCGCTCCGAGAGCCGCGGCGACAGCCGTACGGACAGTCGCATGGACAGTCGCATGGACAGTCGCATGGACAGCCGTACGGACGGCCGCGCGGGGCCTGCCGCGGCCGGATCAGCCGACCGGGGCGCGTCCCGTCCCGTTGCCGCCGACGGGTTCGATCGTGTCTCCGGCCGTGTCTCCGATCGCGCACCTGACCGCGCACCCGACCGGGTCCCCGATCGCGTCCCCGACCAGGCCCTTGCCGCCGCGCTCGACCGGGCGCTCGACCAGGCGCGGCGGGCGCTCGTCTCGGCCTCGCCGGTCGCGCGCTTCAGCGAGCTCGCCGGGCGCGGGCTGCTGTCGCTGCTCGATCCCGCCGCCGCCGCGTCGTTCGCGGCGGCGATCCTCGCGCCGCTCCGCGAGTACGGCTCGCGCGCCGACCTGGTCGAGTCGCTGCGCGCCTACCTGGCCAGCAACGGCCACTGGGACGCCGCGGCCCAGCGCCTGGGCGTGCACCGGCACACGCTGCGATATCGGATGAAGCGGGTGAGCGAGCTGCTCGGACGCGATCTGGACGACCCCGCGGTCCGGGCCGAGCTGTGGATCGCGCTGTGCCTCTGACCCCTGTGCTTGTCAGTGCAGCTCAGGCCGGGGGATGCGTGCGGAAGGCGCGGATGGCGGCTTCCGTGACGATCTCGTAGGTCTTGCCGTCGGGCAGGTGACCGGCACGTTCCAGGCTGAGCGCGCCCTGGGCCGCGGCCCACAGCGCGTCGGCGATCTTCCTCGGCTGGGTGGGCACGAGGTGACCTGCGGAGATGCAGTCGGCGATCACCCGGTCGACGATGTTGAGCGCGGCCCGCGCGAGCGTGCGGGCGCGCTCGCTCGGCACGAAGCCGGGGATGGCCCGCTCGAACATGAGGCTGTAGTAACCGGGCTCGGCCAGCGCCGCCTCCCGGTAGGCGGGACCGAGCAGGCTCAGGTGCTCCAGCGGGTCGCTGCGGTGCGGCACGGCCTCCAGCCTGCGCCGGAACCGTTCGAAGCCCTCCAGATAGAGCGCCTCGGCCAGGCCCTCCTTGCTGCCGAACATCGTGTAGATGACCTGGGTGGAGCAGCCCGCCTCGGCGGCGATCCTGCGTACGGTGAGACTCTCCGGCCCGGCCTTGGTGAGCAGGTCGTTGGCGACATCGAGAAGACGGGTGCGCAGCTCGTCATAGTTGCTGCGATGGCCGCGTGCGTAGGCACCCTGAAGACCGAGCGGCGCCGGCGTACCCATCAGCGACGAGCCCTTCTCATATTGGGGGTCCCGCGACAGACCCGGATGATGACTTAACCATGCTGCTCGCCTTTCAAACCGCGATGAAACAGAAAACATCATGAAATTGCCGCGCATCTGTGACATCCGGGGAGTTGTCCATGATGGCGCAGTGGAGGGTGGCGATTGGCCCGTCCGGAGTAACGACCGGCTCACACCAGCCGGCATAGCGTGAAGACATGGACGTAGGCCGCACTTCCGAACCCCGCCCCTTCTGGCTCGCCGGGCGCCCCGCGACGGGAGACGCCGAGCAGCCCGTGACCAATCCTCACGACGGCCGGGTCGTCGGCGTCCACTCGGTGCCGACCTCCGAGCAGGTCGAGCAGGCCGTGGCCGCCGCCGACGCCGTGCGCAAGCAGGCCGCCGCGCTGCCCATCCACGTACGCGCAGAGGCGCTGGCCCACGTGGCCCGGCGGCTGACCGAGCGCGCCGAGGAGATCGCCCGCCTGATCAGCGCGGAGAACGGCAAGCCGATCTTCTGGGCGCGTGGCGAGGTGGGCCGCGCGATCTCGACGTTCCGCTTCGGCGCAGAGGAGGCCCGCCGCTTCAGCGGCGAGGTGCAGCGGCTCGACACCGAGCCCGCCGCGCAGGGGCGGCTCGCCTACGTCTCACGCGTGCCGTACGGCCCGGTGCTGGCGATCACGCCGTTCAACTTCCCGCTCAACCTGGTGGCCCACAAGGTCGCTCCCGCGATCGCCGTGGGCGCGCCCATCGTGGTCAAGCCCGCGCCCGCGACCCCGCTGTCGGCGCTCGTCCTCGGCGAGATCCTGGCCGAGACCGACCTGCCGGAGGGCATGTTCTCCGTGCTGCCGGTGCCCAACGACCGGGCGTCCGCGCTGGTGGAGGACCCGCGGCTGCCGGTCATCTCCTTCACCGGCTCCGGCCCGGTCGGCTATTCGATCATGGACAGCGTGCCGCGCAAGCACGTCACGCTCGAACTCGGCGGCAACGCCGCCGCGGTCGTGCTGGCCGACGCCGACCTCGACTGGGCGGCGAGCCGCGTGGCGCTGTTCTCCAACTACCAGGCGGGGCAGAGCTGCATCGCGGTGCAGCGGGTGATCGTGGAGGACGCGGTCGCCGACGCGTTCACCGGCAAGCTCGTCGCCGCTGTCGGAGCGCTCGTGACCGGCGACCCCGCGGACGACAAGACGCAGGTCGGCCCGCTCGTCAGCGAGGACGCCGCGATCCGCGTCGAGAGCTGGGTCAACGAGGCCGTCGCGGCCGGGGCGCGGCTGCTGATCGGCGGGACCAGGGAGGGCGCGGCCTTCGCCCCCACCGTGCTGGCCGACGTGCCCGCCGACGCCAAGGTGGCCCGCGAGGAGGTCTTCGGGCCCGTCATGATCGTGCAGCGGGTCGCCTCGGTCGACGAGGCGTTCGCGGCGGTCAACGACTCCCGCTACGGCCTGCAGGCCGGGGTCTTCACCCGCAGCCTTGACGTCGCCTTCCGGGCCAACCGCGAGCTGGAGGTCGGCGGCGTCATCATCGGCGACGTGCCCTCCTACCGGGCCGACCAGATGCCGTACGGCGGGGTGAAGGAGTCGGGCGTGGGCCGCGAGGGACTGCGCTCGGCCATGGAGGACTACACCTACGAGAAGGTCATGGTGCTCACCGGCCTCACGCTGTAGCCCCACGCGTCCGAGGGGTCCGGGGGACCGCCGTCCCCCGGACCCCTCGTTCGTAGGAGCCCCGTCTAGAGGAGGCTCAGCGCCTTGGCGAGGCCGGGGTCGCGGCCCTTGGCCAGGTCGAGTGCCGTCATGGGGGCGTAATGGTCGACGGGGACGCCGACGGTGTCGATGATCTCCCGGGCCGGGCCGAGGTGGCGGACCCTGGGCAGCAGCAGCACGCTGTTGTCGTCGAGGAGATACGCCTCGGCCGGCCCGGAGACGGCCCCCGCGGTGCGGGTCCCGACGAGAGTGCCCAGGCCGTTGTCCTTCACGGCCGCGCTGAAGTCCTCACAGGCCGAGGCGCACGCGCGGTCGGTGAGCACGACCAGGCGCAGCCCGAGCAGCGGCACGGTGTCGTCGGTGCGGTTGGCCGTGCAGTCACCGGTGAACGGGCAGAAGTAGCTCGTGACCTTGCCGTGCGCGAACGCGCCGAGCAGCCGGGTCACCTCGCGCGGCGACCCGCCGCCGTTGCCGCGCAGGTCGATGACCGCCGCCTTGGACGTGCCCTTCAGTGCGGCGATGACCTGGTCGGCCACGCCCTGGAAGAAGCCGGGCACCGCGACGTAGGTGACGCCGCCGGGGAGCTTCTTCGACGTCACCGCCCGCTCCTGCTCCTGGAGGGGACCCTCGGTGAGGGTCACGGTCCGCACGCGTCCCGTCGTGGGCCGCCTCAGCGTGAGCCGTACGGTGTGGGAGGCGAACACGTCGGCGAGGCTCTGGTTCACCGTGTTCCCGATGAACGCCGGGACGCCGTCGGCCTTCTCGATGATGTCGCCGGGCCGGATGCCGGCCTTGTCCGCCGGGCTCCCGGGCAGGACGCGGGTGATGAACAGGGGAGGCCGGGCGGCCGGGTCGAGCCGCGGGCCCTGCGCGGCCGACAGACCGGCGATGCCCGTCCCCACCGGCCCGCCCTCCGGCGGGGGAGTGATCTTCTCCACCCCGGCGTGGTCGTCGTGCAGCCCCGCGACCATGCCGGTGATCGCCGCGTGCAGCGCGTCCGGGTCGCCGGCGCCGATCATCCCGGCGAACGCGGCCCAGTCGGACTCGCGGTTCCCCGTCAGCGCGGGCAGGCGGAGGCCGGGCTTGTCGGCCCCGCGCCGCATCAGCTCCCGGGTGTAGGCGGAGAGGGCGTCCCGCAACAGGACTCTCGGGTCCAGCGCGGGCCCGCCGTAGTAGTTGTCCAGCACGCACTCGTACGCCTGCCGGAGCGTGTTCACCGACGTCGGCGGCGCGGACTCGGATGGCGGCGAGGTTATCCGGGCACACGCGCCGCCACTGGCAGTGGCCCGCGTGACAGCGGCCTGCGCTGTTTCGGCCTGCGCTGTTTCGGCTCGCACTGTTCCGGCCTGCACTGGTCCGGCCTGCGCGGCGGGGGCCGGGGGAGCGGTGGACAAGGCGGCGGCCGTCAGCAGGACGGCGGCGGGAAGAGTTCTGATCATGCCGGTCAGCGTGGCCACCGACGGGTTGCACGGCCGTGAACGACACCGTTAACGCCGCTGTTACCCCGCTTCGGATACGAAGCTCGCATGCGGATTCTCGTGGCCGAAGACGAGCGTGATCTGGCCGACCTCGTCGCGATGGGCCTGCGCCGCCAGGCCATGGCGGTCGACGTCGTGTACGACGGGACGGCCGCGGCCGAGCGGCTCGCGGTCAGCGACTACGACGTCCTCGTGCTCGACCGCGACCTGCCCGGGCTGCACGGCGACCTCGTGTGCCGCGAGCTGGTCGCGCGCGGGAGCCGTACGCGGATCCTCATGATGACGGCGGCGTCGTCGGTGCCGGAGCGGGTCGCCGGGCTCGGCATGGGGGCCGACGACTACCTGCCCAAGCCCTTCGACTTCACCGAACTGGTCGCGCGCGTGCGGGCGCTGGGACGGCGCAGCCGCGACCAGGTGCCCCCGGTGCTGACCCGGCACGGGATCGTGCTCGACACGCATCGGCTCCAGGCGTCCAGGGACGGCAGGCACCTGCACCTGTCGCTCAAGGAGTTCGCCGTCCTGGAGGTGCTCATGCGGGCGGAGGGCGCGGTGGTGAGCGCCGAGCGGCTCCTGGAGGAGGCCTGGGACGAGAACGCCGACCCCTTCACGACCGTGGTGCGGGTCGTGGTCAGCCGCCTGCGGGCCAAACTGGGTGAACCGCCGTGCATCCAGACCGTTCCCGGCGCCGGATATCTGCTGTGACGACGGTCCGGGTAAGGCTGACGCTCATCTACTCGGGGCTCTTCCTGCTCACCTCCGTCGTGCTGCTGGTCATCGTCAACACGCTCCTGCGCCAGGCGCTGCACGCGCGGATCGAACGCCTCGTGGCGCCGCTGCCGGGCGAGGCGCCGGTGGCGCCGCCGGCCCCGGACATCGAAGCCGGGGTGGAGCCGCTCCCGCCCCTGTCCGAGCTGGCCAGGGACCTGATCCACTATCAGTGGGACGTGAGCGCGCTGGCGATCGGGGTCCTGACCCTTGTGTCGGTGGTCGTGGGCTGGCTGATCGCGGGACGGATCCTGCGGCCGCTCCACCGGATCACCGCCACGGCGCAGCGGCTGTCCCTGTCCACCCTGCACGAGCGGATCGCCCTCACCGGGCCGCGTGACGAGCTGAAGGAGCTGGCGGACACCTTCGACGCCATGCTCGACCGGCTGGAGCGCTCGGTCGAGGGGCAGCGGCGGTTCATCGCCAACGCGTCCCACGAACTGCGGACCCCGCTGGCCGTGCAGCGTACGGCGATCGAGGTCGGCCTCCCCGAGGATGTCGGGGAGATCCGCGACACGCTCCTGGTCCACAACCACCGCATCGAGGGCCTCATCGACGCCCTGCTGGTCCTCTCCCAGGCCGAGCACGGCCTGCAGAGGCGGGATCCGGTGGCCTTCCACGAGGTCGTACGGCTCGTCCTGGCCGAGACGGACACGGGCGCGGTGACGGACATGGGCGCGGTGACGGTGACGGCGCGCGTCGAGCCGTTCCTCGTCCACGGCGACCCGGTGCTGCTGAACCGGCTCGTCACCAACCTCGTCGACAACGCCGTGCGCTACAACCACCCCGGCGGCTCCGTCGAGGTGACGCTCGCCGGGGGTGTGCTGAGGGTCCGCAACACCGGCCCCGAGGTGCCTGCCGAACGCTTCGGCGACCTCTTCGCGCCTTTCCGCCGCCTGCACACGACGCGAGGGCAGGGCGCGGGGCTCGGGCTGTCGATCGTCGCGTCGATCGCGGCGGCGCACGGGGCCGCCGTCGCGGCGCGCCCGAATCCCGGCGGCGGTCTCGAAGTCGCCGTGACGTTCCCGGCGGGCGCCGTAAGACAGCGGCCGCCTCATGACCGGTCGCCCCAGGACCTGTCGCCCCGGGACATGGGGCGTGGTCAGGGACGGGGGCGCAGGCCGTCGAAGAAGACGGCGAGGGCGCGACGACGCAGTTCGTCGCTCCACTCGTCGCGTTCGGCCGCCAGGCACACCCCGCACAGCAGGGCCAGCAGTTCGGGCGCCCGGAGGTCGGGCCGCACCGCGTCCGCCTGCTGCGCGGCCGTGAGCAGCCGCCCGATCGCCTGTCGCATGTCGCGGCTGACGTCGGCCGTCCCGGCCTTGGGATCGGCCCCGGACTCGGCGAGCAGGTCGGCGGCGGTCTTCGTCCGGGCCGCGTGTGCCACGATCCGCTCGAGGAACATGAAGAAGGCCGTGCCCGGATCCGGCGACGGCCTGTCCGCCTCAGCGAGGAGCCGTCGCGTACGGTCCACGATCACCGCCTGGTAGAGCGCCTCCTGGGTGGGGAAGTGCCGGTAGATCGTTCCGAGCCCCACCCCTGCCTCCCCGGCGACCGCGCGCACGGACGCGGACGTCCCTTCGCGGGCCAGCACGGCTTCGGCCGCCTCCAGGATGCGCTCCCGGTTGCGCTGCGCGTCCGCACGCCGGGGCCTTGCTTCGCCGGTCATCGTCCTCCTCGCACGTTTGACATCCGGAACGCATGTTCCGTATCGTCCCGAATCAACCGGAACAGGCGTTCCTGATACTACGGGAGGATACGTGATGGAGTACGCGACGCTCGGCCGTTCGGGACTCCGGGTCTCCACAGCCGGCCTCGGCACGATGAACTTCGGCGCCCCCGGAGGCTGCGACGAGACGGAGGCCACCCGCATCGTGGACGCGTTCCTGGAGGCGGGCGGGAACGTCATCGACACCGCCGACGCCTACACCGGCGGAGAGTCGGAGCGGATCGTCGGGCGGGCCGTGCGGGGCAGGCGGGACGAGGGGGTGCTCGCCACCAAGGCGTTCCTGCCGCAGGGGCCCGGTCCCAACGACCACGGGCTGTCCCGGGCCCACCTCACCAGGGCGCTGGAGAACAGCCTGCGCCGGCTCGGGACCGACCACATCGATCTCTACCAATGCCACCATTGGGACGACTCGACTCCGATCGAGGAGACCATGGCGACTCTGGACGGATTCGTGCGGTCGGGCAAGGTGCGATACATCGGCTGCTCGAACTTCACCGCGGCCCAGATCGTGGAGGCCCAGTGGGCCGCGCAGCGCGTGGGCGGGACGCCCTTCGTCAGCCTCCAGCCGGAGTATTCGCTGGTTGCCAGGGGGATCGAGGCGGAGATCCTGCCCGTATCCCAGCGGTATGGGCTCGGCACGCTCGTCTGGTCGCCCCTCGGCGGCGGCGTGCTCAGCGGGCGCTACCGCAGCGGCGAGACCCCCGGAGCCGACACCCGGCTGGGGCGGCTCATGGCGTCGCCCATCCCCGCGGCCCGCACCTGGGCCGAGGGCTTTCTGACCGAGCGCAACCTCGCGATCGCCGCGCACGTCGCCGACGCCGCCGCAAAGCTCGGCGTCGCCCCGGCGGCCGTGGCGCTGGCCTGGGTGCGGAGCAGGCCGGAGGTGACCTCGGTCATCGTCGGCCCGCGTACGCTCGACCAGCTGCGCGCCAACCTCGCCGGGCTCGACCTCGTCCTGCCGCCCGACGTCGCCGCCCATCTCGACGAGATCTCCCGCTGAGGGACGCGAACGGCGGTGCCGGGCGGACGAGACCCGGCGGGACAAGCGGCTGCCGCAGATCGAGCTGCGGAAGCTTCGCGACGCCTCCGTCGTGTCCGCCGCCGACATCGTGGACGAGGACAACGCCGAGCCGCTGTCGCCGTTCTAGACCCCTCAGCCGACGTTCCACCCCGGCCGGACCAGGCCCGACTCGTACGCGATGACGACGAGCCTGACCCGGTCTCTGGCGGCGAGCTTCGTCATGATCCTGCTGACGTGCGTCTTGGCGGTCGCGGGGCTGCACCGGAGGGCGTCGGCCACTTCGTTGTTGGACAGTCCACGCGCGACCAGCACGAGCACCTCACGCTCCCGCTCGGTGAGGTGCCGCAGCTCCGGGAAGTGCACAGGGTCGCCGCTGCGGTCGACGTACTCCTCGATCAGCCGCCGGGTCACGGTGGGGGACAGCAGGGCGTCGCCCGCGGCGACCACTCGCACCGCCTCCAGCAGGCCGGTCGGCTCTATGTCCTTGACCAGGAACCCGACGGCTCCCGCACGCAGCCCCCTGAAGATGTACTCGTCGTTCTCGAACGTGGTGAGGATGACGACACGGACATGGTCGAGGCGCGGGTCTCTCGCGATCCTGCGGGTGGCCTCGATGCCGTCGACTCCCGGCATGCGGACGTCCATGAGGACGACGTGCGGCCGGAGCG
Source organism: Microbispora sp. CSR-4 (assembly GCF_008033685.1). Lineage (NCBI taxonomy): Bacteria > Bacillati > Actinomycetota > Actinomycetes > Streptosporangiales > Streptosporangiaceae > Microbispora > Microbispora sp. CSR-4. The sequence goes on from NZ_VJVX01000062.1 coordinate 29,079, forward strand.
CCACGGTCATCCCGACCGCCTGGTCGCCCCGGCTCGCCTCACCCACCACCTCGATGTCGTCTTCGGAGTCGAGCAGCGTACGCAGTCCCATGCGCACGAGCGGCTGGTCGTCGGCCAGCAGGACGCGGATCATGGCTCGGGCCGTCGCAGCGGCAACCACGCCTCCACCACGAAGCCGCGCCCGTCCGCGGGCGCGGCCGTGATCGTGCCGGACATCGCTCTCACCCTCTCCGTCATCCCCGCTATTCCGTTGCCGGCCCGGACATCGTCCCCCGAGGCGCCCCGCCCGTCATCCCGCACGCGAACCAGTACGTCGGCCTCGTTCACGTGGACGACGACACTCGCGTGTGCCGCACCGGAGTGCCTGATCACGTTGGTCAGCGACTCCTGAACAACGCGGTAGGCGGCCAGGCCGACGTCCGCGGGCACGCGGCTCGCCTGGCCCCGTACGTCGAGGTCGACCGTGATGCCGCCCGCGGCCGCCATGCCCGCCAGCCGCTCGATGTCCTCGATGCCGGACGGAGGGAAGATCTCGCCGGCTTCGTCGACACGGCGGAGCACGTCGAGGATCGAGCGGAGTTCGACCAGCACGTCCTTGGTCACTCGCTTGATCGTCGTCACCGCGGCGTGGGCCTTGTCGGGATCCCTGCGCAGGAGATGCTCGGCGACGCCCGCCTGGATGCTGATCACCGAGATGTTGTGCGCCAGCACGTCGTGCAGTTCGCGCGCGATGCGCAGGCGCTCCTGATCGGCCCGCCGTTGTGCCTCCATCTCGCGGGTGAGCTCGGCCCGTGCCGCCTGCTCCGCGATCATCCGCAGGTGTTCGGCCCTGCTGCGCGACACCTCGCCCGCCACGACGATCACCAAAATCCAGATGACCAGCCAGACGTGGCCCTCGGAGACGTCCTGCGGTCCGCGAGAGCTGTCGGCCAGCAGCACGATGACGAGGTAGACGGCGGCACCCGCGAATCCGGCGATCCTGTGCTTGGCGGTGATCGCGGTGTAGACGGCCAGGGCGGGTGCGATGGTGAAGGCGCCGGTTCCGAATCCGAGGCCGAAATAGACAAGCGACACCAGCATGGTGAGGACCATCACCAGCGGCGGATATCGGCGTCGCGCCACGAGGAACGCGGCGGCCACCACCAGCAGCAGGTGGCCGACCCAGTCGGGCGGGCCCTGCTCCGCCCGGCCTCCGGCTATGACGCTGGTGAGGACGGTGGAGACGGCGACGGCGAAGGACAAGGCACAGTCGACGACGAACGCCCTGGGCATCCGGCGCAAGCTCTCGCGACCCACTCAATCGACCGTACGACGTCGCAGGCGCGTGCGGATCATCCCGCGGGATTATCCGCCGTACGACTGCCGGACATCGCGGGGGTGCGAAATCCTTCCCCGGGTCGTGCGCGCCGGGCGCCCACGGCGCGATGACGGGCATCCGGGCCTGCGGCAGCCTCGTCACCAGGAGGCTTCCCCGCGCAAACCGCGCAAACCGCGCAAACCGCGCAAACCGTGCCGACTGTGTGACGGCGCCGACTAGGTGACCGTGCCGGAGGGATGATGGATGTGGCGACGATCGCCCGCCTGCAGTTCGCGACCACCGCGTCGATCCACTTCCTTTTCGTCGCGCTGTCGCTCGGCCTCGTCGTTTTCGTGATCGCCATGGAGACCGCGTACGTCGTCACGGGCAACGCGTCGTTCGAGCGTATGGCGAAGTTCTGGGGCCGGCTGTACGTCGTCAACTACGGAGTGGGCGTCATCGGCGGCATCGTCGTCGAACTTCAATTCGCGCTGAACTGGGGCACCCTGACGAAGGGTTTCGGCGACGCGTTCGGCGGCGCTCTGGCATTGGAGACCCTGACCGCCTTCTTCGTGGAGTCGACGCTTCTCGGCGCCTGGGTTTTCGGCTGGGGCGTGCTCGGCAGGAAAACCCACCTGGTCCTCATCTGGCTGGTGGGGATCTCCGCCTACGCGTCGGCGCTGTGGATTCTCGCCGCCAACGCGTTTCTTCAGCACCCGGTCGGGACGCGGGACGCGGACGGCCGCCCGCTCGCCGGGTTCGGAGAGCTGCTGGGCAACCCCGCCTTGGGGGACGCCTTCCTGCACGTGGTGTTCGCCTCGCTGATCGTCGGCTCGATGTTCGTGGCAGGCGTGAGCGCCTGGCACTTGCTCAGGCGCACCGGCGAGGCGGCGTTCTTCCGGCGTTCGCTGCGGATGGCCGTCGCGGTCCTGCCCGTCGGGACGCTCGCCACCGTTCATTGGGGGATGCTGCAACTCGTCGTCATCGAGGACATCCAGCCGATGAAGCTCGCGGTGCTGGAGGCGATCCGTCCCGGTGACCACGCGCCGCCGGAATGGATCGGCGTCGCCTATCAGGTCATGCTGCGGACCGGATTCGGGCTGGTGCTCCTGTCCGTGGCTCTGGCGGTGTTGCTTTTCCGCGACTGGATCATCCGGCTTCGCGTGCCTCTACGCGTCCTGGTCGCGGCGATCCCGGTTCCGTTCGGGCTGGTCGTGGCCGGTTGGCTGGTGCGCGAGGTGGGCCGCCAGCCCTGGACCGTCTACGGCCTGCTCACCACCGAGCAGGCGGTGACGCCCATGTCGGCGAACGTCGTTCTCACGACCTTCCTGGTGACGGCCGGAGTGATGCTGGTGCTCGCGGTCACCGGCTGCCTGCTGATCGCCCGCTTCGCCCGGCGGGGACCGGAGGACGGCGCGTTCGGCACGCCCCTCGGCCAGGCCGAACCGGCCGGGCCGGTCGGCACCGCCGTGATCTGACATCGTCGACCATCCGGGAGCACATGTGAACACGTTCTGGTTCTGCCTGCTCGGTGCGCTGTTCGGCGTCTACCTGATGCTGGACGGCACGGTCATCGGTGCCGGCATGCTGCTGCGCGCCGGCGGATCCGGGGAGCGGGCGCGGCGCGCCACGGTCACCGCGTTCGGCCCGTTCTTCCTCGGAAACGAGGTGTGGCTGGTGGTCACGGTGGCGACGTTCCTGGCCGTACTGCCCCGTCTGGAGGGAGCGCTGTTCCGCACCCACTACCCCCTCATCGCGGCCGTGCTGGTGATCTGGATGATCAGGGACGCCGCCGTCTGGTTCCGGAGCCGGCTGGAGAGGCCGGGCTGGCGGCGGGGGTGGGACCGCGTGCTCACCGGGGCGAGCACGGCCTTCGCGGCGGCGCTCGGACTCCTTGTAGGCAACGTGGTGACCACGCCGCCGGGGTCGGAGCCGGTCCGGATGCCCTTCGGCTGGCATCCGCTGCTGTGGGCGCTGACCGTGACCGTCGTCTTTCTCGTCCACGGTGCCGCGTTTCTCGTCGTGCGCCTGTCCGCGGACCTGATCGGGGGTCCGCTGCGGGTGGTCCGCCGCCTGGCCCCTGCCGCCGCCGCGTCGTACGCCGTGTTGCTGGGCGCCGGTCTCCTCACCGGATCGCCCTCGCAGGGGACCGGGGCGGTCGCCGCCGAGGCGACGGCCGTGGTCGCCCTGGTCGCCTCGGTCAGGATCGTCGCGGCCCGGCCCCGCATCGCGCCGGCCCTGACCGCGCTCGCGGCGGCCGTCCCGGCGGTGCCCGTCGGCCTCCGCCTGGAACCGGCCGCCGCGCGTTCACTCGCCGCCGGGCCCGCTCTGGACGCGCTGGCCGCGTTCCTCGTGGTCGTGATTCCGCTCGTGACTGCGGTCCAGGCGTGGACCTGGTGGGCCTTCCTCCGCCGGATCGACGCGCGTACCCCTGTCTTCTTCTAGCCCGTCATGCCCGCTCGGCGGTGCGGAACAGGTCGCGTACGGCGGAGCCGAAGTAGGGGCCGTACATCGTGCGGTGGTCGTTGCTGTATTTGAAGCTGCTGACGGACGTCAGCGTGCCCCGGCCGGAGGCGGGGTCGAAGCCGCTGAGCCAGGGCCCGCCGCTGGCCCCCGCCGTGAGGTCGCAGCGCAGGCCCTGGTCGCGGGTCTGCCTCTGTGGGTCGCCGTGGGGGACGCCCGCGCAGTAGAGCAGCCGCTCGCCGTCGTACGGCGGATCCGCGGGGAAGCCGAATCCGTAGGTCCGGCGGCCCCGGGGCGGGTCGAAGGCGATGGGCTGCCCGCCCACCAGGTCGGTCAGGTGCTGCCCGCCGAGGTCGTCCACGGCGACCATGCCCACGTCGTAGTCGTCGTTGCCCGACCGCGACCAGGGCCCGGCGACGAACATCCGCCGTGCGGGGAAGGAGCCGTACGGCTGCCGCCCGCCGTCGTATCCGGGGACGAAGGTCCAGTTCTCCGCCCAGTCTCCTGCGCCGTCCTTGACGCAGTGCCCGGCGGTGACGACGAGGTCCCTGTTCGCGCTGCGCACGGCGCTGGCCGAGCAGGAGAAGTCCACGCCGTTCAGCGTGAGGAAGACCCTGCCGGTGGTCCTCGTCACGGAGCCGCCCGCCGCCCAGCGTGTGCCGCTCGTCGTCGCCGGGGGCATCGCCGCCGCCTGCCGGGCCCTGGCCGTCCTGCCGGTCCTGCTGGTCGTGCCCGTCCTGGCCGTTCCGGTGGAGGTACGCGCCGCCTGCTCGGAGGCGAGGACCACGCCGGCGGCCGGTAGCAGGGCGGCCCGGGCGACGGGCGGCAGCACGGACGCCGGGGGAGCGGCCGGCTTCAGCACCGAGGAGGCGGCGGGCCGGGCGGCGGCGATCTTCTGCAGACCCCCCAGCAGCCCGATCGGGACCGCGCCCGCCATCCTTTGCGGCGTCCAGTAGGTCTCGGAAACATGCCCGGCCACGTGCTCCACGACGTCTCCCACAGGGGAGATGTCCCGGCCGGGGGCGCTCAGGAGTCCGGTGACGAGGGCGGTGACGGCAAGCAAGGGGAGGCTCGGAGTCATGGCTCCCGAGTGTGGACCACCCGGCGTGTTCTTGCCGCTACTTTCCGTGAATCAGGTGAGGGCCGTCTTCTGGGCCGTGTTGTAGACCGCCTCGGCCTCCGGGCCGAAGTAGGGCCCGAACATCCAGTAGGACGCGAAGTTGTACTTGAAGCTGTTCACCGAGTTGAGCAGGCCGCTGCCGGTGCGCGTGTCGAACCGCACGAACCACGGGCCGCCGCTGGCGCCGCCGGTCATGCCGCAGCTCAGCCCCTGGTCCTGCGAGCTGAGGTAGTCGTCGAAAGTGCGCCCGCCGCAGTAGACCAGCCTCGACCCGTCGTACGGCGCGCCCGCCGGGTAGCCGAACGCGTACGTCTGCTGCCCGCGCGGCTGGTTGAACGCGACGCCCTGGCCGCCGACGACGTCGGTGAGGTTCTTGCCGCCCTGCGGCGCGACGACGGCGGCCGCGATGTCGAAGTTCATGTTCTCGCCGGAGTTCCACTGCGGGGTGGTGAGCAGGGTGGTCGCCGGCCAGGTGCCGTTGGGCCGGTTGCCCTGGTCGTATCCGGGGACGAACACCCAGTTGGCGTGGAAGGCGCCGTTCAGCTTCACGCAGTGCCCCGCGGTGATGACCACGCTCTTGTTGGCGCTGGTGACGGCGGTGCCCGAGCAGGAGGCGTTGCGCCCGGCGTCCGATCCGGCCGTGACCGTGAAGAACACCCTGCCCGTCGTCTTCGCCACCGTCCCGCCCGCCGTCCAGGACGACCCGGAGGTACGCGACGAGGGCTGGGCCGCGGCGGACGTCGTGGCCGCGGTCAGGGTGGCGGAGGTCTGCGTGGCGGAGGTCTGCGTGGCGGAGATCTGCGTGGGGGAGACGGTCATGGACCGCGCCGTGGCCGCCGTCGAGCCCCCCGCGGAGCCGGTCACGGAGCCGGTCGCGGAGCCGGTCGCGGAGCCGGCCGCCGCGAAGTGCCGGTCGCCGGTGCCGGGGGCGTCCAGCGGCTTCGCGGCCTTCATGCGCGCGACGGTCCAGAACTTCTTGACCGTGGTCTGTTCCTTCGCCGTGTCGGCCGCCTCGTGCACGGCGGGCCGTGGGGCCGCGGCCGACCGCGTGACGGTTCCTGTCCCGGTCGCCGCGGCGCCGTGTGCGGCGGGGAGCATCGCCCCCGCCGCGGCGAGGGCGGGGACCGCGAGAACGGCGAGACGTCGTGCCCTGGGGTGCATGCTCGGCTACCTCCGTGTCGGGATGTCCTGACGCGGGAAAGTAGCGACGCCTTCAACTGGATTTCTCACGATCTGCCGATACGGTTATGGGCAGATTCGGGCATATATGTGCTTGTTTCTCCCCAGCATCTTTGGACGCGGCGCCCGCCCCCTCGGCGGCCCCTCCGCGTACGGCCGCGTGCCGTTGCGGGCCCGCGGACCGTCTCGGAGACAATGAGGGAATGAGCTCCCAATCCCTGCCGCAGCCCCGGTCTGTCGTCGTGCTGGGTTCGACCGGCTCCATCGGCACCCAGGCTCTCGACGTCGTCGCCAACGCCCCCGGACGGTTCCGCGTGACCGCGCTCGCCGCGGGCGGCGGCCGGGTCGACCTCCTGGCGAAGCAGGCGGCCGACTTCGAGGTCGAGGCGGTGGCGGTCGCCGACCCCCCGGCCGTACCGGCGCTGCGCGAGGCCCTGGCGGCGGCGGGCGCGCGGGCGCGGGGGCTGGCGGGTCCCGGAGGGGTGGCAGAGATCGCGGCGTCGCCCTGCGACATCGTGCTCAACGGCATCACCGGAGCCCTGGGGCTGACCTCCACGCTCGCCGCGCTGGAGGCGGGCCGGGTGCTCGCGCTGGCCAACAAGGAGTCGCTGATCGTGGGCGGCCCGCTGGTCAAGCGCTTGGCCGGGCCGGAGCAGATAATCCCCGTGGACTCCGAGCACTCCGCGCTCGCCCAGTGCCTGTGGGCGGCAGGTCCGGGCGGGGCCGACCCGGCGGCCGTACGGCGGCTGGTCGTGACAGCGAGCGGCGGCCCCTTCCGGGGCAGGAAGCGCTCCGAGCTGACGGACGTGACCCCTGAGATGGCGCTCAACCACCCGACCTGGAGCATGGGGCCGGTCATCACGGTGAACTCGGCGACGCTCGTGAACAAGGGCCTGGAGGTGATCGAGGCCCATCTGCTGTTCGACATCGGGTTCGACCGGATCGAGGTGGTGGTCCACCCGCAGTCGATGATCCACTCGATGGTGGAGTTCACCGACGGCTCGACGGTCGCGCAGGCGAGCCCGCCCGACATGCGGCTGCCGATCTCGCTCGCGCTGGCCTACCCCGAGCGGGTGCCCGGCGCGGCGCGTGCGGTCGACTGGACCACGGCCCACACCTGGACCTTCGAGCCGCTCGACGACGAGGCGTTCCCGTCGGTCGGGCTGGCCCGTCACGTCGGAGCCCTGGGCGGCACGGCGCCGGCGGTCTACAACGCGGCGAACGAGGTATGCGTGGAGGCGTTCCTGAAGGGCGCTCTGCCGTTCCTCGGCATCGTGGACACGGTGGAACGCGTGGTGGCCGCCCACACCCCCGGCCCGGCGGCGTCCGTCGAGGAGGTCCTCGCGGCGGACGCGTGGGCGAGAGCGCGGGCGGCCGAGCTCACGGCCTGAGCCGATCCTCGGCGCGATCCGGGTCAGGCGGGCCGCGCCGAGGCCGGTCGGGTCAGGTCGTCGAACAGGTCAGCGTCGGGGTGCCGCTGCCCGATCCGTTGGCCAGGAAGCCGAACGTGGTCGAGGCTCCGGCGCTCACGCTGCCGTTGTAGCTGACGTTCTTCACAGTGATCTCGCTGCCGGACTGGCTGAGCGTGCCGTTCCAGACCTGCGTGATCGTGGCGCCGCTCGGCTGGGTCCATCTCACCGCCCAGCTGCCGATGGACGAGGAGCCGGCCGTCACCGTGCCCTCCCCCTGGTATCCGCTGCCCCACGAGCTGACGACCTTGTAGGTGGCCGAGCAGGCTCCGCCGTTGCCACCGGGGGTCGGGCTCACCGTGGGGCTGACCCGCGGGCTCGGCGACGTGTCCGGCGTGGTGCCGGGCGACGGGGAGACGCGCGGGCTGGGGGACGGGCTGACGGGCGGGTTGCCCGTCTCGCCGACGCCGGTCACCTCGCCGTTGCCGCCGTCGAAGACGACGTCGGAGCAGCTGTAGAACGTCTCGTTGCTGTCCGAGCGCTGCCACACGGTGTAGATGATGTGGCGGCCGCTCTTACCCGAGGGCAGGCGGGCGTTCCAGTAGTAGTGGCCGTCCTCGGTGCCCACCGAGCCGACGCTCGGCGGGTCGGTGACGCTGTCGAACGGCGTCGACTCCAGGTCGCTCCAGGCCAGTGCGCGGGTCGGGCTCCAGGAGTCCTTCGTGATGTACGACCGGAACGTGCCCGGGTGCGCGGCCCACTTGTTGTACTTGAACTGGATGGTCGCCCCGGAGGTCAGGTGGGTGACCGGCCAGTCGTCGCGGGCGAGGTCGAAACCGCTGAAGTCGTAGACGACCGCGCCGCCGCTGCACAGCTGCCCGTCCGGGATGAAGCCGGACATCCGGCCCGCGCCGTCCGAACGCAGCACGGCGAACCAGTTGTACAGCGCGTTGGTGCCGCTCTTGGCCACCGCGGCCGCGCAGGCGGGGTTCTTCGGCTGGATGGCTCCGCTTGAGGTCGTGCCGTCCTTCCAGCACAGGTAGGTGCGGCTGCCGGGCATCATCGGAGCGCCGTGCGCGGACGCCGGGGAGGCGAGAACGACGGCGGAGACGAGGGCGGACAGCGCGGCGACGATCAGTGCGATCGTCGCTGTCGACAGTTTTCTTCGTGGTCTACCCACGGGCTACCCTTTCGCGTGGTCATGGCTGCCGCACTCGTGGTGCAGCACGGCACCGCCGACGGCGCGAGCACGTCGGCCCGGGGGGACAGCCGTTGACTTACCAACCAGGTGGTGCGAGAGCGCTCACGCGATTCGGACTCTAGGTCGGCCTCCGCCCCCTGCCCACCCGCGCGATGGCCGCCGCGCCCGTCCTCGCAGGTGGCGGCTCTTCCTTCAGCCGCGGGTCATGAAACCTTCATTCATCGTGAAAAGCTTTCGGCCCGCCCGGCGTCGCGGCACTCCTTAGACTGGGAGGGCCCCCACCGGGCGTCGCCTATCACAACAAGGTGCAGAAATGTCTGTTGATCTCGGGATTCCCGCCGTACGGACCCAGCCGATCGCCAAGCGGCGGGTGTCACGTCAGATCATGGTCGGCTCGGTCCCCGTCGGCGGGGACGCGCCGGTCTCGGTGCAGTCCATGACCACCACCCTGACCGCCGACGTCAACTCCACCCTGCAGCAGATCGCCGAGCTCACCGCCGCCGGCTGCCAGATCGTCCGCGTCGCGGTCCCCTCGCAGGACGACGCCGACGCGCTGCCGGCCATCGCGAAGAAGTCCAAGATCCCCGTCATCGCCGACATCCATTTTCAGCCCAAATACGTCTTCGCGGCGATCGACGCCGGATGCGCCGCCGTCCGGGTGAACCCCGGGAACATCAAGAAGTTCGATGACAAGGTCGGAGAGATCGCCCGCGCGGCCTCCGACGCCGGTGTGCCGATCAGGATCGGCGTCAACGCCGGCTCGCTCGACCCGCGCCTGCTGCAGAAGTACGGCAAGGCCACGCCCGAGGCCCTGGTCGAGTCGGCGCTGTGGGAGTGCTCCCTGTTCGAGGAGCACGGCTTCCGCGACATCAAGATCTCGGTCAAGCACAACGACCCGGTCGTCATGGTCCAGGCCTACCGGCTGCTCGCCCAGCGCTGCGACTACCCGCTGCACCTCGGCGTGACCGAGGCGGGGCCGGCCTTCCAGGGCACGATCAAGTCGGCCGTGGCGTTCGGCGCGCTGCTGGCCGAGGGGATCGGCGACACCATCCGGGTGTCGCTGTCGGCGCCTCCGGTCGAGGAGGTCAAGGTCGGCACGCAGATCCTCGAGTCGCTGGGCCTGCGCGAGCGCGGCCTGGAGATCGTCTCGTGCCCGTCCTGCGGCCGTGCCCAGGTGGACGTCTACACCCTCGCCGAGCAGGTGCAGGCCGGGCTGACCGGGCTCAAGGTGCCGCTGCGCGTGGCCGTGATGGGCTGCGTGGTCAACGGGCCCGGCGAGGCCAGGGAGGCCGACCTCGGCGTCGCCTCCGGCAACGGCAAGGGCCAGATCTTCGTGAAGGGCGAGGTCATCAAGACCGTCCCCGAGTCGCAGATCGTCGAGACCCTCATCGAGGAGGCCCTGCGCCTGGCCGAGGAGATGGGCGTCGACGTGGACCTCGACGACGAGGACGCCGGTCCGGAGGTCGTCGTCAGCTGACCCTGGCATTACAGTTCGCAATGCTCTGACTACACAATGGCAATGAACGGGTAGTACGGACCGTACTCGGTCGATCACATCGCGAAGCTGTCCTCTGCTGTTCGGAAGCAGAGGAGCAATGCCGGTGAAGCGGGTCGTTGGTGTGGTCGCGGGCGTGGCGGTGCTGGTCGCCGGGCTGGTCGGGCCGGAAGGTGTGGCAGCCGGGACGGACCGGCCGGGGCACTGGGGGCCGCCGAAGCGTCCGCTCGAGTGGAAGCAGTGCCCGCCGGAGAAGAAATCGTCCTCCGGCGGCCTGCTCGGCCTCGGCTCGGCCCGGCCGATCGGGTCCATCGAGCCTTTCGCATCGACCGGGCGTTTCGCCGGGCCTTTTGCGTCGAGCGGGCCTTTTGCGTCGAGCGGGCCGGCCGAGCCTTTCGCGTCGGCCGCGCCGGCTCGCCGGGCCGGTCGGCGGGAGCCGGTGCAGGAGTGCGCGGAGCTGCGTGTCCCGCTCGACTACCGCGAGCCGTACGGCCAGCAGATCACCCTGTCGCTCAACCGCATCAGGGGCACCGTCTCACGTGACGGCAACCACCTCGGCACGCTGCTGGTCAACCCCGGCGGACCGGGCGGCGAGGGGCTCAGCCTGGCCAGGTATGTCGCGGCCAAGCTGCCCAAGGAGGTCGCGGCCCGGTTCGACATCGTCGGGTTCGCCCCGCGCGGGGTGGCGCCCAGCCAGCCCGCCATGTCGTGCGTGGACCCGGCCCGCTTCTACGCGCCGCCCCGCCCCGACAACGTTCCGAAGAACGACGCCGAGGAACGGGTGCTGGTCGGCCGGGCCAAGCAGTACGCCGAGGGGTGCGGCAACCGCTGGGCCTGGTTCCTGCCCTACCTGACCACCGAGAACTCCGCCCGCGACATGGACGCGGTGCGCGCGGCGCTCGGCGAGGAGAAGATCAGCTACCTCGGCTACTCGTACGGCACCTACCTGGGGGCGGTCTACGCCACGCTGTTCCCGCAGCGGGTGCGCCGCCTCGTGCTCGACAGCGTGGTGGACCCCGCCGGCGTCTGGTATCAGGCCAACATCGCCCAGGACCGCAGCTTCGACCGGCGGCACCGCGACTTCCTCGCCTGGGTGGCCGAGCACAACGACGTCTACAAGCTGGGCACGACCCAGGCGACGGTGTCCTTCGCGTGGTACTCCATGCGCTCCCGCCTGCGCGACAGGCCCGCGGGCGGGGTCGTGGGCCCGAGCGAACTGGACGACGTCTTCTCCAACGGCGCCTACAGCGACCGCCTCTGGCCCTACCTGGGCTCCGCCTTCTCGGCGTACGTCCGCAACGGCGACTCCTCGGTCCTGGTGAAACTGTTCCGTACGGTGGCCGAGATCGATGAGGAGGAGGAGAACTCCTACGCGGTCTACCTGGGCGTGGAGTGCCGCGACGCGGCCTGGCCCCGGTCGTGGGACCGCTGGCGGGCCGACACCCGCAAGGAGCACGCCGAGGCGCCGTTCATGGCCTGGCCCAACGCCGTCTACAACGCACCGTGCGCCTTCTGGCCGGAGAAGGGCGGCACCCCCGTCAAGGTGGGCACGTCGCACCTACCGCCCGTCCTGCTGATCCAGGCCGAGCGCGACGCCGCCACGCCGTACGCGGGGGCGCTGCGCATGCGCAGCCTGTTCCCGACCTCGCGCCTGCTCGTCTCGCACGGCGGCAACCACGGTGTGTCGCTCGCCGGGAACGCGTGCGTCGACCGGCAACTGTCGGCCTATCTGCGCGACGCGGTGCTGTCGCCGCAGCGCAGGGGCACGCGGGGTGCCGACGCGACCTGCCCGGGCGAACCGGAGCCGCGGGCCACGCTGATGAAGGTCACGGAGGGTGGGCAGGGAACGGCGTCCCACACCTCCGCCAAACGGCGGTAGCCCGGCCCGGCCGATACCTCCCAAACGCTAACCGTTCGCGTAGGCTGGGCCCGTGATGCTGCGAACATCGGCGTCGCGCGTGCTCGACGACAACGATCGTGACGAGGTGCTGGCACTCCTCGACACCGATCCGGTCGCCAATGTGTTCGTAGCGGCCCGGGTCAGGGCCGTCGGCCTCAGCCCTTCACGGCTCGGCGGTCAGATGTGGGGCTACGGCCCCCGCGGAGGGCTGGTGTCCCTGTGTTACGCGGGCGCCAACCTGGTGCCCGTGAACGCCACCCGCGAGGCCATCCACGCGTTCGCCGACCGGGCGCGCAAGCAGGGCCGCCGCTGCTCGTCCATCGTCGGCCCGGCCGGCGCCGTGGAACAGCTCTGGGAGCGGCTGGAGCCGCACTGGGGCGGTGCCCGGGCGATCCGGTGGGCCCAGCCGGTCATGGCCACGACCTCCGCGCCCGCAGTCGACCCGGACCCGCTCGTACGGAGGGTCCGTCCCGAGGAGTTCGGCATCCTGCTGCCCGCCTGCGTGGCGATGTTCACCGAAGAGGTGGGCGTCTCCCCGGACAACGGCGACGGTGGAGCGCTCTACCGGTCGCGGGTCGCCGAGCTCATCCGCATCGGCCGGTCGTACGCGCGGATCGACGACGGCCAGGTGGTCTTCAAGGCCGAGATCGGCGCGGTCACACCGCAGGCGTGCCAGATCCAGGGCGTGTGGGTCCACCCCGATCTACGCGGACGTGGTCACGCCGCGGCGGGCATGGCCGCCGTGGTCGAGCAGGCGCTGAAATATTTCGCCCCGGTCGTCACCCTCTATGTGAACGACTTCAACCTCCCGGCCAGGGCCGTCTACCGCAAGGTGGGCTTCCAGGAGGTCGACACGTTCATGTCCGTGCTGTTCTAGCCGGTCCTGGGACCCCGGTCGTCGCGAAGCCCGCTCCGCCGGGCTTTCGCTGTGGTCCTCGCTCCCTTTCGCTCCGCTTCCCGAACCCGGTGAACGTCGGCGGGCGGCGCACTAACCAGTGCCGAGGCCGGCCTGACAACCGGTGCCGAGGCCGGCCTGCACGGGTCGCACCAGCCGGGTCAGCAGGTGGTCCAGCTCGGCCGCCGGGTCGCCGGTCAGCCCGGCATGCACCGGCCCGGTCTGCACGACCGTGCTGCGCGGTGCGGTGAGCCAGCGGAACCGGGCGCCCAGCGGCTCCCCGCACAGGGGGCCCGCCTCCTCGCCGCACGCCCGCTCGTAGGCGGCCAGGGCCAGCCGTACGCCGGGCAGGTCCACCGGCACGCCCAGCGCCAGCAACCGGGTCTCGTCCAGCTCCACCCGTGCGCACAGGTAGCCGCGCGGCTGGCAGTAGAGGATGACCCCGGCGTTGACCAGTTCGCCCCGCTCCACGCTGGGCACCACGCGGATCACCGCGTACTCGTAGACGTCGCTCATCGGCCGCCCTCTCGCGCCGCACGCCAGAAGCCGCCGATCGTCGCGCTCGGCCCGCCCCGGCGCGGAGCGGGAGCGGCGGGGTCGGGGAGCCAGTCGCGGGGGCCGGCGGCCCGGGCGAGCAGATGCTCGACATAGGCCTGCCGTACGGCGTCGGCGTCCGGGAAGCCCGGCTCGTCCTCCAGCCACTCGTCCGGCACCAGCGCGGTCACCTCGTCGAGCAGCGGCCGGGTGACGAGCCCGGCCAAGTCGGCGTCGGCCTGCTCCAGTTTCGTCGCGAACGGCGCGAGCACGTGGTCGCGGCCGTCGAACCGGCGGCGCGGGTCGGCCGTCGGCCAGTTGTGGTGGAACCACAGGGCGGCGCCGTGGTCGATCAGCCACACCCCGCCGTGCCAGACGAGCAGGTTCGGGTTGCGCCAGCTCCGGTCAACATTGTGGACGAACGCGTCGAACCACAGCACCCGGGAGGCGAACTCGGCGTCGGGCTCCCAGGCGAGCGGGTCGAAACCGAGCGCACCGGGCAGGAAGTCGATCGCGAGGTTGTGCCCGGCGCTCGCCGTGAGCAGGTCCTGGATCTCCTCGTCGGGTTCGCGGACGCCGAGTTGCGGATCGAGGTCGATGACCTTGAGCTCCGGCGTGGCGAAGCCGAGCCGCCTGGCGAGTTCGGCGCAGACGATCTCGGCCACGAGCACCCGCCTGCCCTGTCCCGCACCGCGGAACTTCACGACGTACGTGCCGAGGTCGTCGGCTTCGACGACTCCGGGCAGCGACCCGCCCTCGCGCAGGGGCGCGACATACCGGGTCGCCGTGATCTGTTCGAGCACGGAAGGAAGGTTACCGGCAGGGCCGGCGGGCGCTCCCCTCCTCGCGCCCGCCGGCCACCTGGGCGGCTCCGCTCGGCCGGCTCAGTTGGCCTTGCTCGGCAGCCACCACATCCGTCCCTCGGCGACGTCGTGGTAGACGTCGAGCAGGTCCATGCCGGTGATCTTGCTGCGCGACTCGGCGGCGGCCCAGGCGTACACGCCTCGCGCGATCGAGCCGCTCTCCTGCTGGACCCGCATCGCATAGACGAGGGCCCTGATCTCGTGCACCTTGTGGTTCTCCGGCTCGGCCTGCGCCGCGAGCTCGGCGAGCTGGCAGGCCAGGCGCAGATCACCGTCGGCCGCCGCGGCGACGGCCCGGCCCGCGACCGACGCCGCCCCCGCCGACAGCTCGGCGACCGCCCGGGCGAACACTGCGTCCGGTGCGGGCTTGAGATTGGCGGGGTTGCCGTCATGCCAGCCGCCGTGCAGCCGCCAGATGTTGCGCACGATGAACTCGGGCTCGTCGTGGCGCTCACGCAGGTAGGGCCGCCCGGCCAGCGCGGGCGGTGGCTTGACCGAGTGCAGGATCTCGTCCAGGCGTGCTCCGGCGTTCATCAGATCGAGCGTCTGCTCGACCAGGCTGTCGAGATAGTCGGCCGTGTCGGTGAGCGCCCGGCGCACCCGGGCCGGGCCGCGGATCGGCAGCCCCCGCCCGGGGAGCAGCAGGTCGGCGTCGAGCGCGGCCATGGCCCGCAGCGCCACCGCCCAGTCGTCCGGATAGCGCTGGATCCGCTGCGGGTGGCCCGCCCCCGGGACCGACCACGCGAACAGGTCGCCGGTCATCAGCACGCCCCGCTCGGGCAGGAACGCCCAGGTGGCGTCGTCGGTGTCGCCGCAGGCATGGGTGAGCTGGAACGTGACGTCTCCCAGCGACAGGGACAGCCGGTCGCGGTAGGTCAGGTCGGGAAACCGCTGCGGCGGCGGCCAGACCAGCCGGGGGAAGCCGCGCTCGCGCAGGTCGACGACCGCGTTGTATCCGGCGGTCCTGCCCTGCTGGGCGAGTCTGAGGGCCAGCCTTTCCTGCGCCACCACCAGTGGGCGGGGGCCCGGCTCGGCGTCGAACTCCTCCATCCCCGCCAGCCGGTCGGCCCGGCTGCGGGAAAAGATCGCATATTTGAGCGGTTCGGACGACCACTTCCTGATCGCACGGTACGACTGCTCGGCCTCGCGGGCGTCGCCCGTGTCGAAGAGGCCCAGCCCGTCCTCGCCACGGACCACGTACACGTTGCCGCACGCCGGCCACATCGCCACGCCGTAGGCGATCTCCTGCACTCCGTCGCGGCGCAGCTCCGCGTAGGGCACGTCCTCGGGGCGCACCGAACCACGCCAGACCTCGTCGGCGTACGAAAGGATCGGTGATTCCATGTCAAGAGCCTGATCCTCTAGGCGGACGGTGCACAGTAGGGAGATCCCTAATGTCCGTGCCGGTCTCGCACCGCGCCCCGTACGCCCCGCGTGGGCGGCGTAGGCCCGCGCCGTAGGGGCCGGCGCGCGCAGTTCACCGCCCGCAGTTCACCGCCCGCAGTTCACCGCCCGCAGTTCACCGCCCGCATTTCACCGCCCGCAGTTCACCCCCAGCTCACCACCGCGCGGGCCAGCGTCACGGGGGTCAGTGCCGCGTGATCTGCCACCGCGCCGGCCGCCGTCGCGCGGGCCAGCGTCACGGGGGTCACCGCAGCGCGATCCACCACCGCGCAGGCTGGCCCTATGCGGGTCAGCGCCGCGCAGTTCACCGCCGCGCAGTTCCGTCGCAGCGCACAGTTCGGCACAGCGCAGTTCATCACCGTGAAGTCAGCGTCATTCGGGTCAGTGCTGCGTGTGGCACCCGGCGTGGCTCAGCAGCCGAACGGGATGCGGGCCGCGTCTTGACACTGCTTCTCCCTCCAACAGTGTCGGGGGCGAGGAGGGGGCGTCAAAAGGGCGGTGCCTCGAGGTCGCGTTGGATGAGTGTTCCTCTTGATTCGTCCTGTGGTGTGGCGTTGTCGTGTTCCTCCGTGTCGGGGCTGTCCGCGTCGGGTGTCTGGGTCGTGTGCCTACGGGTTGGTTGTGCCGGGGTTTCTGCGGGGGTTTGTGCTGGTGGGGTGGTGGGAGGGCATGGTGGGGCCATGATCGTGTCTGGTGCTCCGGGGAGGTCGGCGGGCAGGCGTCCGGGTGGGGCGTCGGGCCAGGGGCGGGGCTGGGGGTCGGGGACGGGCTGGATGATCTTCGGGAGTGGGCTGCGGTAGGGGTGTCCGAGTGGGCTGGTCC
>NZ_VJVX01000063.1:0-45546 GCF_008033685.1 Microbispora sp. CSR-4
GCCGGGGTTGCTGCCGGCGACCGGGCAGGTGCTCCCGCTCTCCAGCGTGCACCGCCTCGCCCGCACCAGCACGTTGGTGCGGATCGTCATGAACGCCGACGGGCAGGTGCTCGACATGGGCCGAAAAGTCCGCCTGGCCACCCCCGCCCAACGCCGGGCCATCTACGCCCGCTACGCCACCTGCTGGATCGACGGCTGCCCGCTCCCGGCGACCATGTGCCAGATCGACCACGCCGACAACTGGAGCACCGGCGGGCTCACCGACCTGAAGCTGCTGGGACCGGCCTGCCAGTTCCACAACCGCGACCGCTACCAGCACCCCGACCGCTACACCCGCCGCAACGTAGGCGAAGACCGCTGGGCCTTCACCTACCACCGGATCGGGAGCAGACGGCCGCGCGTCTAACTCGCTTGGTGAAGGGGCTGGAACTGGACACTGAGCCGGACCTCAAGGGCTTCGGCGAGACGCTCCAGCATGGGAAGGATGGGCATGGTGCCGCCGGCCTCGAAGCGGGCGACAGCAGGTTGCTTGAGACCCGCGCGCTCGGCCAGCTCCGTCTGCGTCAGGCCGAGCTCCTCCCGACGTCGCCGCACCGCGTCACCGAGTTCGAAGCGGAGGCGAGCGGCCTCATAAGCGGCTCCGGTGCCTGGACGACTCATGATCTCGGCGCGTTTGTCCGACCATGCCTTGCGCTCGCCCATGTCGATCACTCCCCGTCCGCCGTGTGCGCCTCCGCGATACATCGCCGCATCGCCCGCACAGCTCGCTCGATCTCGGCCATCTCCCGCATCCGCTGTTTGTACAGTCCCTTTGCGGAAGGCCGTAAGCAGAATGATGCGTCTTCCCGGCGCGATCCAGTAGGTGATGGGAACCGCGTCCCGGAAGAGATGGAACCAAAGGTTCGAGCAGCGGGCAGCCCACGCCGCTTCTAAGACGTGGGCTGCTGCGATCTTGTCTCAGTCGAGCAGCATGGTGCCGGTCCGGCCTGCGACGGTGATCGGGCTCTGGGGCTGCGGCCTTCCGCCTGTGTCAGCGGGCTTCGAGGTTGCCGTGCGCCTCGATGGAGAGGTCCTGCCAGTCGGACCAGGTCTTGAGGCGGGCGGCGTATGCCTGCTCGATCAGCGGGTGGAAGCCCTTGCCGAACAGCACCCGCAGCGGCGGGTTGTCGGAGTCCACGAGCTTCAGCAGTGCCTGCGCCGCGGCGGCCGGGTCGCCCGCGGGCAACTTCCCGGTCAGCGCCCCGAGGCGCTGACGGAGACCGTCGTACGCCGGGTCGGGCGTGGCCATGTGGCCGTTGGCCAGCGGGTCGGGGTTGTTGCCGTTCCGGGTGGCGAAGCCGCCGGGCTCGATGATGGTCAGCTTGACGCCGAACTCGGCGACCTCGCCGGCGAGCGCCTCGTTGAGGCCCTCCAGGGCCCACTTTGAGGCGTGGTACGCGCCGCCGAGCGGCATCGCGATCACCCCGGCGGCCGAGGACAGCTGGATGATGTGCCCCGAGCGCTGCTCGCGCAGGTGGGGCAGCGCGGCCTGGACCACCCACACCGCGCCGAACAGGTTGGTTTCGAGCTGGTCGCGCAGTTCCTGTTCGGTGAGCTCCTCGATCGCGCCGACCTGGGCGTAGCCCGCGTTGTTGACGATGACGTCGAGCCGCCCGAAGTGCTCCTTGGCGCGCCGCACGCTCTCGAAGACGGCGGCCCTGTCGGTCACGTCCATCTCCAGGAGGAGCACCGCGTCCCCATAGGTGTCGGCCAGCGCCTTCAGGCTCGCGGTGTCGCGGGCGGTGGCGGCGACCTTGTCGCCGCGCGACAGGGCGGCCTCCACGAAGTTGCGGCCCAGGCCGCGGGACGAGCCGGTGACGAACCAGACCTTCTGCATGGCGTGCTCCTTGTTGCTGCGTTCAGCCGTTACAACCCCCTGGACGAGACGGCCGGCGCAGACGTGAGATCGCCCGAGTGTGACCTGCGGCACAATGTCATCTTTGTCCGGCATGGTGATATCAATGGTCGGCGTGACCCGCGTCGAGGAGTTCCAGGAACTGAGGCCGCTGCTGTTCGCGATCGCCTATCGCATCCTGGGCAGCGTGAGCGAGGCCGAGGACGCGGTGCAGGAGGCCTGGCTGCGCTACGAAGGCTCCGCGACCCAGGCCGAGTCGCCCAAGGCGTTCCTGTCGGCGACGGTGACGCGGATCTCGATCGACGTGCTGCGCTCGGCCCGCGTGCGGCGCGAGGCGTACGTCGGGCCGTGGTTCCCCGAGCCACTGCTGACCGACCCCTACCAGGACCCTGAGCGGTCGGCGGAGCTGTCCGACTCGTTGTCGATGGCGGCGCTGATCCTGCTGGAGCGGCTCAGCCCGCTCGAACGCGCCGTCTTCGTGCTCCGTGAGGTGTTCGCCTGCAGCTACCGGGAGATCGCCGACGCGGTGGAGCGGTCGGAGGCGGCCTGCCGCCAGCTCGCGCTGCAGGCGCGCCGTCACATGGACGCGGGCAGGCCCCGCTTCGAGGCGGATCGCCAGGCGCGTGACCGGCTCGCCGGGCGGTTCCTCCACGCGATGCGGGAGGGGGACGTCGCGGGGCTGCGGGAACTGCTGGCCGCCGACGTCCAGCTCGTCAACGACGGCGCCGGCAAGATCGGGAGCACGATCCCCCTCTTCGGCGCCGCGAGGGTCGCCCGGGTGCTGTCGGTCACCATCCCGCCGTTCGCCCGGATCGGCGCGGTGCTGGAGGCGCACGAGGTGAACGGCCAGCCTGGCTTGATCATCCGCGACCGCGAGGGCCGCGTCTTCAACGTCTGGACGTTCGACATCCTCGACGGACGCATCCAGACCATCCGCTCGATCGTCAATCCCGACAAGCTCGCCCACCTCGGCCCCGTCGCCGACGCCCACGCGGTCATCCGCGAGAAGAAGCAGACCCGGCGCGACCAGCGGACCTCTTGATCGGCGGGCGACCACAGCGGCGATCCTGGCGTTGTCGGCCGCGCTGCGGCACCGCCGTCCGACGCGGCCCCCGCACGCGCCGGACGGCGAGAGGCGCTCCGGCCGGCGCGGTGACGCGGGCGCCGGAAACGGCGAGCCCGGCCGGAGTGCTCAAGGATCTACAGGTCGAGCAGGTCCGCCGACACCTGCCAGAGGAGGGTGGCGGCCTCCGGGTCGACCGCGTACGCCGCGACGCCCCGGCCCTCGCCCGACTCGACGACCTCCGCCTCCTGGTTGTCCTCGAAGTAGCGTCCGCTGACGCCCTCGACCAGCGGCGAGGCGGCGAGCAGCACGGAGGTGGCCGCGCCCTGCTCGGTGTTCTTCCACGTCACGCCGGTCGAGCTGCCCAGCGCGCGGCGACGCTCGATGTAGTCGGGCTCCAGGTGCCGCTGCAGGCCGGTGGGGATGCCGCCGGGCATGAGCGCGTTGACCGCGATGCCGTCGCCGGCCCACCGCCGGGCGGCCTCGACCGCGAACAGCACGTTGGCCGTCTTCGACTGCCCGTACGCGAGCCACGGGTCGTACGGGCGCTCGTTGAAGTGGATGTCGTCGAAAACGACCGGCGAGCGCAGGTGGGCGCTGGAGCTGACCGACACGACGCGGGCGCCGCCGGCCGCGGCGAGCGCCGGGCGCAGGCCCGTGGCCAGCGCGAAGTGACCGAGGTGGTTGGTCGCGAACTGCAGCTCCCAGCCCTCCGGCGTCCGCGTCTCCGGGCAGGCCATCACGCCGGCGTTGTTGACCAGGATGTGCAGCGGCCCTTCCCACGCCGCGACGAACGCCGCGACGGAGGCCCGGTCGGCGAGGTCCAGCGGCGCGACGACGACGGACGCTCCTGAGGTCGTGGCGGCGATGTCGTCGGCGGTCCGCTTGCCCGCGTCGAGGTCGCGGACCGCGATCGTCACCTCCGCGCCCGCCGCGGCAAGCGCCCGCGCGGTCTCGACGCCGATGCCCGACGCGCCGCCGGTCACGATCGCCCGCCGCCCGCGCAGGTCGATCCCCTCCATGACCTCGGCCGCGGTGGACTGCCCATTGAACGGCGTGGTGAACGGCGTGGTGATGCGGGTGGTCTGAGTCATGTTCGTCCCCGTCCCCTACGGCGGCGGCCCTTCTGGGGCGCCGGCCGCTACAATCAGGAAAACCGGAGGAACCTCCGGTACGCCTGGAACTCTAATCGGAGGGTCCTCCGTTTAGCAACTCGTGCTCGTGGAGGAGCTGTGTCCACCCCCGCTCGACCCCCCGCGGCCAAGCCGTTGCGTGCCGACGCCCGGCGCAACCGCGAGCGGCTGCTCGACGTCGCCGCGCGGGCGTTCTCCCACGACGGGCCGGATGTCACGCTCGACGCGATCGCGAAGGAGGCCGGTGTCGGCATCGGCACGCTCTATCGCCACTTCCCCACCCGGGAGGCGCTGATCGAGGCGGCCTACCGCAACGAGCTGGCGAAGCTGTGCGACGCGGCGGCCGAGCTCGTGGCCGAGATGCCGCCCGACGAGGCGATGCGCACCTGGATGGACCGTTTCATCGACTACCTGGCGACCAAGCGGGGCATGGCCGACGCCCTGCGGGCAGTGATCGCCTCCGGCTCGAACCCGTACGCGCAGAGCCGCGACCGGCTGCTCGGCGCGATCGGCACGCTGCTCGACGCGGGCGCGGCGACCGGGGTCCTGCGGCGGGACGTGCCACCCGAGGACGTGCTCACCGGCGTGAACGGCATCTGCCTCGCCGCCGGGGAGGCCGCCCAGCGCGAGCAGGCCGGGCGCCTGCTCGACCTGCTGATGGACGGCCTGCGCCGCGGGGCGCCGGGCGCGCCGGCCTGAGCAGAGGGCCTGCGGCACTCACACCCGGTGCCAGCGGGCCTCCGCGAAGCAGTAGACGGCGAACAGCACCAGGCCCACGGCGACCACGACGAGCAGCCAGGGACCGGCCGGGGTGTCGGCGAGCGCCTTCACCGCGCCGTCGACGCCGGCCGCCTTGCCGGGGTCGTACGTGAGGGCGGCCCGGCCGATCAGGACGCCGGCGGCCAGCGCGATGACGCCGCGGGCGATGTAACCGGCCTTGCCGAGCTTGACGACGACACCACGGGCCCGGGGCTCGGTCACGTTCATGTCCTTCATGAACTTCGCGGTCCAGCCCGCGTAGATCCAGAAGGCACCGAGGGCGAGCACGCCGAGCGCCATCAGGCCGACCAGGAACTGCCCGCCCGGCAGCTCGAACAGCGTCTTGGTTACGTCCTGCGACTTGCTGTCGGACGAGGAGGCCGGCTGGTTGCGCGTGAGCAGCGCCACGATCGAGAACACCAGGGCGGCGTAGACGACGGCCTTGGCCGCGGCCTGCACGCGTTCCTTGACCCCGGGAGTGCCCCAGACGGCCTCGGAGACCTGCCAGATCGTCAAAGCGGCCAGGCCGGCCGCCATGACCCACAGCAGGGGGTCGCCCAGGGGCGCGTCGCGGACGATCTGGAGCGCGCTGCTCTTGTCGGCCTGCCCGCCGCCGCCGAAGGCGATGTGCAGCGCGACCAGGCCGATGATCGCGTAAAGGACGCCCCGGGCGGCGAACCCGGCCTTGGCGAGCCTCTCCAGCACGGGGTGATCGGCCGCTCTGCGGGCCGCCCCCTCGAGACGGCGGCCGGCCTGATGCGCGGTCGTCATCACGGCTCCTCTCCTCACGATCGGTCCGGGTGACCGGTCACCCACTGGGCGGTCACCTACTGACCAGGGAGAGGAGGATCAAACATCGGCCAGACGCAGGGCCTCCGCCGCGACGGCGTGCCGGAGGTCGCGGATGCCGGGGCGGCCCCGCAGCGGGTGGACGTTGTTGGTGAGCAGCACGACGGTCAGCCGGCGGACGGGATCGACGACCAGCGACGTGCCGGTGAAGCCCGAGTGGCCGAACGCGCCCGCGAGGGGCCCCACGGTGGCCGGGTCGTCGATGCGCACGCCGAGCCCCTGCCGGAAGGCGGCGCCGGGCACGCCCTGGTCGCGCAGCATCTCGGCGGTCCAGGAGGGCGACAGGACCGGCCCGCCGCCGGTGCGCAGCGCCTCGCCGAAGCGGGCGAGGTCGGCGGCGGTGGAGAACAGCCCGGCGTGCCCGGCCACGCCGCCCAGCGCGTGGGCCGTCTCGTCGTGCACCTCACCCCGCACGCACGTGCCACGTTTGAACTCGGTGGCGACGGCCAGGCCCGGCTCGACCGGCCCGTACGTCGTGGTGCCGAGCCCGAGCGGCCCGGTGACCCGTTCGCGCACGAGCACGTCCAGCGGCGCGCCGCCGGCGGCCTCCGCCACCCGCCCGGCCGTGATCATGCCGACGTCGGAGTACCGGTGCGTCCCCGGCGGCCCCTGCACGGGCGTGGACAGCACCAGATCCCAGCGGGCGTCCTCCGGCTCCTTCTCCACCCGGCGGCTCGCGGGCAGGCCCGCCGAATGCGTCAGCAGGTGCCGCACGGTGATCTCGGGGCGGTGCCCGTAGAACCGGGGCAGCCGTACGGCCACCGGCTCGTCGAGGTCGAGCACGCCCTCCTGGGCCAGCGAGACCAGCACCGTGGCCGTGAACAGCTTGGTCACGGAGGCGAGGTCGAACAGCGCGTCCATGGTCACGGCCGGTCGTTCTGGCAGCAGTTCCCCGGACGGGTCGGCGTATCGCACGGCCTCGCCCACGGCGGCCTCGGCGACCGTGCGCCCGTCAAGGGCGATCACGGCGACCGCCGCCGAGGCGACCTCGGGCACGGCCGCCCGCAGGACGTCTTCGAGCGCGGACATCCCGTCAAGAGCTGCGTTATCGGGCACTGTGTTATCGGGCACTGTGTTATCGGGCACTGCGCAGCGCCGGGCCGAGCCGGTTGCCGTGCGCCGCGAGCAGCTTCCGCGCCTCGTCGGCGCCCACCCCACGCTCGATCATCACGACGGCCGTCTTCACGTCGCGTCCGGCGCTCTCCAGGACCTCCCGGGCCCGCAGCACCTGCGCGCCGGTGATCTCGGAGACGATGCGGGCCGCCCGGTCGACGAGCTTGGAGTTGCTGGCCACGACGTCGACCATGAAGTTCCCGTACGTGCGGCCCGACCTGATCATGGTGATCGTGGAGATCATGTTGAGGACCAGCTTCTGGGCGGTACCGGCCTTCAGCCGGGTCGAGCCGGTGACCACCTCGGGCCCCACGATGACCTCGATGCCGTGATCGGCGGCCCGCGCGAGCGGGGTGCCGGTGTTGCAGGCCAGTCCCACGGTCAGCGCGCCGAGCCGCCGGGCCTGCTCGACCGCAGCGACGACGTACGGCGCGCGCCCGCTGGCGGAGATGCCGACGACGGAGTCGAGCGGGCCGACGTGCTTGTCGCGGATCACGGCGGCGCCCGCCTCGGCGTCGTCCTCGGCGCCCTCGACGGAGCGCACGAGCGCGGCCTCGCCGCCCGCGATGATGCCCTGCACCAGGTCGGGGTGTGTGCCGAAGGTCGGCGGGCACTCGGACGCGTCGAGCACCGCGAGCCGCCCGGAGGTGCCCGCGCCCACGTAGAGGAGCCTGCCCCCGTCGCCCATCCGCGCGGCGATCGCGTCGATGGCCGCGGAGATCGCCGGGATTGCCCGGCCCACCGCGGCCGGGACGGCGGCGTCGGCCGTGTTCATGAGCCGCGCGATCTCCTCCGTCGGGAGCGTGTCGATCCCGCTGTAGCGGGGATCGCTCTGTTCGGTGGCGAGAGCGGCGAGTGAGTGCGTCATGGTCGTGGTTCCTCGGCTTCGGAGACTTCATGGATCGCGTGCGTACGGGTCTTGAGCTGCTGGTGAGCGCGCCGAAGGCCGGGCGGCGACGGGTGGGCCTCGTCACCAACCCCACCGGAGTCCTGCCCGATCTGACCGCCGCCGCGCCGGCACTGCTGGCCGCCGGAGTGCCCGTGACCACGGTGTTCGGCCCCGAGCACGGCCTGCGCGGCACGGCCCAGGCAGGCGGTGGCGAGGGCGACACCGTCGACCCGGTCACCGGCCTGCCCGTGCTGGACACCTACCAGAGGACCGGCGGCGAGCTCGACGCGCTGGTCGCCTCGTCCGGGGTGGACGCGCTCGTCTTCGACGTGTGCGATGTGGGCGCGCGCTTCTACACCTACGTCTGGACGATGTACGACCTCATGGGCTCGGCGGCCCGGCTCGGCCTGCCGTTCACCGTGCTCGACCGGCCCAATCCGATCGGCGGCGCGGTGGCCGAGGGCCCGGTGCTCGACCCGGCGTTCGCGAGCTTCGTCGGCCGTGCCCCCCTGCCCGTACGGCACGGCCTGACGCCGGGCGAGATCGCGTTGTCGGTCAACCGGTCGCTCGGGTGCGAGCTGGAGGTCGTGCCGATGGAGGGCTGGCGCAGGGAGTGGCACTTCGACCGCACCGGGCTGCCCTGGGTGATGCCGTCGGCCAACATGCCGACCCCCGACACCGCCCTGGTCTATCCCGGCACCGGGCTGCTGGAGGGCGTGAACGCCGCCGAGGGCCGGGGCACGACCCGGCCGTTCGAGCTGGTCGGCGCGCCGTACGCGGACGGGCGGTTCGCCGCCGCGCTGAACGACCTCGGCCTGCCCGGCGTGCGCTTCCGCGACACGTGGTTCACGCCGACGTTCGGCAGGCACGCGGGCGTCGTGGTGCGCGGCGCGCAGCTCCACGTGACCGACAGGGCTGCCTTCCTGCCGGTGCTCACGGGCGTGTCCGTCCTGCACGTGCTGCGCGCCCTCTATCCGGACGACTTCGCCTGCGAGCCGTTCCTCGACCTGCTGTGGGGCTCGGCGTCGCTGCGCGAGCACCTTGAAGCGGGCCGCGACCCCCGGGGGCTGTGTCCTCCGCCGGGCCCGCCCCGAGGCGAACTGCTGTACGACTGACATCAGCCCAGCGCGCGGCGGTAGAGCCAGAACACCCGCTCGGCGCGGGCGCCCACCGCCCGGGAGTAGAAGCGGAGCGGGCCCACCCAGCCGATCTGCGCGGACGTCTGCCCGGCGGCGGCCTGCTCGTCGAGGCAGCGGCGCAGCAGCACCCGGCCCACGCCGAGACCGCGGGCGGCAGGCGCCGTGCCCATCGGCCCGAACCACAGCGGCCTGGCGCCCCAGGCGGCGAAGCCGAGGATCTCCCCGTCGCGATAGGCCCGGTCGCGGTAGGCATAGTGGAGGCCGGTGGCGTTCTCGGCCTCCCAGGCCCACTTGTCGTTCCACTGCTCGCGGACGAACGCCGCGACCGCCGCGCGCTCCCCCACGGGGGCCGCGGTGACGGTGACCCCGGCGGCGGCGAGCTTCGCCAGGTCGGCCTCGTGCTCGGCCTCGTCGTAGCGGGCGGGCAGGTCGGCCGTCATGTTCCAGGCCACGCGATACTGCTCGTATCCCAGGCGCTCGGCCAGGCAGGCGGCCGGGGTGTAGCGCACGTCGATGCCGGGCCAGGCGTAGCAGGGCGGATTGCCGGCGAACCTCGCCTCGGCCGCGCCGTGCCCCCGCATCCACTCCTCGGCCGCGCCGACGAGCGCCCGCCCGATGCCCCGGCCCCGGGCGGCGGGGTCCACGGCGATCAGGTCGATGTGACCGGCGCCGTCCGCGCCGATCGACGCGAACACGGCGCCGTCCCGGTCGCGGGTGGCCAGGACGGTCCACACCCGGTCCTCCGGCGGGCCCGCCAGGTGCCGTACGACCAGGGGGGCCTCCTCGGCGTCGGCCCACAGCGCGGCAGCGGCCAGGCGCTCCAGCGACTCGTCGGCCTCGGCCGGGAGGATGTCCGTCACTCGACCACCCCCACCGGGATCACGCTGCGCCGCCTCGGGTGGAAGCAGGCGTACTCCTGCTCGATGTCCTGGTCGCGGGCCAGCACGGGCATCTCGTTCGCGCAGCGTTCGGTGCTGAACGGGCAGCGCCGGGCGAACAGGCAGCCGGCGTCGGGCTCGCCCTCCCGCTGCATCTCCTTCGGCACGACCCGCTCGGCGCCCGGCCGTTCGAGGCCGTGCAGCACCGGGATGGCCGACAGCAGCGACTGCGTGTACGGATGGACCGGGTCCGCGATGATCTTCTCGGTGGCGCCCCGCTCGACGACCTGGCCGCGGTAGAGCACGTACAGCTCGCCGTCGTCGCCGATGTAGCGGGCGGTGGCGATGTCGTGGGTGATGAACAGCACGCCGACGTTCAGCCGCTCGCGCAGGTCCTTCAGCAGGGCGAGGATGCCCAGGCGCAGCGACACGTCGATCATCGAGACGGCCTCGTCGGCGACGAGCACCTCGGGGTCCATGGTGAGCGCGCGGGCGATCACGACACGCTGCCGCATGCCGCCCGAGAGCTGGTGGGGATAGCGCGGGAGCACGTAGCCGGGGTCGATGCCGACCATCGCCAGCAGCTCCGCGGCCCGCCCGTCGACCCACGACCTCGGGCGGCCCGTCTGCTTGGCGCGCAGTTTCAGCGGCGCCTCCAGCGTCTGGTGGATCGTCCGGGTGGGGTTGAGCGCCGAGTACGGGTCCTGGTGGATGAGCTGGACGCGGCGGAAGTACGGCTGCCGCCTGCGGTGGCTGAGCGACGACATCGGCACGTCGTCGATGACGATCTCGCCGGCGTCGTGGCTCTCCAGCCCGGCGATGATGCGGCCGAGGGTGGTCTTGCCGCTGCCGGACTCGCCGATGAACGAGACCGCGCCGCCCTTGGCGATGGCGAAGTCCACGCCGCGCAGCGCGGGCACCTCGCGGGCGCCGAGCACGCCGCCGCGCTGCTTGAAGACCTTGGTGATCCCGGTTCCCGTGATCACACGAACTCCTTCCGCTTGATCAGCGTGAGGTGGCGGTCGGCGGCGTGGCAGGCGACGGTGCGGCCGTCCCGGTTGACGGCCACGGGCTCGTCGGTCTCGCACACCTCCATGCGCCGCTCGCAGCGGGCGCGGAACACGCAGCCCTGCGTGGGCAGCGTCCCGAGCGTCGGTGGGCGGCCGGGCAGCGCCCGGGCCAGCGACAGGTCGCCCGTCAGGCGCGGGATTGCCCTGATCAGGCCCTGCGTGTACGGGTGCCGGGCCTCGCCGAGCACCTCGGTCACCGGGCCGTGCTCGACCACCCGGCCGCCGTACATGACGGCGAGGCTGTCGGCGACCTCGGCGACCGCGCCGACGTCGTGGGTGATGACGAGCGTGGTGAGCGCCCGCTCCTCGTGGACCTCGCGGATGATCCGCAGGATCGTGGCCTGGGTGATCATGTCGAGGGCGGTGGTCGGCTCGTCCAGAACGACGACCTTGGCGTTCAGGACGAGCGCGAGCATGATGCCGACCCGCTGGCGCATGCCGCCGGACAGCTCGTGCTGGTAGGAGTCGAGCACCCGGGCGCCGTCCATGCCCATGCGGGCCAGCAGGTCCTTGGCGTCGCGCACCAGCCCCCGCAGGTCCTCCACCTCGTGGGACCGGCCGAGGTCGAGCAGCTGCTTGCCGATGGTCTTCAGCGGGTTCAGCGAGTTCTGCGCGGCCTGGAAGACGTATCCGACCTGGCGACCGCGGGCGCGGCGCAGGTCCTCGCCGCGCAGCGTCAGGACGTCGCCGAGGCCGTCGATCTCGACACTGCCGGCCGCGATCCTGCCGGGCGGCTGGACGGCGTTGAGCAGGGAGAGCGCGAGGGTCGACTTGCCCGAGCCCGACTCGCCGACGACGCCGGTGATCGTGCCGGGGGCGAGGGTGAGGTCGACGCCGCGTACGGCGGGCAGCTCGCCCGCGGGCGTCTTGTAGACGACCGTGAGGTCCCGGATCCGGACCCCGGGGGCGGCCGTTTCATTAGACATCAGGGCTACTCCTCCCGCAGGCGGGGATTGAAGATCTCGTCCATCGCGTCCACGATCAGCACGATGCCCAGCGTGAGCAACAGGATCGCGATCAGCGGGGCCAGCAGGTACGGCAGCGCGGCGGGGGTGGTGAGCGCCCCGCCGTTGAACACGGCGAGGTTCAGCATCACGCCCCAGTTGTTCGACTCGAACGGCAGCACGCCGAGGAAGAACAGGCCCACCTGGGCGTACACCGCGCCGGTGACGGCGATGAGCATGTTCATCGCGATGTACGGCGCCATGCTCGGCAGCAGTTCGCGGCCGATGATGTGCCGGGTGGGCAGGCCGAGCCCGCGGGCGGCCTCGATGAAGCCGCGCTCGCGCAGCGACAGCGTCTGGGACCGCACGGCGCGGGCGATGCCGCCCCAGCCGAGCACGCCGAGCACCAGGCCCATCTCCAGAGGGCTCTCGAACTTCCACACCGTGGACAGCACGAGCAGCAGCGGCAGGCCGGGGATCGCGAGGTTCATGTCGGTCAGCCGCATCAGCAGCGAGTCCCACCGGCCGCGGTGGAAGCCCGCGACCAGGCCGATGAGCGTGCCGAGGGCGACCGTGATGACGGCCGTGGCCAGGCCGGTGAGCAGCACGTAGCGCGCGCCGGTGACGACCAGCGCGAGCACGTCGGTGCCCTCGAAGTCGGTGCCGAAGGGGTGGGCCAGGCTCGGCGGCGCGTACAGCGCGTTGTCGTCGCGCGGCAGCTGGGCGGGGTAGAGCAGCGGCCCGGCCACGCCCATGAGCGCGAACAGGGCCACGATGACCACCCCGGCCATGCGGCTGGGCTTGCGCCGCAGCACCCGCCACACCCCGCGCCAGAAGTTGCGCCGCAGCGTCGCCCGGGTGGTGCCGGCGGGCAGGGCGCCGGGGCTGATCGTCCCTTCCGGGTTGACGATGACGGTCATGCCGCGCCTCCGCTCCTGACCCGGGGGTCGATCACCGTGTACAGCAGGTCGGCGACGATGTTGGCGACGACGATGCCGACCGTGATCACCAGGAACGTGCCGCCCATGAGCGCGTAGTCGCGGCTGCTGATGCTGTTGACGAGCAGCAGGCCGAGGCCCGGGTAGTTGAAGATCTCCTCGATGAAGATCGAGCCGCCGAACAGCATGCCGATCGACAGGGCGAGGATCGTGAACAGCGGCAGGATCGCGTTGCGCGCGAGGTACCGGAACACGAAGCCCCGCTTCAGGCCGCGCAGCTCGGCCGCGAGGATGAAGTCGTCGCCGAGCACGGCGACCACGTTCGACTTCATCGCGAGGATCCACCCGCCATAGCTGGCCAGCGTGTACGTGACGACCGGCAGCACCGCGTGATGGATCAGCGAGCCGATGTATCCGGCGTTGAAGCCGGGGACGAACTCGACGTCCACCGGGCCGCCGGACGGCATGATCGGCCACAGCGTGGCGAAGATCGCGGTGAGCAGCAGGCCGATGACGTACACCGGCACGCCGTGCAGCAGCGAGCCGGACAGCGCGAGCATGTCGCCGAGCTTGCCCGACCGCTTGATCGCGGCGTAGACGCCCATGGTGACGCCGAGCAGGAAGCTCAGCAGCGTGCCGGCGAGGACCGGCAGCACGGTCCACCGGGCGGCGTGCCCGATGAGCGTGGTGACCTCCACGCCGGGCGTGCTGAGCGAACGCCCGAGGTCGAGGTGGAGCAGCGAGCCCATGTAGCCGACGTACTGCTGCCACAGGTTGCCGGTGGGCAGGAAGCCGTACAGGACGGCGGTGGCCCGCTCGGCCTGCTCGGGCGACATGCCCTTCTGGATCAGGCTCTCGTACTGCCCGAGCACGGGGTTGCCGGGGATCTCCCGGATGATGACGAAGCTGATCGTGGCGACGACCCAGATCATGGCCAGGCCGCGGACCAGGTGGCCGCCGATCTTCCTGGCGATGGCGCCCAGCCGGGGACGCCCCGGAACGGCGTGCGTCATGCCTGCCCCTTCTCCGCTTTCCTGATCATCCCGAGCTGCATCCACACGCCGGACGACAGCCGCAGGGACTGGTCGTCGTCGGGCGGGAACGCGGTGTAGCGGGAGGTGTTCACGAACTGGGTGTTCACGTAGTCCCAGAGCTGGACGACCGGAAGCTGCTCGTTGGCGACCTTGGCCAGGACGCCGACGATGCGCTTCTGCTCGTCGTGGGACGCGTAGTTGAGCCTGCTGGTCAGCTCGCCGGGGTCGACCATGCCGGCGGTGCCCGCGTCGACCTTCTCCGGGCCGCCCATCCAGTTGCCCTCGGTGCCCGGCGCGACGTGGCGCAGCCTGCCGCCGAACATCTGCCAGCCGTTCGCCTGGCCGAACAGCCGCTGGAAGATGTTGTACGGCGAGGGGCCGAGGCCGATCAGCCAGAACCCCAGGTCGTACTTGCCGTCGGCGAGCTCGCCCAGATAGAGCGTGTAGTCGGCGGCGGTGACCACGCTCGCGTCGATGCCGTGGTCCTCGAGCTGGCTGGTGATCGACTTGGCCGCGGCGACCCAGTCGGAGAACGACGCGGGCACGTGGATGCGGACCTGCCACGGCCTGCCGTCCGGCAGGGTCCAGTGGCCGCCCCGCTTGGTCATGCCGGCCGCCTTCAGCTCGGCGTCGGCCTTGGCGGGGTTCACGCGGTACTGCTCGAGCGAGTCGAACGCGTCGCCCAGCCAGGCCCGGGCCGCCTCGGCGTGGATGCCCGAGGTGGTGACGGCGGGGGTGCCGCCCTCCGGAGAGGCGATCTTCGTGACCTGGGCGCGGTCGATCAGGTAGGCCATCGCCCGCCGCACGTGCACGTTGTCGTACGGCTTGCGCGCCTCGTTGAACGCGAGGGAGACGGCCACCGGCGAGTAACCCTTGACGATCTTGCTGCCCTTCGCCTGGCGGATGCGCTCCATGACGGCGGTGGGCACGGAGGTGAAGGGGGCGTTGTCGAGCCGGCCGGCGATCAGGTAGTTCCAGATCTGCTCGTTGCCGGTGTAGTTGAGGATCTTCACCTTGTCCGGCACGATGTTCTGCCGCGCGTAGAAGTAGGGGTTGCGCGTCAGCAGCGCCGCGCCGGGGTTCACCCGTTCGAGCACGAACGGCCCGGCGGACACGTCGTGACCGGGGTCGAACGCGATGACCGTCTCCGCGAGCCCGGTGATCTTGTTCTTCGCCTTCTCGGCCGCCGCGCCCTTGCCGTGCTGGGCGACCTTGAGCGTCTGCCAGAAGTCGGCGGGCAGCAGCTTCCCGAAGACGTGCGCGGGCACGACCACGGTCGACAGCAGGTTGGCGAGGAACGTCGAGCTGCGGTTGGCGCCCTGGGTCACCCGGATCGTCTTGGGATCGACGACCTGGATGTCGGCGGCGGCGCCGGCCGCCTTCGGGTCCAGCGCGTACGCCGTGCCGCCCTGGGTGTAGGCGAGACCGATCGAGACCCGCACGTCATCGCTGGTCACCGGCTTGCCGTCGGACCACCTGGCGTCCGGCTGCAGGCGGATGACGACCTCCGACCGGTCCGGGGACACGCTCCAGCTCTTGGCGATTGCCGGGTAGAACTGGTTGGGATCGGTGGGGTCGTTCTTGGGCCACGCCAGCGCCATGCCGTTGTATCCCGAGAAGACCGACCCGACGGGGTTGAACGGGTTGATCGGCGCGCTCGCGTTGATCTGCTTGCTGCCGTCGATCGTGGTGTACACGCCGCCGCCCTGCTGGGCGGTGTCCGTCGTCCCGGTAGTGCCGCAGGCGGTCACGGTGACGATGGACGCCACCGCCATGATCGCTGCGAGTCGCTTCATGGGCTGCTCCTGGTTCCCGATTGCCTGGACAATACGGGCGCTCTCGGGATGGAGTCAATTTTTTCCACGAGCAGACAAGGCTATGGAGATAATTTTTACCCGAGGCCACCACCTGCGAAGACATCGTCATGAGGAGGGTCAGACGCCCCCGGTGAGCCACCGCGCCGCCGCCCGCGCACAGGCCGTCGAGTTGCCGTGCGTGGCGAGGTAGAGCCGGCCGGCGGGCGGTCCCGGGACCCCGGTCTCGACCACGACCGCGTCCGGGCGGGCCCGCAGCGCGTCGTCGAGGAGCCGCCGCATCCAGGCGTGCCGTACGGCGTCGTGGACGGCGATCACGAGGGGGCGCCCGGTCTCGCTCAGGTCGGGCAGGCGCCCGTCCTCGTGCACCTCGGCCGTCACCGTCCCGGGGAGGATCTCCTCGATCGCCTGGCCCAGTTTCAGCGGGGTCGCGCGGCCGACGGCCTGGCTGGGCCGCGCCGCCAGGTGCACCACCAGCGGCGCCTTCGTCAGCGGCGTCACCGCCTGGTCGGCCGGGGTGGCGCGCAGGGCGGCCGTCGCCGCCGCCAGGCCGAGGCCCTCGTCGGCGTCGCGGGCCACGGCGGCTCTGGCCTCGGCCTGCGCGTCGTACCACGCGGCCAGGTCGCGCACCCGGCCCGCCGCCTCGGCCAGGCGTTCCTCCGCCAGCCGTCCCTCGCGGACCGCTCGGGTGATCGCGTCGCGCAGCGCGTACACGCTCTCTCCCCCGGCCGAGGACACCCCGACGCAGATCGCGTCGGCCCCGGCGGCCAGCGCGCGGACCGCGATCTCGCCCGGCTCGTGCAGGGCGGCGACCGCGCGCATCTCGATCGCGTCGGTCACCGCGAGCCCGTCGAACCCCAGCTCCTCGCGCAGCAGGCCGGTGAGCACCTCCCGGCTCAGCGTCGCGGGGAGCGTGTCGACGGCGGGGACCAGCAGGTGACCGCACATCACGGCGCGCACCCCCGCCGCGATGGCGGCCCGGAACGGCGGCAGGTCGCGCCGTTCGATCACCTCGCGGGAGGCCCGTACGGCGGGCAGCGCGAGGTGGGAGTCGGTCACGGTGTCGCCGTGGCCGGGGAAGTGCTTGGCGCAGGCGGCGACCCCCGCGCTCTGCAGTCCCTCGATCCACGCGGCGCCGTGGCGGCCGACCTCCTCCGGGTCGCAGCCGAAGGACCGCACGCCGATGACGGGGTTGCGGGGGTCGGCGTTGACGTCCACCACGGGGGCGTAGTCGAGGGTGACGCCCGCGGCGGCGACCATCCGGCCGATCTGCCGCGCCACCCGCCGGGTCAGCGACACGTCTCCGGCGACGCCCAGTGCCATGTTGCCCGGCCAGGAGCTGCCGGTGGCGGCCTCCAGCCGGGTGACGGCGCCTCCCTCCTCGTCAACGGCGACGACCACGTCCGGCCGCTCCCGGCGCAGCTCGGCGACCAGGGCGGCCGTCCCGGCGACCGCGTCTCCGTTCGCGGGGCCGGCAGAGGCGCCTTCTCCGGTGCTGTCAGCGGCGCCGTGACGGACGCCGTCACGGACGCCGTCACGGTCGACGTTGCGGGCGAACAGGACCACGCCGCCCAGCCCGTCCGGGAGCGCCCGCCGCAGCCACCCGGGCGGCTCGGTGCCCTCGAAACCGGGCTGGAGCACGGCCATCGCCATCCGGTCCAGCTCGCCGCCGATCATGCGACCTCCTGCCCGATCAGCACGCGGTGCGCCTCGGCGGCACGGGGGTCGCCGGGGAGGGCGGCCCGCACCGCGAGCGCGGCGGCGCCCGCCGCGTTGTCCCGGGCGCGCACCAGCACGGCCCACCTGCCCAGCTCGGCCCGGACCAGGTGGGCGAGCTCGGTCGGCTCGGTCAGCAGCGACCCGGCGAGCACCAGCGGCCCGCCGCCCGCCTGGTCCGGGCCGCCCTCCGCCCGCGCTCCCCTCCCGCGGTCGCACTCCCCCGCCACGACCCGTGCCGTACGGCACAGCCTGCGGGCCGCCTCCGCGACGATGCCGCGCGCCACCTCGTCGCCCTCGCGGGCGGCGGCGTCCAGCACGGGCGCGAGCGTGCCCAGCCAGGCGGGCCCCGACTCGGCCACCCGCGCGTACACGGCCGCCACCAGGGCCTGGGTGAGCGCGGGCCCGCCGTCGTCGCCGGCCACCCCTGGCCCGAGGACGGCCTCGGCCACCCGGGCGACCAGCACGGTGGGCGCGCCCCGGCCGTCGACCGCGTTCAGCGCCGCGGCGGCGGCCCGGCGGCCCAGCCACACGCCCGACCCCTCGTCGCCCAGGAGCCAGCCGAGACCGTCGGCCCGCCGCACGATCCGGCGGTCGCGGACGCGGGCGCCGATCGCGCCGGTGCCGGCCACCAGGACCACGCCGTCCGGCTGGTCGGTGGCGCCGGTGAAGGCGACGAGCACGTCGGCGACCACCCCCGGACGCCCGGCGAGCCCCGCCTCCCGCCAGGCCCGCTCCGCGACCTCCGCCGCGCGGGCGGCTCCGGCCAGGCCGAACACGCCGCCCGCGACCCGCGCGGGGTCGAGGCCCTCCAGCGCGCCGAGCAGCGCGGCGCGCAGGTTGGCGGCGGGGTCGGGGACCGAGATCGCGTTGGCGCCGCCGGCCCGTCCCCGCCCGGCGATCTCGCCCGACTCGGTGACAACGACGCAGCGCGTGCTGGTGCCTCCCCCGTCCACCCCGACGAACAGAGCCCCCACGGCCGCTCCTTTGTAGATACCTTCCATCAACCTACAAGGCGATGGAAATCTTCTACAACGGCCGGGATGCCAGCTTATTTCTTGCTGTCGGTGAGATCGACGAGTGCGGTGGCCGCCCGGAAGAACTTGTTGCGGCCCAGGTCTCCCACGGTCTTGACGTGGAAGGCCTTCTTCAGCAGCTCCGCGTCCTCCGCGCTCACTCCGGCCAGCGCCTCCACGGGCGCCTTGACGATCTCGTCAAGGGTCTTGTCCTCGTATTCGCGGTCGAGCAGCTTCGCCAGGTCTGCCGATACAGCCATGGTTCCCCCTATCGAACACGCCCCCCGATATCTCTTGAAGTGCCCAAACGGCACATTTCCTAAGCCGCCGCGATCACGGAGCTCCCGTAGTCCCACAGGCGATCCGCCGCGTCGGGGTCGAGCGCGTGGGCCGCCACTCCGCCGGGGATCCCGGGGGCGGCGGGCGGGGCCTCCTGGTTGTCCTCGAAGTAGCGGCCGGTCACGCCCTCCACCAGGGGCGAGGCCGCCAGCAGCACCGACGCCGCCGCGCCCGCGGCGACCGACTTGAGGTAGGGCTGAGGGATGATCTCGCCGTTCTCGTCGATCGCGCCCATCTCGCGCATCATCGCTTCGTCCATGTGGCGCGTGAGGTTGGTGAGGATCCAGCCGGGGTTGAGGGCGTTCGCCGTGATTCCGTCGGCCGCCCACCGGCGCGCCCCCACCGCGAGCAGGACGTCCGCCGTCTTGGACTGCGCATAGGCCGTCCACGCATCGTAGGGCCGGCGCTCGAACTGCGGGTCGTCGAAGTCGAACGGCGCGGCGAGATGGGCCCCGGAGCTGACGACGACGATCCGCGCCCGGCCCGCCGCCCGCAGGCTGTCGTACAGGCCCAGGGTGAGGGCGAAGTGTCCGAGATAGTTCGTCGCGAGCTGCAGCTCCCAGCCCTGCGCGCTGACCTGGCGCACCGGGAGCGCCATGATTCCGGCGTTGGCGACCAGCACGTCGAGCGGGCCGCTCCAGTCGCGTACGAACGCCGCGACCGACGACAGGTCGGCCAGGTCGAGCGCGGCCGACCGTACGGTTCCGGGCGTGTCGGCGAAGGTCGCCGCGATCCGCGCCCCCGCGGCGGGATCGCGGGTGGCGATGGTGACCTCCGCGCCGGCCTCGGCCAGGACCCGGACGGTTTCGGTGCCGATGCCGGAGGAGCCGCCGGTGACGACGACGCGCCGCCCGGACAGATCCACCCCCTTGATGACCTCTTCGGCCGTGGCGTGCGAGTGGAACGGAGTGGTGATGCGAGTCGTTTCGCTGTGCATGAGGCCACGCTAGAAGTCCTGCTTCGGACTATCTATGCTGGAAAGTCCGTAGAACTTTATCGGTCGTCCATTCGTCTCGAGTCGCCCCGGGGGAAGCAGATGGATCCGCTCGAAGACGTGCTCGCGCTGCTGGGCACCAGAGCGCACCTGTCCACGGGAATGACGGCGGGCGGCAGCTGGGCGGTGCGCTTCGAGCCGCCGGACGGCGTGAAGTTCAACACCGTCCGGCGCGGCCGGTGCTTCCTGAGCGTCGAGGGCCTCACCGCCCCGATCGCTCTGGAGGAGGGCGACTGCTTCCTGCTGACGCACCCCCTCGCCTTCACGCTCTTCAGCGATCCTCACGCCGTCCCGGTCGACGCCGGACCCCTCTGGACGGCCGCGGGAGACGGCCTCCCCCATGTCGGCGACGGCGTGGACACGTTCCTCCTCGGCGGCCGCTTCTCGTTCGGCGACCGCGCGCGGGTGCTCCTGCTCGACGGGCTGCCGCCGGTCATCCACGCGCCCGCGGGCACCGGCGAGGCGAGCGCGGTGCGGTGGGCCCTCGAGCAGATCGACGCCGAGTTGCAGGGGCGTCCGATCGGCTCGACGCTCGTGGCCGAACATCTCGCCGTGGTCATGCTCATCCACATCCTGCGCCTGCATCTGGCCCGCGAGCCCCGCGCGGGGTCGGGGTTGCTCGCCGGTCTCGCCGACCCCGTGGTCGCGGCGGCCCTGCGGTCCATGCACGCCCGGCCCGCCTACCCGTGGACCGTCGCGGAGCTGGCACGGGCCGGTGCGGTGTCCCGGTCCACCCTCGCCGCGCGGTTCAAGGAGACGGCCGGCCTCGGTCCCCTGGACTACCTCACCCGCTGGCGGATCGAGCTCGCCGCCCAGCGCCTGCGCGTCAGCGACGACACGCTCGCGACGATCGCCCTCGCCGTCGGCTACGGCTCGGAAAGCGCCCTCAGCACCGCGTTCAAGCGGATCACCGGCACCTCTCCGCGCGAGTATCGCCGTCGCTGCGCGGGCGCCGCGGCCGTCGAGGCCGCCCCGGGCCCCGCATCCCAGGCCGCCGGCTGACCCCCCGCATGCGGCGGCCTCGACAGGCCGAGGAGCAGGACGTCCGCGAGCGGCACGGCCTGCCCTGCCCAGTGCGGGCGCCCGGCCCGCCACCGCGGGAGACGCGCCTGCCGGAACGGGGACCGGGCACCCGGCGTGCGATATTGGCTGTGTCATGCCGGTGACATCGCCTCTCCGCCTTGCCCGAGCCGCCGCCTTCACCGCGGTGTGCCTCGGCCTTGGCGTGCTGGCGCACCTGTTCAACGGCGGCATGGTCGCCCCCGGCGCGCTGGCGCTGGGCCTGCCGGCGGTCTTCGCCGCCGCGCTGCCCCTCTCGGGCGGGGAACGGACGCTGCGCTCGATCCTGCCGCTGCTCGCGGCCCTCCAGGCCGTGCTGCACGTGCTGTTCGCCCTCTCGTCGCCCATGGCGTCCAGCGCACACGTCCTGTCCGGGCACGTACTCACGGGGCAGGCCATGGCCGGTCACGCGCACCTCGCGCCGGGCATCGGAATGCTGCTCGGTCACGGCTGGGCGGTGGTGCTGACGGCGGTGTGGCTGGCCAGGGGCGAGGCCGCCCTGTGGGCGCTGCTGCGACGGCTCGCCGTACGGCTCACGCGGATCGCGGCCGATCCGGCACCGCCGGTGTTCGCACCGCCCGCGTCGCCGCGTCCGGACGAGCCGAGCCTGCCGCGCTCCCTCGCGCCGCGTCACTGCGTCACCCGGCGCGGCCCGCCGGGCCTTCTCCAGCCGTCCGCCTGAGACGGCCCTCCTCACCCCGCTCCCGGCCGCGTACGGCCCGGGAGCGTCGTCAGCGATCTTTACCGGCGGAGCATGCCCGCGCATGCCCCTTCGGCGTCGGCGACCGGTCATGCCGGGCCGCCCGGCATCGCCGGGGACGGCCCGCACGGTCCGCCGCGCACGGCCTGCCTCGCATGGCTTCCGACGCCTGGTCTGCCTAGCACGGCCTGCCACGCCTGGCGTGCCGTGCACGACCTGCTTGCGGGCTCCTGCCTTCGCACGCATGGGGACGACGCCGCCCGCATGCCCGCCGGACGACCGAGAGAAGGCTTCCGCATGACCATCACGACCATCAACCGCATGCTTCCGGCGGCGCTGGCCGCCCTCCTCGCCGCAGCGGCCTGTGCCGCGCCGTCCGGCACGCCAAACGGCGCTCCCTCCGGCACCCGACCCGACACCCTGTCCGGCGCCCTGTCCGGCGCCCTGTCCGGCGCCCTGCCCGACACTGGGGCCGCCACCGCCGCGCCGGCCGCGGCGCAAGACCCGGCCGCGGCGGCTGCCCCACTGTCGATCATCGACCCGTGGGTGAAGACGGCCCGCTCCGGGATGAGCGCCGCCTTCGCCACGCTCGTCAACACCACCGGCGCAGCGGTGACCGTCGTCGCGGCGAGCACTCCCGTCTCCCCGTCCGTGGAGCTGCACGAGGTCGTCGGAGACGGCGGCACGACGACCATGCGCCGCAAGGAGGGCGGGATCGTGATCCCGGCCGGTGGCCGGCACGTGCTCCAGCCCGGCGGCGACCACATCATGCTGATGAACGTCCGCACGGCCATCGAGCCCGGCACGGAGGTGCCCTTCACGCTCACCCTGAAGGGCGGCAAGACCGTGTCCTTCACCGCGGTGGCCAAGGACTTCGCCGGCGCCAACGAGTCCTACGCCCCTCATGAGTGAGAGCGGACTTCCGGCGGGACGGCGGCTGACCCGGCGCGGCCTGCTCGCGGGCGGGGCCGTCGCCGCCGCGGCGGCGGCCTGCGCCCCGGTCTCGGCCGTACAGGAGGCGGCAGGGCGGGCGTCTGCCGGGCGGCAGACGCCCCTCCCCGGCGGTGCGGCCGTCGAGCCCTTCCACGGCGTCCACCAGGCGGGCATCGCGACGTCTCCGCAGACCTTCGCGGTGTTCGCCGGGTTCGACCTGCGGCCTGGGACCGACCGCGCGGCGCTCGCGCGCCTGATGCGGCTGCTCACCGACGACGCGCGGCGGCTGACGCGGGGCGAGCCCGCCCTCGCGGACACCGATGCCGAGCTGGCGCTGCTGCCCGCGCGGCTCACCGTCACGTTCGGGTTCGGCCCCGGGCTGTTCGAGGCGGCCGGGGCCGGGCATCTCGCGCCACGGCCGCTTCCGGCGTTCAAGGTCGACGCCCTTCAGCCCCGCTGGAGCGGCGGCGACCTGCTGGTCCAGGTCTGCGCTGACGACCGCGTCACGCTGGCGCACGCGCTGCGCGTGCTCGTCAGGGACGCCCGCTCGTTCGCGACCGTACGGTGGACGCAGCAAGGCTTCCGGCAGAGCCCGCAGGTGCGCGCGCCGGGGACGACCCAGCGCAACCTGATGGGCCAGCTCGACGGCACGGTCAACCCCCGGCCGGGATCGCCGGACTTCGACCGGGCCGTGTGGGTGCGCGACGGGTGGCTGCGGGGCGGCACCACGCTGGTGCTCCGTCGCATCCGGATGGACCTGGAGAAATGGGATGCCGCGGACCGGGCGGCCAAGGAGTTCAGTGTCGGACGGCGGCTGGACACCGGCGCGCCACTGACCGGCCGGGCCGAGGCCGACGAGCCCGACTTCGCCGCAGTCGGCCCGTCGGGCCTGCCGGTGATCTCCGAGTACGCGCACATCCGCCGGGCCCGGGTAACCGACCCGGGCATGCGAATCCTGCGCCGGGCCTACAACTACGAGGACGGCCTCAGCCCGGAGGGGCGGCCGGACGCCGGTCTGCTGTTCGCGTCCTACCAGGCCGACGTGGAGCGGCAGTTCGTCCCGATCCAGCGGCGGCTCGCGGAGGTCGATCTGTTGAACCAGTGGATCACCCCCATCGGGTCGGCCGTCTTCGCCGTACCGCCTGGGTGTGCCCCTGACGGCTGGATCGGCGAGACTCTTCTGTCCTGACCGCCCCGCGTCCTGATCGCCAGCCCTCACCGCCCAGTCCTGACCGCCCAGTCCTGACCGCCCAGCCCTGACCGCCGCGCCTGCGGCGGGCACGGCCGGGATCACGGGGCGGGATCACGGGGCGGGATCACGGGGCGGGATCACGGGCAGGGTCCGGGCTGGGCCCGGCCGCGGGGCTCGCTCGGAAGGAAGGGCCCCTCCCGGCCGCCGGGTCCGCCCCGGATCTGCTCAGGAGAAGGGAGCCCCTTGTCGGCCGCGCTGCCGACAAGGGGCTCCTGTGTAGTGGCCGCCGACCCGAAAGCGTTCCGGGCGGCGGCAGGGCGGATCAGCCGCGTGAGCGGCGCAGCGCTGTGACGCCCGCCCCGGCTCCGACCAGTCCGGCGACGAGGCCCAGGCCGCCGAGCACCAGGGCCGGGGTGTTGTTCCCGCCCTGGTCCTCACTCGCCACAGCCGCGACGACGGGGGCCGCGGCCGGCGAGGCGGGGGCCTCGCCGTCCTCGTCGCCCTCCCCCTCCTCGGCAGCGACCAGCTTGAGCGTCGGCGCGGGGTGGTCGGGCTCGGACCCATCGGCCTTCGGCGCGTCCGCCCACTTGACGACCTCACCGTTCGAGTAGGTCTGGACCGTGGGGAACGCCAGCGTGTCGACACTCTTCGGCAGCGGGCCGACCGACACCTCGAACTCCTGGAACTGGCCCGACCCGACCTTCCCGCCGGACCAGGTGATCTTCAGCACCGACTCGGTGATCGTGTCGCCCGCGTCCGAGACGACGGGCTTGGGCAGCTTGCCGCGGGTGAGCTTGACGTCCCATCCGGGCACCGGGCGAACCGAGACGAACGGCAGCGGGTTGTCGGTGGGGAAGTCGACCTCCACCTTGGTGGTCGAGGCGTTGTCACGCTCGTTGGGCACCCGGAAGGCGAGCTTCGTCCAGGAGCCCTTTACGGCGGTGCCGGGGTTGACGGTGACATGGGCGAGGGCGGGCACGGCGAGACCGATGGTGAGCGCGAGGGCACCGGCCGTGACGGTGGCCGCACGACGGACGTACGAGGTCATGGGGTTCTCCAGTCGTCTGCGAGATTACGGAGGCGCACGAGCATGGCCCTCTGGGAACTCGCGGGTCCCGTGGGGAGATACGCGTCGCTCGCGCGTGAAGCTCAGGAGACGAGGAGAAGCGGCGGCCCGCGGCGATTGACCGCGTGCCGCAGCACGACCGCGGCGCGGGGTGCGCGCATGGAGCCCGGCGCCGCGGGCGGACGGGGACGTCCGGTGCCGGCGAGATCGGCCCCCCGCAGCGCCAGCAGCGCGCGTGCCAGCACGGCCACCGCCCGCAGGCAGCGGACCGCCCTGGCGCCGGCCGCGCGCAGCACGGACCACAGGGTCTCCTCGCCGCGCGACAGCCACAATCCGGTGAGCAGCGCCGCGGTGAGGTGGGCGGTGAACATCCCGGTCTGCGCGGTCAGGCCGCCGTGCCAGGTGGGGTACGACGCCGCGCCGGATCCCGTCAGGTCGAGGAGGACGTGCAGGAACGCCTGGGCGCCGACGAGCAGGCCGATGATCGCCTGGGGTGACCGTTCCCGGCCCGCCGCGACGGCCGCACCGGCCGTCACCGTGAGCATCCCCGTGAGGAGCGCGGCGGGCGTCGGCCCGCCTCCCCCGGCGAACCGGTGCGCGCCGACCGCGAGGAGCACGCAGACGGCGGAGAAGGAGGCCGACCGCAGGAGCCGGAAGGAGAGCGTGGCGCGCATGACGCGGGGATTGTCTCACCCCCCGGCGATCTCGGCCGGTCCACCGCCGATCTTGCGACCCAGCACGGCGAGGCGTGCCACAAGATCTCGAACGGCCCGCGGTGGTGCGGGATGGGACGCGGCGCGGCGTTGGCGTGCGTCGCCGCGCTCCATCGCGCGGCGACCCGCCGATCGTGCCGCTCGCCACAAGGGACGGACCCCGCCGGCAGCGGCCTGCGTCTCGTGTCCGGCCCTGTGAGACATGCGCGAACGGATCGGCTCGCCCCCGGCGCCCCTGAGAGACCCCCGGCATCCTGCGAGACCGGCGCCCCTGAGAGAGCTCCGACACCGGCCCCGAAGGGTGTTGAACATTTCAGCCCGACATAACGGCTAAATCCTGACATCGAGCGGTTTCGGACGTTCCTGCCGTTTGGGGGCTCCCCAGAAGACGACCTTTCGGCCATACTCGCAAGTGATCAACGAGCCGAGGACGCCGACGATGACACCTCCCCCGCGCCACCGCGGCGTAGTCGTCCCCGCCGTCGCCGCGACGGCGTTCGCCCTGCTGGGGCTCGCCCTGTGGTTCGGCGGCGGCAGACCGCAACCGGCGATCCAGGGGCTGCCCTCCCCCGGCGCCCTGACCACCTGGGGCCTGCCTGTCATACGCCTCGTCCACGACGCCTGCGCCGTCGCCACGGTCGGGACCCTGCTGGCGGCCGTCGTGCTGGCCCCCTCCAGCGGCCGGACCGTCATGCGGGCGGCCGGGGACTGGGCGCTCGGCTGGGCGGCGAGCGCGGCGGTCACCGAGGTCCTGACGCTGTCGGACTTCCTCGGGCTGCCTCCGGGCGACGCGCTGCGCTCCGGCGCGCTGCCCGCCTTCCTCCTCCACATCCCGCAGGGCCAGGCGTTCCTCACGGTGACGCTCGCGGCCCTGGCGGTCGCCGGAGGGACGCTCCTGCCGGATGGTCCCGTGCTGCGGCTCACGCTGCTCGCGGTGGCGCTCTTCGCGGTGCTGCCCCCGGCGTACGTGGGCCACTCCGCCTCGGCGGCCGACCACAACCTCGCCGTCCTGAGCCTGATGGCGCACGTCGCGGCCGTCGCGCTGTGGATCGGCGGCCTGTACGCCCTCGTGGCACACCTGCGCGCCGCGCCCGGGCTCACGGTCGCCGTGCGCCGTTTCAGCACGCTCGCGCTGGGCTGCTTCGCCGCCGTCGGGGCGTCCGGCGCCCTCAACGCCTGGGTGCGGCTCGGCTCGCTGCCCCTGCTGTGGCAGTCGCGCTATGGCCTGCTCGTGCTTGCGAAGATCGCCGCACTGGTGGTGCTCGGCTGGTTCGGGTGGCGGCACCGGCGCAGGACCATCGAAGCGATGGACTCCGGCGGCGCCCGTGCGCCGTTCCTCCGCCTCGCCTGCGGCGAGATCGCGGTGATGGCCGGCACGCTGGGCCTTGCCGTCGCGCTGGGACGCACGCCCCCGCCGCCCACCGAGACGGCCGTGCACCAGCACGACGCCCTGGGCTACGCCCTGCCTCCCCTCACCCCGGGCTCGCTCGTCACCGAGGCGCGGCCCGACCCGATCGCGCTGCTCCTGCTGGCCGCCGCCCTCGCGGCGTACCTGTCCGGCGTACGGCGGCTGTCGCGCGCCGCCGGAGAGGACGGGCGGTGGCCGGCCGGGCGGACCGTCTCCTGGGTGGCCGGTCTGGCCGTGATCGCTTATGCCACCTCGGGAGGCGTGGCGGCGTACGCGCCCGCGCTGTTCTCCGCGCACGC
Organism: Microbispora sp. CSR-4; assembly: GCF_008033685.1. Classification (NCBI taxonomy): domain Bacteria; kingdom Bacillati; phylum Actinomycetota; class Actinomycetes; order Streptosporangiales; family Streptosporangiaceae; genus Microbispora; species Microbispora sp. CSR-4. Next base: position 26,953 of record NZ_VJVX01000063.1, read on the forward strand.
GGCGCAGTATGCGCTGCTCGGCGCCGTGGGCCCCGTGCTGCTCGTGTTCGGCGCCCCGGTGACGCTGTGGCGGCGGGTGCGTCCGGACGCGGACCCCGGCCACGGTCCCGTCGGCCGTGCGCTGTCCCACCCGGTGACGGCGCTGGCCCTGTACGCGCTGCCCTATCCGGCGCTGTATCTGACCGGCCTGTTCGGGGACGCCCAGCCGAGCCTCGCCCTGCGGCTGGCCGCGCAGACGGTGGTGACCATCACCGCGGTGCTGTTCCTCGCGGTGGCCGTCGGCGTGGACCCGCTCCCCCACGCGATCCGGCCGCAGGTGCGGGCCTGGATGCTCGCCGGGGCTATCGCCGTACGCGCGTGGACGGGCCTGGTGGTGCTGGCCGGGCCGGCGCAGGCGCCGGAGTGGTACGCGGCGCTCGGGCTGCCGTGGGCGCCGGAGCGGGCGGCCGACCAGCGGCTGGGGGCGCAGCTCGGCACCGGTGTGACCGCCGCCGTCCTCGCGGGCCTGCTCGTGCTGCTGCTGGTCCGCTGGCGGGCGGCGCGGCACAGGACCGCCGCCGCCACCCGCTCAGGCAGGTCCGTGGGCGCCCGCTGACGGGCATCCCGGGAAGGCCCTCCTGGGAAAGGCCGGGGCGGCCTCTCGGGAAGGTCAGCGGCGGCCGCGGGGGGCGCCGTCGCGGTCCCTGCGCACGATCGGCTTCCTGCCCTTGATCGTCGTGCGGCGCAGCGCCGTGACCACCTCGTCCACCGCGCCGTCCGGGATCTCGACCAGGGTGAACCGGTCGGCGATCTCGATCGCCCCGATCTCGCGCCCGCTGACCCGGGTCTCCCCGGTGATCGCGCCGACGATGTCCTGGGGACGCACGCCCGCGCTGCGGCCCGCGCCGACGAAGACGCGGCTCATCGCGCCGCCCCCGCGCCGTCCGCGCCGCTCGTCGCGGCCGGACCTGTCGTCGCGCGGTCCGCCGCGTTCGGCCCGCTGCGGGCGCGGCGTGACCTCGGGGATCTCCTCCTCGTCCGCGGCGGCGCCGGTCGACTCGTGGGCGAGCTTGACCGCCGCGAGCGCGATGTCGACCAGGTCGAACTCGTCGGCGAGCGTCTCGACCACCACGCGGAAGCGGTCGAGGTCGCCGTCCTCCATGAGGCTCTCCTGCAGGGCGGCCCTGGTCAGCTCCAGCCGCCGGGCGCGCAGGTCGGCCACCGTCGGCACCTTCTCGACCGTGATCTTGCTGCGGGTGACGCGCTCGATGGTCTTGAGCATGCGGTGCTCACGCGGCTCGGCGAGCGTGATCGCGACGCCCTCGCGCCCGGCCCGGCCCACCCGGCCGATGCGGTGCACGTACGACTCGGGCGCGGACGGCACGTCGTAGTTGATGACGTGGGTGAGCTGCTCGATGTCGAGGCCGCGCGCGGCCACGTCGGTCGCGACGAGCAGGTCGGCCGTCCCGCTGCGCAGCCGGCCCATGACGCGGTCGCGCTGCTCCTGGCCCATGCCGCCGTGCAGGGCCTCGGCGCGGTAGCCGCGGCCGTTCATGGTCTCGGTGAGGCTGTCGACCTCCTCACGGGTGCGGCAGAAGACGATCGCCGCGGTGGGGGCCTCCACGTCGAGCACGCGGCCGAGCGCGGCCGGCTTGTACGCCCGCGTCACGATGTAGGCGCTCTGCCGGATCAGCGGGGCCTCACCGGCGGCGGGCTGCTCCCGCTCGATCCTGATCCGCACCGGCTCGCGCAGGTGACGGCGGGCGATGCCGTCGATGCGCGGCGGCATGGTCGCGGAGAACAGCACGGTCTGCCGGTCCTCCGGGGTGTCCTGGAGGATCGCCTCGATGTCGTCGGCGAAGCCCATGTCGAGCATCTCGTCGGCCTCGTCGAGGACGACCATGCGCAGGCCCTTGAGCGGCAGGGTGCCCCTGCCGATGTGGTCGAGCGCCCGGCCCGGGGTGGCGACGACGACGTCCACGCCGCGCTCCAGCGCCCGCAGCTGCCGCCCGATCGGCTGGCCGCCGTAGATGGGCAGCACCCGCGTGCCGAGGTCGCGGCCGTAGCGGTGCATGGCCTCCGACACCTGTACGGCCAGCTCGCGGGTGGGCACCAGCACCAGCCCCGCGGGCTCGCCGCCGCCGTTCTCCATGGCCGCCGGGTGGAGGCCGGCGTGCAGCCGCTGGAGCATGGGCAGGGCGAACGCGGCGGTCTTGCCCGTGCCGGTCGCGGCCTGCCCGAGGAGGTCGCGGCCCTCCAGAAGCGGCGGGATGGCCTCCCGCTGGATGGGCGTGGGCTCCTCGTAACCGAGACCGGTCAAGGCCTTCAGGAGCTCGGGGCCCAGCGCCAGATCGGCGAATCCGGGTCCTTCGTCGGTCTCGTTCTCGACCATGTCCTGCTCCTGGTCCTGCTCTTGGTCCTGCTCCTGGTCCCGGCCTGTGGCGGGGCGAATGTGCACGGGACGACCCTATGGTCTTTCCGCCCTTACCCCGAACGCCGCCCCCGGCACGCGGCCCGGCGCACCGGTGTGTGCCACGGTGGGCCGGGCCGCGTGCCGCCGCCCGTCTGAAGGCCGTCAGCCCAGGTCGCGGGCGCTGCGCAGCAACGTGGCCAGTTCGGTCACGGCGGGGTCGTCGGTCCGCGCCGCCAGGCGGTCGGCCTGGTCGATCAGCTCGCCGAAGCTCCACGTCCCGCTCTTCCCGGACCACCGGCCGCGCAGGTGCTCGGCGAAGTCGGCGGCCACGGCGTCCACCTGGAGACGGACGGAGGCGCTCCCCCACAGGGCCGGGGCCAGCGCGAACACGTCGACGCTCCGGTCGGCCTCGGACGGCCGCCGGGTGTCGGGGTCGAGCCAGCGCACGGTGGCGGTGGCGAGCCGGCCGTCGGCACCCGGGCGCAGGTGCACCCGATAGAGCGCGGTGACCGAGTGGCCGGGGCCGATCTCCCCGCCGTCCTTGCTGTCGTCGCGGAAGTCCTCCGAGGTCAGCGCGCGGTTCTCATATCCGAGGAGCGCGTACGACTCGACCGCCGAGGGATTGAAGGTCACCTGCGCCTTGGCGTCCCGGGCACGCACCTCCAGGGTGGTGGTGAGCCGTTCGGTGAACGCCTTGCGCACGTCGTCTTCGGTGGAGACGTAGACGGCCGCGCCGTCGCCCCGGTCGGCGAGCTGCTCCATGAGCTCGTCGCCGTACTCGCGGCCGACGCCCACGCACAGCAGGGTGATCTTCTTGCCGGCGTGCTCGCTCACCCGGCCGAGGATGGTCTGCCAGGCGATGTCGCCGGTGTTGGCCAGGCCGTCGGAGAGCAGGACGACGCGGTTGGTGGCGTCCTGCCTGAAGGAGCCGGCCGCGAGGCGGTATCCGGTCTCGAGGCCGTCCGCCAGGTTGGTCGATCCCCCGGCGTTCAGCCTGTCGATGGCCTCATGCAGCTCGGACCGGCGGGTGACCGCCGTCGTCTCCGCGATCACCTGGGCCTCTTCGCGGAAGGACACGATGGACACCTGGTCGCCGGGCACGAGCTGGTCGACGAGCGTGTGCAGCGCCCGGCGCACGAGGTCGAGCCTGCCGGGCTCGGCCATCGACCCGGAGACGTCCACCACGAAGGTGAGGCTGACGGGCCGCCGCTCCGACGGGTCCGGCTCGCGGGTCTGCAGGCCGACGCGCAGCAGCGCCGTCCTCCTGTCGGGCATCCTGGCCCCGTCGATGTGGACGGCGAAGCCGTCGTCCTCCGGCTCCGCGTAGTCCTGGCGGAAGGCGTTGACGAACTCCTCCGTACGCACCTGCCCGGGGTCCGGCAGGCGTCCCTCCTCCAGGGCACGGCGGGCGTAGCCGTAGGAGGCCGTGTCGACGTCGAGGGCGAAGGTCGACGGCTCCTCCGCGCTGTGCGCTCCCTCGTCCCGGTCGAGAGCGGACGGCTCGTCACCGGTGTCGTCGTGCCGGGCGGAGTCGGGGACGCCCGGCGGGGCGACCGGTGCCCGGGCCCCGGCGTCCGAGGCGGACGGCACGCCGGAGCAGGCGGCGACGAACAGCAGGGCGATCATGGTCAGGGCCGCGAGGATCGGGCCGGATTTCTTCACATGCGCCTCCAAGGTCGGTCCACTCCCTAGGACGGACCCCGGACATCCGCACGCCGCCTCGGACATCCAAGTGAGGGCGAACCGTGCCCGCCTCGTGATCATCGACGCCCGGCGCGTCACGGCTGTCCCAGAAGTCGCTTTCCGCACCGGCCCGGGAACGCATACCGTGTCATAGTGGATCTTCGGGAGCTGAGACGGGCCAGGTTCGCGGTGTCGGTCATGTTCGCCCTGCACGGGGCGGTGACCGGCGGCTTCGCCTCCCGCATCCCCTGGGTCCAGGACCATGTCGGTGTGGGGCCGGGCGGGCTCGGGCTCGCCCTGCTCGCGCCCGCGGCCGGGTCCATCCTCGCGATGTCGACCGCGGGCCGCCTCACGCACCGGTTCGGCGTGCGGGCCGTCACCCGTGCCGGGATCGGCCTGTGGTGCCTGTTCCTCGCCCTGCCCCCGATGGCGCCGGACCTGCCCCTGCTGTGCGTGGCGCTCCTGCTGTTCGGCGCGGTGGCCGGCATCGCCGACGTCGCGATGAACGCCCAGGGGGTGGAGGTCGAGCAGCGGCTCGGCCGTTCGATCATGTCCGGGCTGCACGGCATGTGGAGTGTGGGGACGCTCGTGGGCGGCGGCGTGGGCACGCTGGCGGCGAGCGCCGGCCTCGACGCCCGGCTCCATCTGGGCGGCATGGCGGTCGTGCTGTTCCTCGTGTCCCTGGCCGCCGGACCGCCGCTGCTCGACCTGCGGGCGGGTGAGGACGTGCCGGCCCCGCCCCATTTCGTGCTCCCGCAGCGCGGAGTGCTCGTCATCGGGCTGGTGGGCTTCTGCGCGGTGTTCGCCGAGGGCGCCGCCCAGGACTGGTGCGCCGTCTACCTCCGCCAGGTCGCGGGCGCGTCGCAGGCGGTGGGCGCCGCGGCGTACACGGCCTTCGCGTGCATGATGGCCGCGGGCCGGCTGTGCGGCGACGCCGTGGTGCGGCGGCTGGGGCCGGTGGCGACCGTGCGCGGCAGCGCGGCGCTGGCGGCGCTCGGCGGGCTGCTCGTCGTGGTCTCCCGGACCCCGGTGCCGGCGGTCGCCGGGTTCATGCTGATCGGCGTGGGGATCGCCGTGGTCGTCCCGCTGGTGTTCGCGGCGGCGGGCAACGTCGGGTCGTCGCCGAGCGAGGGCGTCGCGGGCGCGGCCACGGTGAGCTACGCGTCGGGGTTCGTCGCGCCGAGCGCCATCGGCGGGATCGCCACGCTGACCGAGCTTCCCGCCTCGTTCGCGCTGGTCACCGTGCTGCTCCTGGCGGTCCTGCTGGGCGCGGGCAGGCTCGCGCCCCCGGCCCGGGAGGCCGTCCAGGCGGCCTGACACCGGCCGGGCCCGCCGTACGCGTTTCCGCCGTACGGGCGTCTGCCGGAAGTGTCCGGGAGCGTACGCTGCGGGCCAGGTGACGGCCCAGGGACTGGGCGGGGCGCTCGACGGCGCGGTAGGTCAGCGCGGAGCAGGCGAGCACCACCCCGAGCAGCAGGACGCCCATGACCAGGCGTTCGGTGAGGGAGAAGCGGGCCGGGTCCGTCGTCAGCCGCCGGAGCACCTGCACGGCGAGGGGATGCAGCAGATAGACCGAGTAGCTGATCAGGCCGAGCCCCACGAGCGCGCGCGGCATCCGCCGGCGCCGCAGAAAACGGGCGGCGAAGAAGGTGGCCCAGGCCGCCGCGACCGCCGTGGACCAGCCCCAGGTGAACGCCAGCGCCTCGTCGTCGGGCATGCCCCAGCCGGGGCCGAAGGCCCACGCGGCGGCGATGGACGCCACCGGCACGCACGCCAGCGCCCATCCGCTCCTCTTCCAGCGCAGTTGTCCCTGGTCGAGCCGGTAGAGCACGGTGCCGGCGAACATGGTCGCGAGGATGGCGAGGCTCTCCCAGGCCCCGACCCGGCTGTTGGCGCCGAGCAGCACGAGAGCCAGCACGGCGGCGGCCGCGGTGCCGCACACGCGCAGCCGTCCGCGGAAGGCCAGCGACGCGGCCGCCACGAGCAGCACGACCGCCGTGATCACCACGACCTGGGCGGTGCCCGCGCCTCTCGACAGCGCGCCCGCCGGAAGCAGCCCGCCCACGGTGACGGCCGCCGCCGCGAAGGCGAGCATGCCGATGGCGCCGACCCGGTGCATGCCGGTGCGGCGCCCGCCGGCACGGGGCGCCCCCGCGTGGTGCGCGCCCAGCACGAACAGCGCGGTCACGAGCAGGTAGAAGACCATCTCGTACGACAGCGTCCAGAACACGTTGACGACGCTGACCACCTGGAGGAGGTCCTGCAGCATGGTCAGGTGCGCCAGGGCCGAGATGCCCGGGTTGTCGGCCAGCTGGTCCGGCAGCGTCGCGTACACGCCCACCGCCCCGAACACCGTCCCGGCCGCGGCGGCGACGAGCCACAGGGGATAGAGGCGGAAGACCCGGGTGATCCAGAACCCGCCGACGCTGCCGCGCCGTTCCAGCGAGACCGGCACCACGTAGCCGCTGACGAGGAAGAACACGAGCACGCCATATTGGCCGAAGTTGAACCACTGGCTCGCGCCCGCGCGCACCTCGGGAAACAGGCCGTCGAGGCAGTGCTCGAACACCACGACGAGCGCGGCCACGCCGCGTAACGCGTCCAGCCATCCCTGTCGCGGCGCCGACGACGACGGCTGCGACCGCGCGGGTGACGCCTCCTCCCTGAGACGGGTCCGGTTCCTTTCCACGGCATCGACGAACATCCGGTCAGGGTAGAGGGTCAACCTGGGTGAAACGTAAACACTCCCTGAACGCCGCCGCGCTCAGGGAGCGTTCACCTGCCTCTATGCCAGATCCGCCCTCTATGTCAGGTCCGCGCGATCGCGCGCGCCGGCGGCCGCTCTCCAGTCCCCGCCCGGCTACGAGGCGGCCCTCTCGGCAGGCGCGGAGTCATCGGCGGCGGTTCCGGCGCGGGGCAGGACCCGCAGGACGGCCTCACGTGACCCCGTGACCCGCAGGCCCCGCTCCTCGGCTTCGGCGAGGCCGAGGCCGCCGCTGAGCAGGGCCAGGACGCGGGGCGGCGGGCCGGTGACGGTGGCGTCGGCGTCCGGGTCGGCGCCCAGGCGCATCGAGACCCGGCCGGCGTCGGCGTCGATCACCACGGACTGGTCCCCGGCGCGGATCTGGATCGACGACGCCGGCCGGTCGGGCTCGTGGTCGGCGAGGAACATCCGGACGGGCAGCCGCAGCCAGTGGCCGCGGAAGGCGTCCTCGGGCCGGTGGTCGCGCATCAGAGGCACGCCCCAGCGGCCGAGCGCGTCGATCACCGGCTCCAGGCCGGCGCCGCGATCGGTGAGCCGGAACAGGGTGGCGGCGATCGGCGGCGGAGCGTCCTCGCGTTCCACGAGACCGGCGGCCTCCAGCTCGCGCAGGCGGTCGGCCAGCAGGTTGGTGGCGATCCCCGGCAGCCCCGAACGCAGGTCGGTGTAGCGGCACGGGCCACGCGACAGGAGCTCGCGCACGATCAGCAACGTCCACCGGTCGCCGACGACGTCGAGCGCTCTCGCCACGGAGCAGTACTGACCATAGGAACGCATGACCACAGCCTACCAAGCGACTTGAAACAATCACGCTGTCGCTTGACTTTCTTGTCTAAGAACTTTAGAAGTGCGTCATGACCAATCGTGAACGGCGGTCGGCCGCGAGCACGTCTCTCGGCCCGCCGCCCGTGGCTCCGGTCCCCTTCGCTCCCCCGCAAGCGCGCCGTTCGCCGGCAGGCTCGCGCAGCGCGTCGGACCCGGGCTTGTCGGCGGCGCGGGCGCCGCGACCCTCCGCCCTCGCATTCATCCGGCGCCCCGGCGGGGCGGGTTTCCTCGGAGGTTCCCGATGAACGAAGAGATCGCGGCGCTGTCCCGGGCCGCCACGTGGCCGAACGCCGACCGGCGCGTCAGGATCGTGCTGGCCGCCCAGTTCACGGCGGCCGGCCTCGACGCGGAGGGGTTCCGGTTCTTCGCGGAGCTGTCGTCGCGGACGCCGGGCGACGGGCTGCTGCTGGCGCTCGCCGGCGCCTTCCAGTCCCGGCTGGACGGCCAGGCCGAGGCGGCGATCGCCAAGCTCGACGCCGCCACCGAGCTGGACCTCGGGCTCCCCCACTACTACCGCGGGATCTCCCTGGCCGGCCTGCCCGGGTGCGCGGGACGCGCGGAGACCGTCGTCGCGGACCTGGAGTTCGTCCTCATGGTCAGGGACCAGTTCCCGCCGGGCTTCATGCGGCCCGTCCACGCGGCGCTGTCACACGCGTACGAGCTGCTCGGACGCGCCGAGGACGCCGCGCGAGCCCGGGCCCGGGGTGGTCATCTGATCACCGGCTACTGGGCGAATCCCGGGGACGGGTTCCGTTTCGTCCCCCCGCGCCTGGTCGAGCACGCTCCGGGCGTCCACGTGGCGCAGGGCTACGACTTCGCCGACGTCGGCTTCGTCGTCACCGGCACGGGTGTGGTCGCCGTCGACGCGGCGAGCACGCCGGGGCACGCGGCCGCGGCGCTCCGCGCGCTCCGCGAGGTCACCGAGCTGCCCGTCACCCACGTGATCCTCACGCATGCCCATCTGGACCATGTCGGCGGCCTCGACGCCCTCACTGCCGACGGCGCGATGGTGATCGCCCAGGCGAACTTCCCCCGCGAGCTCGCGCTGCAGAACTCCGGCCCGCCGCCGCTGGGCTACTACCTGCCCCAAGGCCACGGCCGCCAGGCCCACGTCGCCCCCGGCCTGCTGGTGGACGCCGTGGAGAAGCTGACCATCGGCGGCGTGGACTTCACGCTCGTCCCGATCGCGGGAGGGGAGACCGACGACGGGCTGGTCGTCCACCTCCCCGGCCTGGACGTGGCCTTCGTCGGCGACATGTGCATGCCCTATCTCGGCTCGCCGACCCTCGCGGAGGGCTCGCCGCAGGGGCTGTTCGACGCCATGCGGACGGTCATGGACCTGCGGCCGCGCACGCTCGTCCACGGGCATCCGGCGCTGACCGAGAACTTCCCCGTCGAGGCGTTCCCCGGCCTGCTGGCCGCACTGCGCGACCTGGAGCGGATCACCATCGCTGCGATCTCGGACGGTCTGACGCTCGCCGAGATCCTGCGGCTCGGCCACCTGCCCGACGTCCTCCGGGACCATCCCGCGGCGGTCATGCCGTACCTGGTCAGCCGTGACACCTTCGTCCAGCGGGTGCATCGCCTGCGTACCGGCTACTGGCATCACAGCGGCGAGGGCGTCGAGCAGTTCACCTCCGCCGAGCTGTCGGCCGCGCTCGACCTGCTGGGCGGCCGGAGCGCCGCGGCCTTCGCCACGGCGGGGCGGGAGCTCGCGCGGCGCGGCGAGCATCCGCTGGCCCTGCACCTCGTCGACCTGGGACTGCTCAGCCATCCCGGCACTCCCGAGCTCGCCGGCCTGCGGCAGAGCCTGCTGGAGTCGATGGTCGCGCGCAACCAGCTGCTCGACCCGTTCAAGTTCATGCACTACGCCGCACGCGCCGGCCTCGAACTGGACCCGGCCGGGTGACGGGCCGTAGCGACACCGCCTCGTGAAAGTTTCGGCTCGTCCTGCCCCGGCGGGCGGCCGGGGCCGAGGTCATCGCGCACGGGCCGGCAGGCGGGCGGGCCGGGTCTTGATCGCGTTGCCGGATCGTGTCTAAGGTCCAGGGAGCCCCGAAGCCGAAGATCGGCACTCCGTCCCCGTGACCACGTGACGCCCGACGCTTCGCCCGGCTCTGCCCATGGCCACGCCCGACCGTCCATCCCCCAGGTGAGGCACCCATGAGACGCATCCGCGCGTGGTTCACGGCCCTCGGCACGACCATCCTGCTGATCGCCGGGCTGTTCGCGCCCGCCACGGGGTTCGCCGCCGCCGTGACGCTCCATCCCGGCGTCATGTGGTACGACACGGCGGGCAACCGGCTGCAGGCGCACGGCGCCGGGTTCTTCAAGGTCGGCTCGACCTACTACATGGTGGGCGAGGACAAGAGCGCCGGCGCCACGTTCACGGCGGTCGCCTGCTACTCCTCCACGGACCTGGCCACCTGGACCCGGGTGGGCAACGCGCTGAGCCGGCAGGGCAGCGGCGACCTCGCCGCCGGGCGGATCGTGGAACGGCCGAAGGTGATCTACAATTCGGCGACCGGCCAGTACGTCATGTGGGTGCACATCGACAACTCCTCCTACAGCGACGCGCGGGCGGGCGTGGCCACCAGCCCGACGCCGTGCGGGCCGTACACCTACCGCGGCTCCTCGCGTCCGCTGGGATTCGAGAGCCGGGATCTGGGCCTGTTCAAGGACGACGACGGCACGGCCTATCTGCTGACCGAGGACCGCAGCCACGGCCTGCGCATCGACCGGCTCTCCGCGGACTACACCCAGGCGGTGAGCACGACGGCGGTGCTCGCCGACCTGGAGTCTCCGGCGATGGTCAAGGTGAACGGACGATACTTCCTGTTCGCCTCGCACCTGACCGGCTGGTCCACCAACGACAACGCGTACGCCACCGCGACCTCCCTGTCCGGGCCGTGGAGCGGATTCACCACGTTCGCCCCTCCCGGCAGCCGCACGTTCGACTCCCAGACCTCCTCCGTCGTGCCGGTGACGGGTTCGTCGGGCACCACGTACCTCTACGTCGGCGACCGGTGGAACCCGAACGACCTCAACAGCTCGACGCCCGTGTGGCTGCCGCTCACGATCAGCGGCTCCACCGCCTCGATGAACGCGTTCTACGACTCCTGGACCATCGACGCGGAGACCGGCACCTGGGCGGCCCCGCAGGCCCCGCAGAGCTTCACGCTCGTCGGCGCCCAGTCGGGGCGCTGCCTCGACGTCGCCGGCGGCGCCGCGACCAACGGCTCGACCGTGCAGATCTACGACTGCCACGGCGGCGCCAACCAGAAGTGGTCCCTCACCTCCTCCGGGGAGTTGCGCACGTTCGGCGGGACGAAGTGCCTGGACGTGTTCGACCAGCGGACCACGGCCGGCGGGACGGTGGGCATCTGGGACTGCAACGGCGGCGCCAACCAGAAGTGGACGGTCAACTCCACCGGCACCATCGTCGGAGTCCAGTCCGGCCTGTGCCTGGACGTGAACGGCAACCAGACGGCCAACGGCACCAAGGTGCAGACGTGGACCTGCAACGGCGGCGCGAACCAGCGCTGGACCCGCGGCTGACGCTCCCCGGCCGCTGCCGGCGACCAGCGCGGTCCCGGTGACGTACGTGCTCGGCTCCCGTGGTTCCCCGCCGTCGGCGGGGAACCACGGGGCCGGCTACAGCGACCTCCGGCTACAGCGACCTCCGGTTACAGGGACCTCCGGCTACAGCGACCTGAGGAAGGCCAGGCCGTCCGTGGCGAGGGAGTCCTGGGTCGGCGCGAGCGGCCGCCAGATGGAGGCCGCGGTGGCGATCGTCTGGTTGTGGGCGGTGAAGGACTCGAAGACGAGGGGGCCCGTATAGCCCACGTCACGCAGGGCCTGGGTGAAGGCGGGCCAGTCGAAGCGGTCGGCGCCTGGTGTGCCCCGATCCGTTCCGCAGACCTGCACGTGCGCGATCCGGCCGGCCGCGGCGAGTACGGCCTGCGCCGGATCCTTCTCCTCGATGTTCATGTGATAGACGTCGAGCGCCAGGCCGCATCCGCCGGGCAGTGCTTCGAGTGCCTGCTCGACGGTGTTGAGCAGACTGGTCTCGTAACGGTTGAGCGGCTCCACCGCGATCGTCACACCTCGCTCGCCCGCGTAGCCGGCCACGGGCTCCAGGTTGTTCCGGAGCTCGGCGTAGACCGTCCGGCGCTCGTCGTCCGACATCCGCCAGGTCCTGCCGACGGAGGCGTAGGCGGGCCCGCCGATCACCGGGGAGCCCACGACGGCCGCCACGTCCACGCAGTGCCGCAGGTAGTCCTGGGTCTCCTCGACGACCCCGGCCGTGGCCGCCACGAGCTCCCGCCCCGGCGGCATGACCAGCACCACCGACGCCTTCAGCCCGTGCTCGGCCAGCAGCGCCGCGGCCTTGTGGGGATCCCAGTCGCCGGGCCGCTCCACCGGCAGCTCGATGACGTCGAACCCCCAGGCCGCGATCCGGGGAACGAGGGACGCGAGATCGTCGTCCGTCAGCGGCGACACCCACACCCACGTGTTCACTCCGAGAGGGAAAGCGCTCACCCCTTCTTACCGCCCCACTGCTCGGGGAATCCCGGCATCCCCTCACAGCCGCACAGCGCGTAGTGCAGCGGCGGCATGTTCGGCTGCAGGTAGCGGTCGAGGGTCTCCTGCGTGATCTTGGGCTGCGGCAGGTTCCACACCTTCGGCACCTCCTCACCCTTGAGGATCTTCAGGGCGGCGATGATCGGTGTGCGCCACTGGTAGGTGGGGTACGTGGGAGCGACGGCGGTGAGACCGTCGTCCTTCCACTTGCGCAGGAAGTCCTGCTGGTCTTCCCCGGTCATCGGCGGGACGGGCATGCCGGCGTCCTCGAACGCCTCGGCGACGGCCACGGATGTGGCTCCCGAGTCCATCCAGACGCCGTCGAGCTTGCCGTGCCGCTGGATGTAGTCGTTGACGATGCCCTTGGCCTTGGCCGCGTCGCCGTCGGTGAACTCCACGCCGACGACCTGGAGGCCGCTCGCGTCGAAGGCGACCTTCGCCGCCGACCAGCGGGTCTCCAGCACGTCCACCCCGGGGCTGATGCGCAGCGCCAGGATCTTCCCGCCCGCCGGGACCTTCTCCACGAGGAACTCGGCCGCGTCGGCGCCGAACGCGTAGCCGCCGATCGGCTTGATGAACGTCACCGGGCAGTCGGTCTCGACGCCCCGGTCGAAGACGATGACCGGGACCTTCTCGCAGGCGGCCTTGACGGCCGGAGTGAGCGTCGCCGTGGTGTTGGGCGAGACGATCAGCGCGTCGCAGCCCTTGGCCTGCAGCTCGGAGATGTCGGAGATCTGCTTGTCGTCCTTGCCCTCGGCGTCGAGAGCGGTGAGCTTGGAGATCTCCTTGTGCAACGCCACCTCGGCCTGCATGGTCTTCCAGCCGACCTGCCGCCAGGGATTGTCGACCGCCGCGTTGGAGAAGCACAGGTTGTAAGGCCCGTCCTTCTTGTAGTCGGCGGTGGAGACCATCTCCGGCGCGATGGCCTGCTCCCAGGGCTTGTCCGCCGGCCCCTCCGGCGTCTGCGAGCGCATCGCGAGCTGAGCGTCGTAGTCGGCCTGGACGAAGAACTTGGACTGCTCACCGGTTCCCGAGGCCGGCGCCGCCGAAGCGGCCGCGGTCTGCGCCGTGTCCGCGCCCGTGTCGGCGGCCGTGGTGGTGCTCGGCTTGTCGCTGGTGCAGCCGCCGACGGCCAACACCGTCAGAGCCGAAGCGGCGAGGATGAGCGGTCTACGAAACCGCATGGGCGTCTCCTTTAACTTTCGGGGCATCGAGGAAGGGAAGACGGATGGCTCCTGCCGCGACGGCGGCGATGAGGATGACGCCCTGCACGGTGAACTTCAGCGCCCCGGAGACGCCGTACAGGTTCAGCAGGGTGAACAGTGCCTCCAGGGTGAACGCCCCGGCTATCGCGGCGATGACCGTGCCGCGGCCACCGCCGAGGACGACGCCGCCCAGGACGACCGCGGTGATCGCCTGGAACTCCAGCCCCTGGCCGACCTGAGCGGACACTCCGGCGAACCCGCCGAGCAGGATTCCGGCCACCGCGGCGGACAGGCCGGAGAGGATGAAGGCGATGATCCTCACCCTGGTGACCCGTACGCCGGACAGGGCGGCCGCGCGCTCGTTGTCGCCGATGGCGATGAGCGTCCTGCCGAAGTTGGCCCGCATCAGCAGCACGGCCGCGACGGCGACGACCACGAGGATGAGCACGGCCCATCCGGTCTGCCTGCCGAACATGCGGAAGGCTTCCGAGAGCGCGCCGCGCGGCGCGCCGCCCGTCCACAGGAAGACCGCGCCGGACAGCACGAGCATCATGCCGAGCGTGGTGATGAACGAGGGCACGCGCAGGAGTGTCGTCACCGCGCCGTTGACCAGACCGACGACCAGGCCGAGAACGATCAGCAGGGCCAGCACCGGCCAGGTCGCCGCCTCGTCCCCGTCGATCAGGCGGGCGGCGACGACAACCTCGACGGTGACCAGCGATCCGACCGACAGGTCGAACTCGCCGGCGACGATCACCAGGTACTGCCCGGCGGCGAGGATGACCAGGGGCGCGGCGCGCCTGACGAAGGACAGGAACCCGGCAGGCTCGATGAAGAACGGGTTGACGATCGCGATGGCGGCCAGCAGCACCGCCAGCACCGCGAGAATCGGCAGCGCACGCTTCACGTCCGCCTCCTTCCGACCAGGCCCGTACGCCGGGCGTAAACGGCGACGGCGACGACGATCACCACGCCTCGTACGACGTCCTTGAAGAAGGAGTTCACTTCCAGCTGGTTGAACACGCTGTCCAGGACGGCGAGCAGCAGCACGCCGCCCACGGTGCCCGCGACCCCGCCTCTGCCCCCGGCCAGCGCGGTGCCGCCGAGGACGACGGCGGCGATCGACTCGAGGTCGTATCCACCGTCGGTTCCCACGGTCGGGGCTCCGGCGCCGAGCCTGCTGGCCAGCAGCAGTCCCGCGATGCCGGCACAGAGCGAGCACAGCACGTGCGTGACGACGATCACCCGGTCGGTGCGGATGCCGGACAACCTGGCGACCTCGACGTCACCGCCGACGGCGTACACCCGGTAGCCGTACTTGGTCCGTCTGAGCAGGAACCAGGCGACGAAGGCGACCGCGGCCCAGAGCAACGCCGAGACGGGCACGGGGCCGAGCCGGTCGTAGCCGAGGTGCTGGAAGGACTCCGGCACCCGGCCGGCCGGGCCGTCGTAGAGGTCGCTCAGGATTCCCTTGATGATCAGCGAGACGCCGAGGGTGGCGATGAACGCGTGCACGCGCAACTTGCTGATCATCAGGCCGTTGACCAGCCCGACCAGTGCGCTCACTCCCATGACGGCGACGACCGCGAGCACGATGTTGGAGTCCTGGCCCGCCATGGTCACCGCCGCGACCAGCGAGGTGAGGCTGATCAGATAGGCGACCGACAGGTCGAGCGATCCCGCCATGATGGCCAGCGTCTGGCCCACCGCGACGATCCCGAGCGCCGCCGAGCGCTGCTGGATCCCGACGATGGTCTCCAATGTGAGGAACTGGCCGCCGTCCACGGCCACCAGCGCCCAGCCCACGAGGATCACGCCGGCCAGTGCCAGGAAGACGACACTCGTGGGGTTCGCCAGCGCGGCGAACCTGGCCCTGCGGCCGGCGAGCACGTTCGGGGTCATGCGGACACCTCGCCCGCGGCCAGGCTCATGATGGCCTCCTCTGAGGAGCCCGCGGGGAGGGTGCCCGCGATGCGGCCCTCCCGGAGCACGACGATGCGGTCGCTCATGCCGATCAGCTCGGGCAGCTCGGAGGAGATCATCATGATCGCCATGCCGTCCTCGGCCAGCTCGCGCATCAGGTCGTGGATGGCCGCCTTGGCGCCCACGTCGACCCCGCGGGTGGGCTCGTCGAACAGGAGCACCTTCGGGGCGACGGTCATCCACTTGGCGAGCACGACCTTCTGCTGGTTGCCGCCGGACAGGTAGCGAACCTCCTGCTCCTCGCGGGGCGGCTTGAGCCGTACACGTTCCAGCAGGTCCCGCACCCCGCTGCGGCGAGCGCCACGGCCCATCGCGCGGGTCACGAGCAGGGCGTTGTCGCGCACCGACTGACGCAGGGCCAGGCCCTCGCTCTTGCGGTCCTCGGTCACCAGGCCGATTCCGGCCCGGATCCCCTCGCGGACCGAGCGCGGGCGCACCGGCGTCATCTCGCCCCGGGTGAACGGCTCGGCGCCGAACAGGGCCTTCGCCAGCTCCGATCGGCCGGATCCCTGAAGCCCTGCGATGCCGACGATCTCTCCCGCGTGCAGCTCCAGGTCGATGTCGTGCAGCCGGTCGTTGCCGCCGCCGGTGACCCGGAGCCGTGTCTCCCCGGCCGAGGTGGAGCGTGGCGGGAAGTAACCGTTCAGATCGCGCCCGACCATGAGGCGGACCAGATCCTCGGACGTGACGTCCCCGGTGGCGACCGTCGTGACCAGCTTGCCGTCCTTGATGACCGTCACGTGATCGCTGAGGTCGAACACCTCGCGAAGCCGGTGAGAGATGTAGAGCACGGCGATGCCTCGCTCCTGCAGGCGCCGCACCAGCCGGTAGAGCAGTTCGACCTCGTGCTCGGCCAGCGCGGCGGTGGGCTCGTCCATCACGACGATCCGGGCGTCGAGCGACAGCGCCTTGACGATCTCCACGACCTGCTGCTGAGCGACCGACAGGCGCTTGACCGGTTGCCGGGGACCGAAGGAGTCCTCACCCAGTTCGGCGAGCAGCCGGGCGGTCGCGGTGTCCATCGCGGTCCGGTCGACCAGGCCGCGCCGCATCGGTTCCCTGCCGAGGAAGACGTTCTCGGACACGGTCCGCTCGGGCAGCAGGTTGAACTCCTGATAGATGATCGCGACGCCGGCGCGCTGGGCGTCCAGCGGATGGCCGAACGACACGCGCCTGCCGTCGATCTCGATCGTCCCCTCGTCGTGTGCGTGCACTCCGGCGAGGATCTTCATGAGCGTGGACTTGCCCGCCCCGTTCTCCCCCACGATCGCGTGGACCTCGCCCGGCACGACCGCGAGGTCGACTCCGGACAACACCCGGACGCCGAAGAAGCTCTTGCCGATGCCCGTCATGGTCAGCATCGGGTCTACTCCGCCGCGGGAACGGAAGGGAGAAAAGCCTCACGGATTCGCGTGGCGTGGCCACCCGCGGAGGCGAAGTGAGCAAGGGCCCGGCTATTGCCGTACCGCTGGGTCTGGATTCCCGGCTCGGGCACGCCGTTAACACAGGTCATAAAACTCGCTCCCGGCCCGGCACCTTGTCTGAGAGTGTCAGAACTTTAGGTGCGCCGCCTACATAGTGCCGCGAGCGTATACACGACTTATGACTTTGGTCAAGCAAAAGGGGAGTAGGGTAAAACATAAGGAAACGTCGAGCAGTAAGGAGTGCCAGTGGCTCAGGGCATGCCCGGTGGGACCGGAGCGGGAGCACTACTCTCGATCCTCCGTGACGGGCGAGCGCGTACCCGCGCTGAGCTGGTCCAGCTCACTGGTCTGTCAAGAAGCGCGGTGTCCCAGCGGATCGACGCTCTGCTGCACCAGCGCCTGATCCTGCCCTCCGAGGACACGACTCCATCGGGCGGCAGGCCCGCCACCGCCTTCTCCTTCCACCGTGAGGCCCGCATCGTGCTGGCCGCCGACCTCGGTGTCACCCACGCCAGAATCGCCGCCAGCGACCTCGGCGGGGCCGTCCTGGCGGAACGTGCCGCCGACCTGCGCATCGACCGCGGACCCGTGCCGACCTTGAGCTGGGTTCTCGACACCTTCCGGGAACTGCTCGCCGAGTGCGGCCGCCCGCTGTCGGACGTGTGCGGCGTCGGCGTCGGCCTCCCCGGCCCCGTGGACCACGCGAGCGGCACGGCGGTCAGCCCGCCGATCATGCCGGGCTGGGACGGCTTCCCCGTGCCCGGCTGGCTCGGCGAGCGGCTCGGCGTCCCGGTGCTCGTCGACAACGACGTGAACATCATGACGCTGGGCGAGCACTGGGCCGTCCACCCCGAGGTCGAGCATCTGATCTTCGTCAAGGTGGGCACCGGCATCGGCTGTGGCATCATCGCCGGACGCCGGCTGCATCGCGGGGCCCGAGGCGCCGCAGGGGACATCGGCCACATCCGCATACCCACCATCGACCAGGTGCAGTGCCGCTGCGGCTACGTCGGCTGCCTGGAGGCCGTGGCAGGCGGCGCGGCTCTGGCCGCCCGCCTCCGCGACGCGGGGCTCGACGTCGCCGATGGCCGGGATGTCGTCCGCCTGACAAAGGAGGGCAACTCTCTTGCCATCCGCCTTGTCAGACAGGGTGGCAGAGAGGTCGGCAGCGCGCTCGCCTCGATCGTCAACTTCTTCAACCCCACGCTGATCGTGATCGGGGGCGACCTGGTCGAAGCGGGCGATCACCTTTTGGCGGGCGTGCGCGAAATGGTTTACGGCCGCTCGCTGCCACTGGCGACCCAGAGTCTCGGCATTCGCGCGAGCGAGCTCGGTGACCGGGCGGGCGTCACCGGCGCCGCCGTCATGGTTATCGAGCGCATCCTGGATCCCGAAACGGTCGATCGGTCATTTACTACGTGACTTCTGTCAAATACCGCCTTACCGTCTGACCTATAAATCGGACGTACGCCTCGGAATATCCGGGCCACCCCTCCGGCGGAGGGGTGGCCCTTTCCTTTTCCGCTCCCACCGCCGGTTCAGGACTGGTTGAACAGCGACAGCGTGATGGTGGAGTGGTATTCGCCGGCGGCGACGTCGACCGGGGTGCGCAGGGCGAGGTCGGCGTTGACCTGGGAGGTGCCGATCTCGTCGGCGGAGTTGGCGGTGGAGACCAGCAGCTCCTGGCCCTCCAGACCCACCGTGGGAGCTCCGGAGCCGTCGGAGATGACGCTGGAG
>NZ_VJVX01000064.1:0-44810 GCF_008033685.1 Microbispora sp. CSR-4
CGCCGACAAGTGCCTCGACGTCTACAACAACGGCACCGCCAACGGCAGCAAGGTCATCATCTGGACCTGCAACGGCCAGAACAACCAGAAATGGACCCGCGTCTGACACCCCCAGCCTGACACCGTCCGGGCACGTGCCGTCGCCGGGGTGATCCCTCGTCCCGCGACGGCCGCACGTGACGCCTCGGCGAAAAATCCCGGCAGAAACCCGGCAGAAACCCCGCGAAGACCCGGCAGCAGCGCGGCGGCGCGCGCTGCTGCCCTGACCGATCGACCTGTGAGAAAGGAAACCGATGTCCCGACGTCCGTGGCTCACGATGCTGACCACGATGGCGCTGATCACCCCAGGAGCCCTCGCGATCACGGCCTCCCCGGCGGACGCTCTGACCATCCCCGCCTCCGACTACCAGCAGGTGTCGCTCGCCTCGGGCGGCTCCGAGCTGGGTGAGGCGATGTCGCTGGCCGTGATGCCGAACCGGTCGGTCATCCACACGGCCCGTGACGGCACGGTGCGCGTCACCGATGTCAACGGCAACACCAAGGTGGCCGGCAGGCTCAGCGTCTACACCCATGACGAGGAGGGCCTTCAAGGTGTCGCGGTCGACCCGAACTTCGCGTCGAACCGCTATGTCTGGCTCTACTACTCGCCGCGGCTGAACACGCCGAGCGGTGACGCGCCCAGCACCGGTTCGCAGTCGCAGTTCGACCAGTGGAAGGGACACCTGAACCTGTCCCGCTTCACCCTGAAGTCCGACGACACGCTCGACATGAGCAGCGAGAAGGTCGTGCTGGAGGTGCCGAACGACCGCGGGATGTGCTGTCACGTGGGCGGCGACATCGACTTCGACGCCGCCGGCAACCTTTATCTGACGACCGGCGACGACAGCAACCCGTTCGAGTCGAGCGGCTACTCCCCGCTCGACGAGCGGACCAACCGCAACCCGCAGTACGACGCCCAGCGCACGGCGGCCAACTCCAACGACCTGCGCGGCAAGCTCCTGCGGATCAAGCCGCAGCCGGACGGCAGCTACACGATCCCCAGCGGCAACATGTTCCCGCCGGGCACGGCGAACACCCGCCCGGAGATCTACGCGATGGGCTTCCGCAACCCGTTCCGGATGAGCGTGGACAAGGCGACCGGCATCGTCTACCTGGGCGACTACGGTCCCGACGCGGGAGTGACCAACAGCAGCCGAGGGCCGAGCGGCCAGGTGGAGTTCGACCGCGTCACCGCCCCGGGCTTCTACGGCTGGCCGTACTGCACCGGCACGAACACCACGAGCGAGACGTACAACGAGTGGGACTTCGCCTCCAACAGCAGCGGGCCGAAGTACAACTGCGCGGGTGGCCCGACCAACAACTCCTTCCGCAACACCGGGCTGACCACGCTGCCGGCGGCCAAGCCGGCGTGGATCAAGTACGCCGGTGACTCGGGCTCGCCACCGGAGTTCGGCAGCGGCTCCGAGTCGCCGATGGGCGGTCCGGTCTACCGTTACGACCCGAACCTGAACTCGGCCGTCAAGTTCCCCCAGGTGCTGGACGGGCGCTTCTTCGCCGGTGAGTACGGCCGCCGCTGGATCAAGGCCATCGAGGTCAAGAGCGACGGGAACTACGGGGAGATCTCCGCGTTCCCGTGGAGCGGCACCCAGGTGATGGACATGGCGTTCGGGCCCGACGGCGCCCTGTACGTGCTCGACTACGGCACCGGAAACAACAACCAGGCGCTGTACCGGATCGAGTACATCGGCAAGGCCAACCGCAACCCGATCGCCAAGGCCGCCGCCGACAAGACCTCGGGACAGGCTCCGCTGACCGTGAACTTCTCCTCCGCGGGCAGCTCCGACCCCGAGGGCGGCACGCTGTCGTACTCGTGGAGCTTCGGCGACGGCACGACCTCCACGGCCGCCAACCCGAGCAAGACCTACACGACGAACGGCACCTACACCGCCACCCTCACCGTCCGCGATCCGCAGGGGCTGACCGGAAGCGCGAGTGTGATCGTGACCGTCGGCAACACCGCCCCGACGGTGACGCTGACCACCCCGGCCGACGGGCAGTTGTTCTCCTTCGGAGACACCGTGCCCTTCCAGGTCACCGTGAGCGACCCGGAGGACGGCACGATCGACTGCTCGAAGGTGACCGTCACCTACTTCCTCGGTCACGACAGCCACGCACACCAGATCACCTCCAAGAGCGGCTGCAGCGGCTCGCTGAATGTGCCGGTGGACGGCGAGCACGACTCGGCGGCCAACATCTTCGGCGTCTTCGAGGCCTCCTACACCGACGAGGACGGCCTGACCTCCACCAGTCTCCGTACGCTCCAGCCGCGCCACCGGCAGGCCGAGCACTTCGCCGCGCAGCAGGGTGTCCAGACAGCCGATCACACCGCCGCCGAGGGCGGCAAGACGGTCGGCTTCACCGACGACGGCGACTGGATCTCCTTCCAGCCCTACAACCTGGCCGGCGCGACGAGGATCACCGCCCGGGTCTCCTCGGCCGGTGCGGGCGGCCGGATCGAGGTGCGGGCGGGCTCGGTCACGGGCACGCTGCTGGGCACGGCGAACGTCGCGAGCACCGGCAGCTGGGAGACCTTCACCGACGTCTCGGCGAACCTCGGCAACGTGCCGTCCGGCACGACGACGCTCTACCTGGTTTTCCGCGGCCCGACAGGACAGGGTTACCTGTTCGATCTGGACGCCTTCACCTTCGGCACCGGCACGTCGTCCTCCCCGTCTCCGTCCCCGTCTCCCTCCCCCTCTCCGTCGTCGCCGTCGGGGAGCACGAGCGCGCTCAAGGGCGTGGCGTCGGGGCGGTGCCTGGACGTCAACGGCGCCTCACAGGCGAACGGCGCGCTGGCACAGGTCTGGGACTGCAACGGGCAGTCCAACCAGCAGTGGACCTCCACCAGTGCCGGTGAGCTGCGCGTCTACGGCAACAAGTGCCTCGACGTCAACGGCGCGGCCACGGCCGACGGCACCAGCGTGATCATCTGGGACTGCAACGGCCAGAACAACCAGAAGTGGCGGTTCAACTCCGACGGCTCCATCACCGCCGTCGGCGCCAACAAGTGCCTCGACGTCAACGGCGGCGCCACCGGCAACGGCAGCAAGGTCATCATCTGGACCTGCAACGGCCAGAACAACCAGAAATGGACCCACGTCTGAGTCCACCCGGCACCACCCCCGGCCCCAGGCCGGTCACCCATTGATGCGACCGCCCGGCGCGATGCCTCTTTCATCGTCGAAAGGGGCAGCGCCGGGCGGCGACGGAAGGACAGCCATGCTGCGACATCTGACCCCCGCCGCGCTCGGGCGCATCGCGGGGAGCGACCGGAAGACATCCGTGCTGCGACGCCTGTCGGTGACCGCGGTGGCGCTCGCCGCCGCCGCGGCGATGACCCCCGCCATCCCCGCCCACGCCGCCGCCTTCAAGGTGCTGGTGTTCTCCAAGACGGCGGCGTTCCGGCACGACTCGATCCCCCAGGGCATCCAGACCATCCGCGATCTGGGGGCCGCCAACGACTTCGCCGTCGACGCCACCGAGGACGCGAACGCCTTCACCACGTCCAACCTCGCCCAGTACAAGGCGGTGGTGTTCCTCAGCACCACCGGTGACGTGCTGAACGACAGTCAGCAGGCCGCCTTCCAGGCGTACGTGGACGGCGGAGGCGGTTACGTGGGGGTCCACGCGGCCGCCGACACCGAGTACGGCTGGCCGTACTACGGGCAGCTGATGGGGGCCTGGTTCAACAACCACCCGGCGATCCAGCAGGCCACCGTGCGGAACGAGGACCGGGCGCACGCCGCTACCTCTCACCTGGGCACGACCTGGTCGCGCACGGACGAGTGGTACAGCTTCCGCTCCAACCCCCGCCCGAACGTCCGGGTGCTGCAGAGCCTGGACGAGAGCAGCTACAGCGGCGGCGGCATGGGTGATCACCCGATCACCTGGTGCCACCCACAGTCCTCCGGCCGGGCCTTCTACACCGGGCTGGGACACACCCAGGAGTCGTACGCCGACTCGAACTTCCGCACCCTGCTGCTGGGCGGGATCCGGTACGCGGCCAAGGCCGTCAACGCCGACTGCCGCCCGGAGACCGGGTACACGGCGCTGTACAACGGGTCCACGACGGGCTGGTCGCAGGTCGGGCCGGGGTCGTTCACCAACAGCGACGCCACGCTGACCTCCCAGGGCGGCATGGGGATGCTGTACTACGGCGCCAAGGAGTTCCACTCCTACTCCCTCAAGCTCGACTGGAGGATGACCGGCGACTCCAACTCGGGGGTGATCGTCGGGTTCCCGCCCACGAACGACCCGAACACGGCGCTCGAAACCGGATATGAGGTGCAGATCGACGCGACCGACACCGCGGACAAGACCACGGGAGCGATCTACGGGGTCCAGTCGGCGGACATCACCGCGCGCGACGCGGCGCTGAACCCGCCCGGTCAGTGGAACACGTTCGAGCTGCTGGTGGAGGGTGAGCGGCTGCAGGTGTTCCTCAACGGCACCAAGATCAACGATTTCACCAACACCGATCCGGCCCGCTCGCTCCAGCAGGGCTACATCGGCATCCAGAACCACGGGGCGGGCAACACGGTGTCGTTCCGCAACATCCGGATCAAGGAACTCGCCGGCGCATCCCCATCCCCCTCCCCCTCCCCGTCGCCTTCTCCTTCGCCTTCTCCTTCGCCTTCGGCGGGCACGAGCGCGCTGAGAGGTGTGGCGTCGGGGCGGTGCCTGGACGTCAACGGCGCCTCGCAGGCGAACGGCGCCGCGGTGCAGATCTGGGACTGCAACGGCCAGAACAACCAGAAGTGGACCTCCACCAGCGCCGGTGAGCTGCGCGTCTACGGCAACAAGTGCCTCGACGTCAACGGCGCGGCCACGGCGAACGGCACCAGCGTGATCATCTGGGACTGCAACGGCCAGAACAACCAGAAGTGGCGGCTCAACTCCGACGGCTCCATCACGGCCGTCGGCGCCAACAAGTGCCTGGATGTGTCCGGCGCCGGCACGGCGAACGGCACCAAGGTGCAGATCTGGACGTGCAACGGACAGAACAACCAGAAGTGGAACCGGGTCTGACCGGGATCACCGGCGGACCTCCCGCCCGGTGCCCCGGGCGAGCTCAAGCACCTCCTCCGCGCTGAAGCGGCACTGGTCTCCCTGGACGCTCATGGCCAGGGAGGCCATCGCCGTACCCCTGCGGAGCGCGTCCTCGGGGGAATCATCGAGCACGCCCCACAGCACGCCGGCCGCGAAGGCGTCCCCGGCGCCGATCCGGTCGACCGCGACGGTGGGCAGTGCGGGGGCCGCGAAGGACTCGCCGTCCCAGTGGGCGACGGCGCCGTCGGCCCCGGCCGTCACCACGACGCGGCCGACCGCGAGCCTGTTCGCCAGCTCGTTCGCCAGCGTCGCGGGATCGCCGGTCAGGCCGAAGAGATCGCGCGCGTCCTCGGCCCGGCAGAGCAGCAGGCCGACGTGGGGTGCCACTTCGGCGGCGAACGCGGCGGCCGCCTCCGGCGAGGACAGCGCCGATCGATAGTTGACGTCGTAGACGACCAGGGCGCCGTGCTCGTGTCCCTCGCGCGCCGCGCGCAGCACGAGCTCGTCCGATCCCGGCGCGAGAGCGGCGGTGATGCCGGTGAGGTGAATGATCCGGGCCTCGCACACGGTGGCCCAGTCGAGATCATCGGCGCGGAGCGAACCGAACACGGTGCCGGCCCTGTCATAGAGGACGCTCGTCGGGCGGGGCGGGGAGCCGATCTCGGCGAAGTAGAGTCCGAGGCGCTCGCCCGCCGTCCACCGCACGGTGTCGAGGACGACCCCGGCGCTCGACAGCGAATCCGCGACCCGGCGCCCGAGCACCGAGTCGGGCAGCGCCCCCGTCCAGCGCGCGGACACGCCGACCGACGCCAGGGCGACGGCGACGTTCGCCTCGGCGCCGCCGACGTGCACCCGCAACCAGCCGGAGTCGCGCAGCCGCTCGCCTGCCGGGGGCGACAGCCGCACCATGGCCTCACCCAGCGTGGATACCTGGACGCGTTCGCCGCTAACGGGGCCTTCGCTCCGTTGTTCGCGCATGCCCGAGAACCACCCCTCTTGACGAACGTCCATGATCGCGGGTTTCATCATACCTATTATGTGTTACATCACATGCACCAAGGGAGCCCGAGACAAGTGAAACACCGCCATTTGGCCTCCCTCATCGGAAGCGTCTCCGTCGTGACCGCCGGCATCGTCGTCTGGGGCGCCGCGCCGGCGCTCGCCGTGCCGCCCCACCCCGGCCGCACCACCATCGTCGTCTCCCCGGACGGGGATGATCACAATCAGGGCACGCCGGGCAAGCCGCTGCGCACCCTGACCGCGGCGCAGGCCATGGCACGCGCGTCGGCGCGGGCCGGAAGCGCCGTGACGGTCGAGCTGAGGGACGGGACCTACCGGCTCGACGAGCCACTGCGTTTCACCGCGGACGACTCGGGAACCAGCGCCAAGCCGGTGACCTGGACCGCCGCGAAGGGCGCGCACCCGATCATCTCGGGCGGCCGGGCCGTGACCGGCTGGACGCCGTACGACGCGGGCAAGAACATCTTCGTCGCCTCGGTGCCCAAGGGGCAGGACAGCCGGCAGCTCTACAAGAACGACGCCGCGGTGCCGCGCGCGGCCATCAAGATCAACCGCAGCGACGTGACGATCACCGAATCCGGCATGGAGATCAAGAATCCCGCGCTGAACTACCTCGCGACGCTGCCGGACCAGAGCCGCATCGAGGTGGAGAGCCAGGGCTCCTTCACCGACCGGTACGCCCCCGTGCAGAGCATCAGCGGGACGACCGTCACCATGCAGCAGCCCGCATGGCAGAACAACAACTGGGGATACGACACGCTGGCGCGCCCGTTCGCGGGGGGCCAGTTGCTGCTCGAGAACTCCTACGCGTTCCTGCAGGAGGGCCAGTGGTATCTGGACCCGGCCGCCGGCAAGCTCTACTACCGCGCCACCGCCGGTGAGGACCCGAACGGCGCGTCGTTCGTGCTCCCCTACCTCGAGTCGCTCGTGCAGATCGCGGGCGGCTACGCGAAGCCGGTGCACGACCTGACCTTCTCGGGCATCCAGTTCTCGCACTCGACCTGGCTGTCGCCCGGCTCGCCGATCGGCTACGCCGACCAGCAGAACGGCGCCTTCATCCCGAAGGCCTACCCGCAGCCCGCGGACTACCTGAGCAGCTGCCAGTCGGGCTGCCCGTTGTTCGAGGGCGCGCGCAACGGCTGGAACCAGATGCCGGCGGCGGTCCAGGTGGCCGCGGCCACCCGGGTGAAGTTCACCGACAACACCTTCGCCCACCTCGGGCAGGTGGGCCTGGGCCTCGGCCTGGACGCCAACGCGAACGGAGCCGGGATCGGGCTCGGGGTCACCGAGGCGACCGTGCACCACAACCTGTTCACCGATCTCGGTGGCGCGGGGGTCGTCGCGGGCGGCGTGCAGCCGGACGCCCACCACCCGAGCGACCCGGCGATGACCCTGCGCGACATCACGATCGACAACAACTTCGTGACCGACGTCGCGAAGGACTACAAGGAGATGTCGGGCATCCTCACCACCTACGTGGACCACGCCGTGATCGCGCACAACGAGGTCTCCAACCTCGCGTACGACGGGATCGACACCGGCTGGGGCTGGGGCGCGAACGACGCGGGCGGCAGCCAGGACTACAAGAACCGGGGCCTGTACGCGTACCAGCCGATCTACACCACGCCGACGACCCTCAGGAACACCGAGGTGACCGGCAACCTGATCCACGGGGTGAAGAAGGTCTTCCACGACGGCGGCAGCCTGTACAACCTGTCGGCCAACCCCGGCGCCGTGTTCAGCGGCAACTACGTCTACGACACCAACCGGACGGTGGGCCTCTACCTGGACGAGGGCTCCCGCTACGTGACGATGAAGAACAACGTGATCCAGGACTGCGGCGTCTGGGTGTTCACGAACTCCTACGGGACGATCAACAACACCAGTGACAACGTGCTGCAGAACAACTGGTACAACTCGGGCATCACGCAGACGCCGGACACCGACGTGCACAACAACCGGCTGATCGACAACGTCCAGGTCTCGGGCACGGACTGGCCCGCCGAGGCCCGGCGGGTGATCGAGCAGGCCGGCCTCGAGCCCGCCCTGCGGACCTTCCCGGGGGTCACCAAGTAGTTCCCGGACGGCAGAAGGCGGGGAAGCCGTACGGCTTCCCCGCCTCTCTATTGGGGCGGGCCCTACGCGGGCGAGCGCGTCATCGCGCCAGCCATCCGCCGTCCACGGGGATGATGGCGCCGGAGACATAGTCGGACGCCGCCGAGCTCAGGAAGACCACCGCTCCCGCGAGGTCGTCGCCGCGGCCCCAGCGTCCGGCCGGGATCCGCTCCAGGATCGACCGCGACCGCTCGGGGTCGTCGCGGAGCGCCGCCGTGTTGTCGGTCGCGATGTAGCCCGGCGCGATGGCGTTGACGTTCACGCCCCGCCCGGCCCACTCGTTGGCGAGAGCCTTGGTGAGGCCCGCGAGCCCCGACTTCGCGGCGGTGTATCCGGGCACGTTGATGCCGCCCTGGAAGCTCAGCATGCTCGCCGTGAACACGATCTTTCCGTAGCCGCGCTCCAGCATCGGGCGCGCGACGAGCTGCGTGAGGGCGAACTGGCTCGACAGGTCGATCTCGATGACCCGATCCCACCACGAGAGCGGATGCTCCGCGGCGGGCGCGCGTTCGATCGTGCCCGCGTTGTTGACGAGGATGTCGGGAGCCCGTTCCGCGAGTTCGGCGCCGAGCGCCAGGACGGCGTCACGATCCGCGAAGTCGACCGCCCGGCTCTCGAACGACCGGCCGAGCGCGCGGATCGACTCGGCGACCTCGTCGTCGGGCCGCGACTGCGCGCTCACGCCGATGATGTCCGCGCCGGCGGCGGCGAGTGCCTCCGCCATGGCACGGCCGATGCCCCGCCGGGCGCCGGTCACGACGGCGAGACGGCCGTGCAGGTCGAACAGTCCGGCGTGTCCACCCGTTCGCTCGCTCCGCTCGCTCATGCCCGGGCCTCCCCCGCGACGTCCACGAGGATCTTCATCGCCCGGCCCGCCGAGAGGTCGTCGATCGCGGAGGCGACCTCCTCGATCGGGACGACGCCGGAGATGAGGGCCTCCGTGGGGATCACGCCCCTGCCGAGCAGGTCGACGGCGCGCTCGAAGTCCGATCGCTGGTACACCCGGGCGCCCAGCAGCCGCAGCTCGCGCCAGAACACACGCTGCAGGTCCAGCTCGCGAGGGGCGGAGTGGATGGCCACCACGACGATCGTCCCGCGCACCTTCGCCAGCGCGGTGGCGGAGCGGGCCGCGGCGGCCGCCCCCGACACCTCGAACACCACATCGGCGCCGACGTCGTTCGTCCAGCGCCCGACCTCGGCGGCCAGGTCGGCCGAGGTCGGGTCGATCACCTCGAACCCGAGCTCGGCGACGCGGCTCCGGCGGGAGGCGTCCACCTCGGCGACCATGACATGGGCGCCGGCGTCGCGCGCGACGGTGGCGATGAGCACGCCGATGGGACCGCCGCCGAGCACGACCGCGTGGTCGCCGACCTGGAGGCCGGAGCGCCGCACGTCGTGCACCGCGACGGCGACGGGCTCGACGAGCGCCGCCGTACGCAGGTCGAGGCCGGCGGGAAGCGGCACGGCGATCGACGCCGGCACATTCCACCGCTGTTGCAGCCCTCCGGGGGAGTCGATGCCGACGAACACGAGGTTCTGGCAGATGTGCTGATGACCTGCGAGGCAGGCCGCGCAGGTGCCGTCCCAGACCAGCGGCATGACGGTCAGCGGGTCGCCGACCTTCCAGCCCTCCACGCCCTCGCCGACCGCCGCCACGGTGCCCGACGTCTCGTGGCCGAACACGAGGGGCGTGCGCACGCGAGCGTCCATGGCGCCGTGCACGATGTGGAGATCGGTCCCGCACAGTCCGCAGTAGGCGACGGCGATCTGAAGTTCTCCGGGACCCGGCGGCCCGACGTCCACGGAGACGGTCTCCAGACGGCCTCCGCCCACATAAGCTGCACCCTTCATGGGAGTTCTCACTCTCCTTCGCACCGCACCGCACTGATCCGGCGCCGATCCGGCGCCGGCCGCGGCGACCCTTGCGCACATCATACGTATGCCGTTACTTTTATCACCATCTCTCACCCCCCGATGTGGGAGACAGGACAAAAAGGACTCGCACATGTTCCGTTTCACACGAGCCGGACGCACGGGCCCATGGATGCGCGCGATCAGCGTTGCCGGAGCATCGGCTATCGCTCTCACCTTGGCCGGTTGTGGCGGCAATGGCGGCACCTCGGTCGGTTCCTACGGCTTTCCGCAGGTCACCCAGGACGACAAGGCCCCCATCACTGTATGGGTGGACTCCGACAGGGTGAGCGCGGCCGACGCCTTCAAGAAGGCCAACCCGGACGTCAAGATCGACGTCGTCACCTATGACGGCTCGGCGAACGGCTCCAACTCGTTCCGTACGAAGGTGCAGCTCTTCGACCGGGCCGGCAGCGGCTGGCCCGACGTCGTGTTCTCGACGCAGAACAACGACGCGGCGTGGGCGAGCCAGAAGAGCAACGGCAAGCAGGCGTTCGCGGCCGTGCTCAACGGCGGGCTCGTCCCGAAGACCACTCTCGACTCCTTCACCCCGGGTTCGCTCGACCCGTGCACGGTCGAGGGCAAGGTCTACTGCCTGCGCAACGACCTCGCCCAGGTCGTGCTCTGGTACAACAAGGACCTGCTCGACAAGTTCGGCTACACCCTCCCCACGACCTGGGAGGAGTACCAGGCGCTCGGCGAGAAGGTGGCCAAGGAGCACCCCGGCTACATCGTCGGCGCCGTCGGAGACTCGTTCGCCTCGGAGATCTACTTCTGGAGCGGCAAGTGCCAGGCGAACGACATCACCGGCCCCAAGTCCGTGTCGGTCAGCACCGGCACCCCGGAGTGCAAGCGCGTCGCGTCGATGCTCGACGTTCTGATCAAGAACGGCACCACGCCCAACCTGAGCGTGTTCACGCCCGAGTTCGTGAAGAAGTACACCGGTAAGGTGCTCCTGATGCCCGGGCCGGCCTGGTACGCGGGAGCCATCTTCAACAATCCGCAGTCGCTCAACGTCCCCGCGGGTCAGCTCGGCGTCGCGGCGCCGTTGACGTGGCAGGGCGACACCCCCGCGACCGGCAACGTCGGCGGCGGCACCTGGTTCATCAGCAGCCATTCCAAGAACCTCAAGGCGGCCGAGAAGTTCGTCGAGTTCGTCACGACGGCCGACGACTACCAGGTGAACGTCGCCCCCGGTTACCCGGCCTACGCGCCGGCCGCCGAGAAGTGGCTCAAGAAGCAGGAGTCGAGCGGCTACTACGCGACCGACCTGCAGGCTCTGCTCACGGCCGGGTCGCAGATCTGGAACGGGTGGGGCTCCGGCGTCTTCAGCCAGGAGGCCATCTGGGCGAAGACGATGACTCCTGCGATCGCGAGCGGCAAGAACCTGGTCGACATGCTCCCCGAATGGGAGACCGCGATCAAGAACCAGGCGCAGGTCAACGGCTATACGGTCAAGTGACATGACAGTCATGAACGAGACCGGCCCGTCGGCCACGACGGCACCGCGCGGAGGGCAGGGCGAAAGGAGCGACGCCGGCGGGCGGAGCGCGATGAGCTACGGCTTCGTCGCTCCCTACACAGCGCTGGGGATCGCGTTCGGGGTCCTGCCCGCCCTCTACGCGGTCTTCCTCGCGTTCACCGACAGCGAGGGCGGCTTCGCGGGAATCGCCAACTTCACCAAGGTCGTGAGCGACTTCCGCTTCCTGCCCGCCGTCGCGCATGTCGCGCTCTACCTGGTGATCTGGCTGGTGGCCCTGGTGGTGCTGGTCTCGTTCCTGGCTGTCGTCGTGCACGCGGTCCGGGTGCGGTGGCTGAGCCGGACGCTCAGGTTCGTCTTCTACCTGCCGGGCGCTCTGGCGGGCGCGTCGAGCGTGATGCTGTGGCTGTTCGTGCTCGACCCGACCGCCAGCCCGGTCAGCGGCCTGCTGCGTCTGCTGGGATTCTCCAGCTTCGTGCAGGTGATCGTGCCGGCGAACCTCCCTCCGGTGTTCGCCATCATCGCGTTCTGGACCGGCGCGGGCGGCTGGATCGTCATCATGTACGGCGCGCTGAACAACATCAGCCCCGACGTGATCGAGGCCGCCCGCATCGACGGAGCGACCGCCGTGCAGATCGCCCGGCGCATCCAGCTGCCGATGCTGCGCAAGTGGATCTCGTACATGGGCATCATGTCGCTCGCCGCCGGCACGCAGCTGTTCGTCGAGCCACAGCTGCTCTCGCAGGCGAGCAACGCGATCGTGCCGAACGACTACTCGCTCAACCAGCTCGCCTACCAGTACGCGTTCCAGCAGAACGACTTCAACGGAGCGGCGGCCATCTCCCTGCTGCTGCTCGTCATCGCCCTCGCGCTGTCGGCCGTCTTCGTGACGCGCGGCGGCCTGTTCGAGAAGGACTGAGGTCATGACGACAGTCGACATCGGTCGCCCGGCGGGGCGACGGAACAGTGTCAGCGGCTGGAGCGTACGGACGATCATCGCGGTCGTTGTCGCGATCTTCGTGCTGTTCTTCGTGATACCTATCGTCTGGCTGCTGCTGGCGACGACGAAGTCGGCACACGCGCTCATCGTCGACAACCCGTTCCAGCCCGGCGGCCTCGGCGACCTGGCCGCCAACTGGAAGCAGCTGTTCGCCTTCCAGGACGGCGCGGTGACCTCGTGGGTGGGCAACTCGGCGCTGTACGCGGTAGGTGCGCTCGTCATCACGCTCATCGCGAGCATCCCGGCGGGTTATGCGATGGCGCTGACGGAGTTCCGGTTCCGGCGGCTGCTCCTGGTGCTGACGCTGATCGTCATGCTGATCCCGAACACCGCGCTGGTGCTGCCGATCTTCCTCGAACTCAACGTGGTGGGGCTGATCGGCAGCCCGCTGTCGGTGATCCTGCCGATGTCGTTCTTCCCGTTCGGCGTCTACCTCACCTACATCTACTTCTCCACCAGCATCCCCCGTGACCTGCTCGCGGCGGCGCGCCTGGACGGATGCAGTGAGTTCCAGGTGTTCACGAGGGTCGCGCTGCCGCTGGCCGCGCCGATCGTGGCCCTGGTCGCGTTCTTCAGCTTCGTCCAGAACTGGAACAACTTCTTCCTGCCCTTCGTGATGCTGCCGTCGAGCGAGGGCTATCCGATCCAGGTCGGCCTGACCTCCCTGCTCGCCTCGACGCCGGCGTTCAACCCGAGCTCCGCCGGCGCCCAGTCGGTGCAGCTGCCCACACTCGCGCTCGCCACCGTCATCTCGGTGTTGCCGGTGCTGATCGTCTTTCTTTTCGCACAACGCTTCCTGGTGGCCGGCATGACGGCCGGGGGCACCAAGGAGTGAGTCGCATTACCGTCACAAAGGAGAACCCGTGAAGGTCACCGGCTATCGCAGCCTGACCACTGCGCACGACTGGGGCCGGCTGATCGGCGACGCCAACGGCGTCATGCCCGAGCCGCGCACCGACGTGCATGTGCTGATCCTCGAGACCGACAGCGGTATCGAGGGTGTCGGGCTCGGAGCACACGGCGATATCGACCGCGTCTTCGGCGCCGTCGAGGGCGAGGACCCGCGGGCCGTCTCCTCGCTCTACGACCGGATGGTCGACCGGGTCTTCAAGACCGGCCACTCCGGCGCCACCTTCGGCGCGATCGGCGCGATCGACATGGCGCTGTGGGACCTCAAGGCGAAGGCCGCCGGCGAGCCGCTGTGGCGCACTCTCGGCGGACGTGACCGGTTCGTCCCGGGCTACGCGTCCGGGCTGGACATCGCACTGGACGACGACGCCCTCGTGCGCCTCTACGAGCGCTTCGCGGAGCGGGGCTTCAGCGCCGCCAAGCTCAAGGGCGGCCGGAATCTCGAACACGACCGGCGCCGGCTGCTGGCGCTGCGGGACGTCCTCTTGCGCAACTCGGCCGACCCCGCGCTCATGCTCGACGCCAACGAGTCGTGGAACCGCTCGCAGGCCGTGCGCTACATCGCCTCGCTGGAGCGGTCCGTGGACCTCGCCTGGGTGGAGGAGCCGGTGCGGCGATGGGACGCGGCCGGGCTCGCGTCGGTCCGGCGTGGCATCCGCGCCGGCGTGGCGACCGGCGAGAACCTCACCGGTCTCGAGCAGTATCGGCCGCTCCTGGACGCCGACGCCGTCGACATCGTCCAGGTGGGCAACGTGTGGGGCATCACGCACTTCCTGCGGGTGGCCGCGGTCGCGCACAGCCGTGACCTGCCGGTGAGCCCGGTGGCCTACCACGCCAACCCGGTCGCGCACGCCGCCGTGGCCGTGCCGAACCACCTGGCCTTCGAGGTCCAGGACCTGTCGGCCCCCATCGGACTCCACGTCGACCAGGAGTACGAGGACGGCGGGATCGTCCTCGGCGACGAGCCGGGCATCGGCATCCGGGTGGACGAGGAGCACATCATCGCCGTGCGGGCCGCCGATCCGCCTGCCGCGATCGACGGGCCCCACGTGCGCCCCAGGCGGGCCGGCCTGCGCCTCGTCCCGGATTCCCATCAGGACGACCACGGCGTGCGCGCCGGAGAGCGGGTGGGATCGTGAGCGAGCGGACCGGCGAGCACGGCGCACAGCCCCGCGTCGAGCGTCACGCCTTCGTCGTCGGCGTCCGGCCGGAGCGCCGCGAGGAGTACCTCGAGCTGCACCGCAACGTCTGGCCGCAGGTCGAGCAGACCCTGCGCGACGCGAACGTCACGAACTACTCGATCTTCATTTTCGGCGACACGCTGTTCGCCTACTACGAGTACGTCGGCGACGACCACGCCGCCGACATGGCCCGCATCGCCGAGGACCCCGTGTCGCGCGAGTGGTGGACGCACACCGACCCCTGCCAGGTGCGCATCGCCGAGGAACGCGATCCCGGCGCCCTGTGGCAGCCCATCGACGAAGTATGGCACCTGTCGTGATCCGTTCCGTCGACGCGCACGTGCACCTCTGGAACCGGGCCACCGATCCGCAGCCGTGGATCGACCCGGTGACGATGGCGGCGATCGACAGAGACTTCGCGCACGGCGACCTCGAGCGGATGCTCGACTCGACCGGCGTGGACGTCGCCGTCGTCGTGCAGTCGATCAACAGCGCCGCCGAGACGAGGCGGCTGCTCACGCAGCCGGGCCCGCGCGTCGCGGGCGTGGTCGGCTGGGCCGACCTCACAGGCGACGTCGCGGCCCAGCTCGACGAGCTGGGCGCGCTCGACGCCGCGGCGCGCCGGAGGCTGGTCGGCATCCGTCACCTGGTCCACGTCGACCCCGATCCCGGCTGGCTCGGGCGGCCCGACGTGGGAGCGGCGCTCGACCGGCTGGCCGCCGCCGGCCTCGGCTTCGACCTGGTGGTGCGGTCGTGGCAGCTGCCGCTGGCCGCGACCGTCGCGGCCGCGCATCCCGGCGTGCGCTTCGTCGTCGACCACCTCGGCGGGCTCGCCGAAGCGGACGACGACGACGGCTGGGAGGCGGGCCTGCGTGAGCTCGCCGCCCGGCCGAACACCTACGCGAAGATCTCCGGGCTGGCCGGGCTGGTGAGCCACGGCGACGGAGCCCGCCTGCGGCGGGCGGTCGGCGTGGCGCTGGAGGCGTTCGGCCCGGAGCGGCTCATGTACGGCTCCGACTGGCCGCTCGCCGAGCTGGGGTGCGGCCCGGTCGCGTGGCGGGAAGCGGTGGACGAGCTGATCGGCGAGCTCAGCCCTGAGGAGCGCCAGGCCGTGACGTCCGGCACCGCGTCGGCCTTCTATCGGCTCGGCACATGACGGCGCAGGTCGTGGAGCTGCTGAAGCGGGCGGGGTCGAGGAACGGCGTCCTCGGCCTCGGCGGATCGCCGCTCGGCAACCTGGCCCGTCCCGTGACCGACGACGAGGCCGCCGAGACGATGCGCCGGGCGTGGGATCGCGGCATCCGCTATTTCGACACCGCGCCGCACTACGGCCTCGGGCTCTCCGAGCGCCGCATGGGCGCCGAGCTGCGCCGCCGTCCTCGCGACGAGTTCGTCCTGTCCACCAAGGTCGGCCGCCTGATCGTGCCCAACCCGCGGCCCCGCGAGTGGGACGACGACGGGTTCGCCGTCCCCGGTGACCTCACCCGGCAGTGGGACTTCTCGGCGGCGGGCGTCGAACGCTCGCTCCGGGAAAGCCTGGAGCGCCTCGGGCTCGAGTCGGTGGACATCCTCTACCTGCACGATCCCGACCAGGCGTGGGAAGGCGCGGCCGGGGAGGGACTCGCGGCGCTGGCGCGGCTGAAGGCCGACGGCGTCGTGAAGGCCATCGGCATCGGGACGAACTCCACCGCTGGGCTCGCCAGGGTCATCGAGGACGGGCTCGTCGATGTGATCATGCTGGCGAACCGCTACTCGCTGCTCGACCACACCGCGCTCGACTCGGTGCTCGCACCGGCCCATCGCTTCGGTGTCGCCGTGGTGGCCGTCGGCGTCTTCGCCACCGGCCTGCTGTCCACCGCCCGCCCCGCGCCCGGCTCGACGTACGAGTACCGTGCCCCCGGCGCGGACGTGATCGGGCGCGCCGAGCGCATCGCGACGGTCTGCGAGGGTCACGGCGTCGAACTTCCCGCCGCCGCGCTGGCCTTCCCCCTGCTGCACCCAGCGGTCTCCGCGATCGCCGTCGGCATGCGCTCACCGCACGAGGTGGACGAGAACCTCCGGCGGTTCGAGACCGACATCCCCGCCGGGCTCTGGGACGACCTGATCGCCGAAGGCCTGATCCCGGCCGGGGCCGTGCGGGCACACGAACGGTGATGCCCACGCCCTGAAACCCGTGCCCCTTCTGTCCGGTCATGTCCGGGCGTGGACGGGGTATGAGCCGCCCCCGTGACGCCGGCTGCGCAGGCGTCACGGGGGCGGCCCTGTCAGGAGCCGGCTTCCTGGCCCATCGCTCCGCGCACGCCGGGCCGGCGCCTGGCCCACGACCCCACTATGTGTACGCGCATCGCGGCCGCGGCCCCCTGCGCGTCACCCTGGAGGATCATGGCCTCGATCTGCCGGTGCTCGGCGAGCGACTGGAGGTGCTCCGCCCTGCTGGGCTCGCCGTTGTACCGGCTCGACAGCCGCGCCTTGGCGTGGATGCCGTGGATGATCGCGTGACCGAGACGGTTGCCGGAGAAGACCATGATCAGCTCATGGAAGGCGACGTCCTCCCTGCCGTAGCGGTCCGGGTCGTGCACGCTTTCCGCGAGGACGTTCGCCTGCTTCTTCAGCTCCTCGGCCTGGGCCGGTGTGATCACGCGGGCGCACTGCGCCGCCATGTCGCACTCGAGCGCCGCCCGGACGTTGATGAGGTCGTCGAGGATGGACAGGGTGCTGTCGTGCCGGATCTGCGCCTCCAGGACGAGGGGGTCCAGCAGGTTCCAGCCGATGGGTTCGAGGACCCGTGTCCCCCGGCCCGGTGTGGCCTTGACCAGGCCCTTCGCCTCCAGAAGCTTGATCGACTCGCGCACCACGGTGCGGGAGACGCCGAACTCCTGGCACAGCTCGGGCTCGGTCGGAAGTACGGTGTCGACGGGATAGGCCCCCGACACGATGCGGTCGATCAGGTAGGTGACAACGGTGTCACCAAGGCGCCGGGGTCGCTTGTAGCTGGGCGGCTCCAAGGCACGGGAGGCGCTCCCGGTCAGACCGGATTGAGGGGTGGCAGTCACAGGGCCTCCAGGAGGATCATCACCAGCCCAGTATACGTGCCTGCGCATATGTAATTCATATGATGTAACCGTTATCACTCTCCGCCACCTGGGCCAAGGCCGCCGCGGACCCGCTCGGGAGGCACACGGCGCAGTTCCCAGAGCAACGATCGTCCGGAGGTCAGATCCGAGGCGGTGACCACCAGCCGGTCATCGATGAGGTCGTACCGTCCGGACAGCAGCTCTTCGTCCTTGCTGAGCCACGTTCGCCAGATCCTGATCGTGGCGGTGGCCGGATCGACCTCGAAGTGGTGGGTCTGCCACGTCTGTCCGCTCCGCAGGACGACCTGGTAGGCGCGGTTGTGCTCGAAGTAGACGCGCTCGGCCGGACCGGGAAGGCCAGGGGGCCGGAAGGTGCCCGCCGTCACGTTCCATGTGCCGTCGAGCGGCGTGGGCGCCCGGTTGTTGTAGTTGGCGACGTAGTACGAGCACGAAGCCGGCACCGCGAGCAGGAGCGTCACGAGCACAGTGTGCGCCCACCGAGGGCGTACGCGTCGTGAACGGGGCGCGATCCGGTTCTGGTCGTTCCAGAACACCGCAACCAGTTCACGACGGTGCTTCCACAACAGACAGCTCGCGCAGCCGGCCCCGATCAGGGCGACGAGCAGGGCGTCGAAGGCGATCCCGTAGGCGATGTCGAGCACGGTGATCCCGGCGAGCAGCGGCGCGGCGCCCGCGGCACCGAGCAGCGTGGTGCGACGGAACGCCAGCGCCATGCCCAAGCCGATCTGCAAGAGTGCGATCAGATTGCCGAAGATCGGCGAGTAACCGAAGTAGTACCAGGTCAGCCAGAATCCGCTCACCGCGCCCATGGGCTTGTCGAGCTCGGAGTCGAGCACGGTGAACTGGGCGCCGAAGAGCTTGGCGAAGCCGTACTGCAGCAGGATCACCGCGGTGGTCCACCGGCATATCGAGTAGAGGAAACGCCCGCCCTCGGGCGCCGTGACCTCGTCGCCGTGCTCAGCCGCTGTCCGCCTCGTCACAAGCCGCCTCCCGCCCCAAGCTCACGTGGGCGCGCCGAGACTGTCAAGCCCGGGCGAAAGCCCTCGTGCGGGTCCTCGTGCGGGTCCTCGTGCGGGTCCTCGTGCGGGTCCTCGTGCGGGTCCTCGTGCGGGTCCTCGTGCGGGTCCTCGTGCGGTCATGCCGACTGCCGCAGTGACATCACCGCCCACGGCGCGAGCTCGACGTCGAGATCGAGCACACCGGTTTCCGGCACGGTCAGCGTGAACCTGCGGAGCGCGTCGGCGACCCGGCTCAGGTGCTCGCTCTCGGCCCGGGACGGGTTGAGGGGAGACCCGAGCCGATACCAGGCCTCGGCGACGTTCCCGTGCTCCCAGTCCAGGATCTCGACGAGGAACGTGGCGCCCGGCTCCAGCCCTTCGATGGAGTGCCGGATCCTGCGGCTCGGCCCGATCTCGGCCAGCGCGCGCGTCGCGGCGTACGTGTTCTGCGCCCGCAGGCCGCTCATGGCCATGTCCTCCGGGTAGTTGAAGAACACCGCCGACACCGCCGACGTCCGGCTGTCCCGCGTCACGACCCCCTCGGACGTCGCGCGCAGCAGCCGGTCGCCGAGCCGTCCCAGCATCACGAACGCGTGGAACGTGGGCTTGTGGATGCCGGCCTCGTTCACCAGGCCGAATCCGCCGTGGAACGGCCCGATCCCGGCGCCGCCCTCCTCGAACACGTCGGTGAAGGTCCAGTAGGAGATCGAGTCGGCGAGGGTGGCGCACCGCAGGTAGGCCCGCGTGATGTACGTCGCCGCGAACAGCGTGTCGTGGATGAAGTCCCGCGACGACGGCGACGTCGACCACTCCGTGACGTGGATCTCCGCGTCGGGGTAGGCGCTCTCGCTCACGAGCGTGCGCAGCAGGGTCAGGTCGTCGAACGTCGCGTCGGCATACCGGGTGATGTGCACGGCCTCGCCGTCGGAGGCGAAGGCGAAGTCGGTGGGATAGGTGTGCGTCGAGATGAAGTCGATCGGCAGTCCGCGCTCCGCGCACCAGGCGATGAAGTCCTCGATCCACACCGGGCGCCAGTCGAGCGCGTCCACGTCGGCCGCCGCGGCCGTCTCGTGCGTCGCGGCGCGGTTCTCGACCTCGCCCCTGTAGCGGTCGTCGGGCACGAAGACGCTCGTGGCGGGCCCACCCACCTTCAGCAACGGGTCGATTCTCTTGATGGCCGTCGCGGTCTGCTCGTACAGCTCGAAATACTCGGTCTTCGTCCCGGTCCAGAAGTGCGGCACCAGGTTCGGCTCGTTCCACACCTCGAACCGCCACTCCCGCACCTCGTCGAGGCCGTAGCGGTCGATCCAGTGCTCGACCGTCCGCGTCACCAGCTCGACCCAGCGCGTCATGTCCTTGGGCGGGCTGCAGTGTGCGCCCCACCAGAACACCGTCTCCGTCTCCGTCGCCAGCTCGCGCGGCATGAAGCCCAGCTCGACGAACGGACGGGCGCCGCACTCCAGGATGAAGTCGAACACCTTGTCCACGTAGCTGAACGTGTACACGGGCGAATCAAGGGGCGAGTCCGGGCCGAAACCACCGCCGTAGCTCTCCCGGTAGACGAACATGTCGTCGTGGAAGACGCCGTGGAAACGGACGTACCGCACTCCGCAGGCGTCAACGACCTCGGCGAACTGCCGCTGCCAGTCCGCGCGCAGCGCCTCGTTCGCCCGCCCGGCGCCGATGCACCGGCTCCACACGTGCGGGAACGCACCGTCGTCGCACGGCGTGCCGTCGATCACCAACCGGGACTCGCTTGTCATGGCTCACTTCTCTTCCGAAAATATTTCGCAACGTGTTCGTTGCTGCCCGGACAGTAGGTGGCGCGTCCGTCCGGTGTCAACGGTCAGATAAGGGAAATGACCGCAGCATCGGACGAACGAAGGACGTGATAGTTTTCGAAAAATTTTCGCAGCCCGAAGGGAGCCCCCGATGGCACGGCGAGGCCGTTCCGAGCGAGCCACTCTGGCGGACGTCGCCCGTCTGGCCGGTGTCTCACCGACGACCGCGTCGAAGGTGCTCAACGGGCGCAGCGACGTGGGGGCGAAAACGCGCGAGCTCGTCCTCGGGGTCATGGCCGACATCGGCTACAAGCCGACGACGGCGCGGCACGAGCAGCCGCGCGGCCGGACCCTCATCACCATGCTCGACTTCGTGGAGTCCCGTTATGCCGGGACGGTGCTCCAGGGGATACTCGTGGCCGCGACCTCGGCGCGGGCCGAGCTCCTGCTGCGCCTGCCGCCCGAGGCGCCGGTCAGCACGAACCGCGCGGCGGCCCGCGCCTGGATGGAGGAGCAGAAGGCGTCCGGGGTCGCCGGCATCGTCGCGCTCGCCGTCGCGGTGCCCGACGCGGTGCTCGTAGCCGCGGAGGACCTCGACGTGCCCGTCGTCACCATCGACCCGATCGACACGACCGAATCACGGGTCGTCAGCATCGGCTCCACCAACTGGGCGGGCGGGCGCTCGGCGACCGAGCACGTCATCAGGCTCGGCCATCGCAGGATCGCCTGGATCGGCGGCCCGGCGGGCTCCGCGCCCTCGGCGGAGCGCTTCCACGGATATCAGGCGGCGCTCGACTCGGCCGGGATCACGCCGGACCGCGCGCTGATCCGCCACGAGGCGTTCTCGGTCGAGGCGGGGCTCCGGCACGGCCGCGAGGTCCTCTCGCACGGCGACCGGCCGACCGCCCTCGTCGCGGGCAACGACGAGATCGCCGTCGGCGTCCTCGCCGCGGCCAAGGAGCTGGACATCGCCGTCCCCGGCGAGCTGTCGGTCACCGGGTTCGACGACACGCCGCAGACCGAGTGGACCACGCCCCGGCTGACGTCCGTACGGCAGCCTCTCGTCGGCATGGGCCGGATGGCCGTCGAGACCGTCCTCGGCATGGCGGACGGCGTCCAGCCCGCCTCCCGGCACCTCCAGCTCGCGACGACCCTCAACGTCCGCGACTCGACGGGCCCCGTCCCGTCGTCCTGATCCGCGCGGGTGCGGGCGGCGCGGGCGCCCGCACCCGCGCGAGCTCGGATTCCGGACGGCCTACGCGAACCCGCCCGCGTCCACGGTGCCGGCCGTCTCGAAGACGTCGACCGAGTCCAGGGGGATCGGGGTGAACATCGTCGGGCGTGCCCCACTCCTCCACGCCCGCGCGGGCCTTCGGGGATTCGAAGACCGCGACCTGGTTGAGCATCTCGCCGCCGCGCAGGCCGTACTGGACGAAGTGGCAGCGCGGGCCGACGTGGACCGAGACCTCGCGAAGGTCCACATCGCGGCCGGCCTCCTCGATGGGCACCGCGGCGCGGTAGGCGACATAGGAAGAGCTGACCGGCTCGTCCTCGACCAGAAGGCGGCGCGCCACCGAGTGCAGGCCGTCGGCGGCGATGACGATCC
Organism: Microbispora sp. CSR-4; assembly: GCF_008033685.1. Lineage (NCBI taxonomy): Bacteria > Bacillati > Actinomycetota > Actinomycetes > Streptosporangiales > Streptosporangiaceae > Microbispora > Microbispora sp. CSR-4. Next base: position 22,206 of record NZ_VJVX01000064.1, read on the forward strand.
GCGCCTCGTCGGTCCGGCCGTCCGCCAGCCGCACCCGGGCGCCCGATGCGGTGTTCTCGTAGCCGGTGACGCGGGCGTCGGTCACCAGGCCGACTCCCGCGCGCCGGCAGGCACGCAGGAAGATGCCGTGCAGGTCGCTGCGGTGGATGACCATGTACGGGTAACTGTACGTGCGCTCCAGGTCGGCCAGGTCGAGGCGGGTCAGCTCGCCACCGTCGAGGGCGTCGCGCATCACCATGCTCGCCGGCAGCACGCCGAGGCTCCTGGCCTCCTCAAGCAGGCGCTCGGCGACGGCGATTACCTTCGGCCGTCGAGTCTCCCTCGATCGCCCGGTTTTCCCGATCGCCGGGCACTTGACGTTCCAGATGTTATCGGTAACTCTTCTCTGCATCACCGGAAGCCTCCGGTTCCCTGGTGGCATATGGAGAAAGAATGTGATCGATAACATACCTTACGACCGGCCCGTGCCGGGCCACCGCAGGGCGGAGCGCCGGCTCGCGATGCGGGTCCGCACCGTCGCCGAGGCGTACGCCCTGCTCGCACCGAGCCTCGCCGGTTTCCTGCTCTTCCTGGTGGCGCCCATCTTCGGCGTGGCGGCGCTGAGCCTGTTCGACTGGAACCTGATGGGCGCGCCGTCGTTCGTCGGGCTGGACAACTATCGCGGGCTCGCCGCCGATTCCGAGGTGTGGCGGGCCGTGCTCAACACGATCTACTACGTGGTGCTCAACATCCCGGCGCAGACCGTGCTGGCGCTGCTGCTGGCACTCGCGCTGAACCGGCGGATGCGCGGCGGCAAGGTGCTCCGGGTGGTCTTCGTGCTGCCCTGGATGGCCATGCCGGTGGCGCTCGGCATCATCTGGTCCTGGGTGTTCGACCCCAGATACGGCGTGGTCAACCAGGTGCTCGGCATGGTGGGGATCGACGGCCCCAACTGGCTCACCGATCCCGCGTGGGCCATGCCGGTGATCGCCTCGGTGAACGTCTGGCAGTACACGGGCTACACGATGCTCATCCTGCTGGCCGGGCTGCAGGCGATTCCGCACACGCTGTACGAGGCCGCGGCGATCGACGGCACCACGCCGGTGCAGCGGTTCTTCACGATCACCCTGCCGCTGCTGCGGCCGTCGATGTTCTTCGTGCTGGTGACGAACACGATCGGGTCGTTCCAGATCTTCGACACGGTCTTCGTGATGACCCAGGGCGGCCCCGGCGGCGCCACCGACGTGCTGAACTTCCACATCTACCAGCAGGGGTTCCAGCTCTTCCGGTCCGGCTACGCCTCGGCGCTGGCGATGGTGCTGTTCGCGCTGATCCTGCTGGTCACCGCGGCGCAGTTCCTCTACTTCCGCAAGCGCACCGTCTACGACTTCTCCTGACGATCCCCGATGAAGCCGACCTCCATGAAGAGGACCCCCCATGAAGAGGACCGGATGAAGAGATGAAGAGGGTCGCTCTGTATTCGGCGCTCCTCGCGGGCGCCGTGATCTCGGTCGCGCCCTACCTGATGACGCTGAACTCGGCGTTCAAGGAACCCGCGCAGGTGCTCACCACCCCCGCCTGGGAGCCCGCCTTCCCCCTCACGTTCGACAACTTCGCGCAGGTCTGGTCGGAGTACGACATGGCCGGGTTCCTGCTGCACTCGCTGGTCTACGCCGGGGCCGTGACAGTCGGCCAGGTCGTCTTCAGCACGATGGCCGCCTATGCCTTCGGCCGGATGTCGTTCCCCGGGCGCGACGCGCTGTTCTGGGGCTACCTCGCGACGATGATGGTGCCGCAGATCGTCACCCTGGTCCCGCTCTTCCTGATCATGCGGGAGTTCGGGCTGATCGACACCTATCTCGGGCTGATCCTGCCCACCGCCTTCGGCACGCCGTACGGGATCTTCCTGGTGCGGCAGTACTTCCGCACGATTCCGAGGGACCTGGAGTCGGCCGCGCGCATCGACGGCGCGGGCACGCTGACCGTGCTCGTCCGGGTGCTGCTTCCGCTGAGCCGGCCGATCCTGGCCACCCTCGCGACCATCACGTTCATCACGACCTGGAACACGCTGCTGTGGCCGCTGATCGTCACGAACGGCGACGCCACCCGGGTGGTCACGCTCGGCATCTCGGCCCTGAAGGGTCAGTATTCCTCCCAATATCACCTGATCCTGGCGGCCGCCGCCCTCGCACTGCTGCCGCTCGTCGTGATCTTCCTGCTGTTCCAGCGGCACATCGTCCGTTCGATCGCCCTGACCGGGCTGAAGTAACCACCCCCCAAGAGAGAAGGGCATATCCATATGTCCAGAAAAATCGCCTTATCTGCTGTCGTGACGGCGGCCCTGCTGTCCCTCGCCGCGTGCGGCGGCGCGGACGACTCCGGTTCCACCGGCGGCGCCGTCACCCTCAGGTACGCCATGTGGGACGAGGTGCAGAAGCCGCCGATCGAGCAGTCGATCCGCGAGTTCGAGAAGGCCCACCCGTCCATCAAGGTGCAGATCGAGCTGAACAACTGGAACGACTACTGGAGCAAGCTGCAGACCCAGCTCGCCGGGCGCTCGGCCCCCGACGTGTTCTGGGACCACGTCTCCTACTTCCCCAAGTTCAGCAAGGAGGGCGTGCTCACCGACCTGGCGCCGCTCATCGCTCAGGACAAGGTGGACACCTCGATCTATGATCCCAAGCTCGCCGAGGGCTGGAAGGTCGACGGCAAGGTCTACGGCCTGCCCAAGGACTGGGACACCATCGGCCTCTTCTACAGCACCAAGGCGCTCAAGGACGCCGGGCTCACCCCCGCCGACCTCGACGGCCTCACCTGGAACCCCGACGACGGCGGCACCTTCGTCAAGACGCTGCAGAAGCTCACGGTCGACGAGAACGGCAAGCACCCTGACGAGGCCGGCTTCGACCCCAAGAAGGTCAAGCAGTACGGCCTCGCCATGCAGGCCCCGACCGGTCAGCAGGACTGGTGGAACTTCGCGCTGCAGAACGGCTGCACGCTCCAGGACAAGCCGTGGGGCCGGTGGACCATCGACCAGCCGGCCTGCGTGCAGGCCATCCAGTTCGTCCAGGATCTGCGGCTGAAGTATCACGTCGCGGTGCCCGCCACGGTCACCAACCCGCCCAACGGGCCGTCCCTCGACCAGGTGGTCGGGCGCGGCGAGGCGGCCACCGCGATGGACGGAAGCTGGATGCTGCGCGCGTTCGACACCGCACTGCCCAACGGCGGCTTCGGCGTCGCCGACCTCCCCGCGGGCCCGGCAGGCAAGGGCAGCGTCTACAACGGCCTGACCGAGGCCGTCTACGCCGGCACCAAGCACCCGAAGGAAGCCTGGGAGCTGCTCAAGTGGCTGACGTCCGAACGCCATCAGAAGGCCGTCGCCGAGGCGGGCGCCGTCTGGCCGGGCATCACCTCGCTCAACGACGTCTTCGCCGACGCCTGGAAGGCCAAGGGCGTCGACGTCACCGGCTTCAAGAAGGCCGCCGAGGGCACCACGATGGGCTACCCGCTGACCGAGGCGGCCGACGTCTACAACGTCAAGGCGCTCGACATCTTCAACCAGGTCTGGCTGGGCCAGCTGTCGCCGCAGGACGCCGCCCAGAAGATCACCACCGAGGCCAACGCCGCCATCAAGTAAGGTCTGACTCATGGAAGTTACCGGTCACATGCCTCCCCAGGACGCTCCCCGGACGCGCTCGGCGAGCATCTGGGACGTCGCCCGGGTGGCCGGTGTCTCCCAGCAGACCGTGAGCCGCGTCATCAACGGCAAGGCCCGGGTCAGCGAGGCGACCCGGGCCAGGGTCCTCCAGGTCATCGCCGAGCTCGGCTACCGGCCCAACCGGCTGGCCCAGGCGCTGGCCGGAGGGCCGGTCCGCTCGGTCACCGTCCTCACCTCCGACACCGCCCTGTACGGCGCCGCCGCCACCCTGCGAGGCATGGAGGAGGCGGCGAGGACCGCCGGGTTCTCCGTGGGCATCAGTGTGCTGGAGCGCGACTCCGGCCCGGCGGACATCGCCCTGCGGCTGAACCGGCCCGGGGAGGCGGTCATGGTGATCGCCTTCGACGACGCGGGCGTGCGCGCGCTGCGGGCGCTGCCCGCGGACGTCCCGGTCACTGCGGCCGTCGAGCGGCGGCCCGACGACGGTCCCGACGACCCCTGGCAGATCTGGCTGGACGACCGGGCGGCGGCCGCGCACGCGACCCGTTACCTGCTGGGCCTGGGGCACCAGACCGTCCACTACGTGGCCATCCCCTCCTCCACAAGCACACTGCCGCAGCGCACCCAGGGCTGGCAGGACGCGCTGCGCGCCGCCGGCCGTCCGCTGCCCGAGCCGCTGCCCGGCGGCTGGAGCCCCCGATCCGGCTACCTCGCCGTACGCTCCCTGCTCGCGGACCGTTCGGTCACCGCGATTCTGTGCGGCAACGACGACCTGGCCCTGGGTGTCATGCGGGCCGCCCGCGAGGCCGGGCGGGACATCCCCGGCGACCTCAGCGTGGTCGGTTTCGACGACTCCCCGCCGTCGGCCTACCTCAACCCCTCGCTCACCACGGTGCGGCTCGACTTCGAAGGGCTCGGCCGGGCCTGCTTCGGCCTGCTGCACCGCAGGCTGGACCCGCAGAACGCCGCGGCCGTACCGGCCTGGAGCGAGCCCGAGCTCATCGTGCGGGAGAGCAGCGGCCCCGCGCCCACCTGACCTCCCGCGCCTCCCCAGCCCCTCCGCCGCACCCCAGCCCCTTCGCCGCATCCCAGCCCCTCCGCCGCATCCCAGAGCCCTTCGCCCACCACGGTCCCCTGCCAACGCCACGGTCCTCCGCCGCGCCATGCGGGTGGAGCGTTCCGTGTGTCATGCCGTCCTTCCCTTCGCCGTCGAAAGGCCGAGATGATCCATCACGACTCCGAACACCGCCTGTGGGTGCTGTCCGGGCCGTCCTCCTCCTATGTGCTGCACCTCGACGAGGCCGACCGGCCGCGCGTCCTGCACTGGGGTCCCCGGTTCACCCCCGAGCAGGCGGCCTCGCTCCTGCTACGGCTGCCGCAGCCGGGCTTCCGGCCGGTGGAGGACCCGCTCGAGGGCTCCTTCGACCTGGTCGCGACCGGAGGCCTGCGCTACGGAGACGCCGGGTTGCAGGTGCGCTTCGCCGACGGCACCCGCGACCTGGAGCTCGTCTTCGCCGGGCAACGCCGCACCGATCGGGAGCTGGTGCTGGCGTACGCCGACCGTCAATACCCGCTGGCCGTCGAGTGCCACTACCGCCTGTTCGGCGACGTGATCGAGCGCCACCTGGTCCTGCGCAACGAGGGCGAGCCCGTCACCGTCGTACGGGCGGACTCCGCCACCTGGGTGCTCCCCCGGCTGAACGGCTATCGGCTCAGCTCCGTACGCGGCCAGTGGGGCGCGGAGACCCGGCTGCACCGCACCGAGCTGCCGTACGGCGAGACCGTCATGACCAGCCGCAGAGGTGTGACCAGCCACCAGGCCAACCCCTGGGCGATGGTCGACGACGGCACGGCGGGCGAGGAGCACGGTGCGGTCTACTCCTGCGCGCTGGCCTGGAGCGGGAGCTGGCGGCTCGTCGCCCAGCGCCTGCCCACCGAGCGGGTGACGCTGTCCGCGGGTTTCGGGCACGACCCGGTGACCTGGGAGCTGGGCACCGGAGAGGAGCTGATCACGCCGGTGTGCGCCGGGCTCTACACCGAGGGCGGCTTCGGCGCCGCCAGCCGCGCCTGGCACGACCACCAGCTCCGGCATGTCCTGCCGCATGCCGGCGAGCTGCGGCCGGTGCTCTACAACTCCTGGGAGGCGACGGGCTTCGACGTCTCGCTGGACGGGCAGATCCGGCTGGCGGAGGCGGCCGCCCGGATGGGCGTGGAGCTGTTCGTGGTGGACGACGGCTGGTTCGGCGCCCGCACCCACGACGCCGCCGGGCTCGGCGACTGGTATCCCAACCCGCGCCGGTTTCCCGACGGGCTCGGGCCGCTGATCGACCGGGTGCACGAGCTGGGCATGCTGTTCGGGCTGTGGGTGGAGCCGGAGATGGTCAACCCCGACAGCGACCTCTACCGCGCCCACCCCGACTGGGTGATCCACCGGCCGCACCGGCGGCGCACCGAGCACCGCAACCAGCTCGTGCTCGACCTGTCCCGGCCGGAGGTCGGGGACTGGCTCTTCCGGACGCTGGACGAGTTGCTGGCCAAGAACGCCATCGACTTCCTCAAGTGGGACATGAACCGCCCCTTCACCGAGGCAGGCCCGGACGAGCGGCTGTGGCTGGGCCACGTGCACACCCTGTATGACGTGCTCGACCGGCTCCGCGCCGCCCACCCGCACGTGCGGATCGAATCGTGCAGCAGCGGCGGCGGCCGGGTGGACCTCGGCATCCTGCGCCGCACCGACCAGGTGTGGACCTCCGACAACACCGACGCCCTCGACCGGCTGGACATCCAGCACGGCTTCTCGCAGTTCTACCCGGCCCGGGTGATGGGCGCGTGGGTCACCGACAGCCCCAACCCCTACACGGGACGGGAGATCCCCCTCGACTTCCGTTTCCACGTGGCCATGGCCGGGCTGCTCTCGATCGGCGGGGCCCTGGACGAGTGGAGCCAGGCCGATCTGGACCGGGCGGCCGAGCTCGTCGCCGACTACAAGCGGATCCGGCACCTGGTCCAGCACGGCCGGCAGCACCGCCTGCTGCCGCCGGGCGGCGAGCTGTCGGCCGTGCAGTATCTCGCCCCCGACGGCGCCGAGGCCGCCGTGCTCGTCTACCGGCGCGCCCGCCGGTTCGGGCACGCCGATCCGGGGATCCCCCTGCGCGCCCTCGATCCGCAGGCGCGCTACCGCGACGCGGTCACGGGAGAGGTCCACCACGGGGCCGTGCTGCTCACCCACGGTCTGTTCCCCGAACTGGCTCCCGGCGACTACGCCAGCGCCATGATCCACCTGGTGAGGGAATAGGAGTACAGGAGGCCCACCGGGCGCCCGGTGGGCCTCCTTCGCCTGTCACCTGGGGGTCAGAACCAGGCGGTAGGCGCCGTTGGCGTCCTGGCCGGCGATCGGGATCGTGACGCTGCCGTTGGTGACGGTGTAGGCGTTCGACCACACCTGGGTCGCCGCCGACACGTTCGTCTTGCGGCCCGAGCCGGGGACGTACTCGAGGGTCGCGGTGACCGAGGAGCCCAGCCCGCCGATCCCGTCCACGCGGATCGAGCTGTTGCCGGACTGGCCGCCGAAGACCACGCTGAACGTCCTGCCGTCATAGGCGGCCACGCCGTCGTTGTTCGTGGTCGGGGTCACCTTGACGATGTTGCCGGTCTGGTCGGCGTACCACTTGTACATCCAGTACGACGCCGTCGGCTGGCCGTTGTACAGCAGGCCGTTGAGCGTGCCGGCCTCGTACCAGAACGCCCGCTCGGCGTCGCGCACGCCCTCGCGCTCGAACTGGGCGACGTAGTGGTTGACGCTGCTCGGCACGTCGATCTCGCCTGTCGTGGCGTACTCGTTGATGGAGATGGGCCGCGGCGAGATGCCCAGCTCGCGCTCCAGGGCGCGGTAGGCGCGGACGTTCGCGGTGACGTTCCGCCATCCGCCCAGCTCGTGCCACGACACCACCTCGGGCAGGGTGTTCGTGGCCTTGGCGTTGTTGAGGAAGGACCGCATCCGGTTGATGTCCAGGTAGGAGTAGCTCGGGCCCATGATGGGCTTGTTCGGCTCACTCTGCCGGATCCGCTGGTAGGTGCGCACCCATCCCTCGTTGAAGGAGACGCCCGCCGCCGACGGCCAGGTCCAGTCCGGCTCGTTCCACGGCTCCCAGGCGTCGATGTTGGTGACGCCCGCCGACTTCGCCGCCGCGATCATCTTGTCGATCCGGCTGTACCAGTCGTTCCAGTTCGTCCAGTTGTACGGGAAGCCGTCGAAGCTGTCGGCCATGTCGACCGTGATCACCGCGCCGATGGCGGCGGCGTTGCGCCAGACGTTGAGCGTGTCACCGATCGGGACCGGGGAGCCGTTCGGCCGGTGCTCGTGCAGCGGCGGCGGCTGGCGGAGCTGGTGCAGCTTCAGCGGCTGCATGATCGACACCGGCGGGGTGTTCGCGTCGGACAGGCCATAGAGGGTGCCCGACGCCACGCGGGTGACCGGGCGCACGACGCTGCTCGCGTCGACCACGAGGGCACTGCCCCCGCCGCCGGTCGTGGTGCTCCACTTCTGGTTGCTCTGCCCGTTGCAGGTCCACAGGATGACGGCGGTGCCGTTGGCGGTGCCGGCGTGGTCCACGTCGAGGCACAGCCCCGACTGCACCCCCGTGATCGACCCGTCGGAGTTCTGCCGCCACTTCTGGTTGTTCTGACCGTTGCACGACCAGATGATCACCTGGGTGCCGGGCGAGGTCTGGTTGTTGTAGGCGTCCACGCACCGGGTGCCGTTCATCGTGCGCAGTTCGCCGGCCGAGGTGAACTCGAAGCCCTGGTTGGCCTGGCCGTTGCAGTCCCAGATGTCCAGCGTGGTGCCGAGGGTGTCGACGTTGCCCTTCACGTCGAGGCACCGGCCGGAGGCCGCGCTCACCAGCGGCGCGGGGGCCGCCGAGGCCGGCGCCGCCCAGGTGAGCGCGGTGGCCGCCAGGGTGACGAGCACCGTGAGCAGGCCCAGGGCGACGGCGCCCGGTGACCGTCGCCGCCCGGCCGCCGGGCGAACGGGTAAGTGGTGCATGGTTCTTCTCCTTCATCGGGGGCGTGAAGCTCGTTGGTGACGTGCAGGTCGTCGGGGCGTGCAGGTCGTCGGGGGCATGAGGGCGGGAACGGCGGAGGCGCGCGGAAGCCGCGCTCCCGTCGGCTCGGCGTCACGGGATCGGCGACGCTGTTATGAGTTATCGGTAACATCACGGTGTAGAGCGTGACGTTGACGGTGTCAAGCCCCGGTCACCGGCCCGGCCGTTCCGCCAGACCGGAGTAACAGGTGAAACAGCAGCTGAACGAGGTCGCAGCCGGTTTGGAAAGACACCGGGAGGACGTGGAAGATTCACCGTCGAGCGGTGCTCTCCTTGACGGTCATCAGTGATAGCGGTAACACTAGCGCCACCCCGATGAGGAGTTCCTGGTCATGAAGGTCTATCCGCCTGAGCGCAAAACCGCACGGTCGCGTTGTATCTGTCAGGCACGGCCCGGCCCATGACGTCGGAGGTTCGGCCACGTCCACGCCGTGTCCCCTTCGGGGGTGCAGGTCCGTGGGCGGCACGAAACCGAGTTGATCCACCGGCCTCCACGAAACCCGGTGCGGTTCAGAGCCAGGCCGATGACGCCGAGAGCGCGCTCGCGATACTCCAGGAGACTCTGGCTCAGAGCGAGCAGGCCTACGAACCACAACACCCACGCACGCTGCAGGTGCGGCTCACCTACCTTGAAGCGGTGGGGAAGGCCGGAGAACCACAGCGTGCGACCGTCCTGGCCGCTCGGCTGGTTGAAGACAGTAACCGGGTGCTCGGCCCCGAACATCTGGTCACCTTGGCAGCGAGGAGCGCCCTCGCCGGATGGACCATGGAATCCGGCGATGAAGGGACCGGCCTCCGGCTTTTCGAGGCGCTTCATAGTGACGCCAGGCGACTACTCGGAGATGAACATTGGCTCGTGGTTCAAGTCGGCGCGACATTGAAACAGCTCTGACTCATCCGTGCCGACGGCTTCGGCGCGAATCGCACCCAGTCGCCAGGGCCGGCTGGGCGGCCGGCCCGGGTTGTGCCACGGCGGTGTCCTCGTCGTGAGGACCGAGGTCTCGCGACGAGGACACCGCCGTGGTGCGGACGGCCGGCGATCGGCTGCCGGCCGGCCACGTGTGTGAGCGGCTTGGCGATCTCGGCGGCTCAGCCGCAGCTCGCCGCGCTGTACGCGACGTCGTAGGACGAGGTGACCTGCTTGCCGTCGATCGTGGCGGTCGCCTTCACGGTGACCGTGCCCGCCTCGATCTGGGCGGTCCGGGTGTTGAAGGACTGGTAGGCCTGCTTGCCCGGAGCCACATCGGCCACCGTCTTGGACCCGTACGGGGTGGTCAGTGTGATGGTCGCCGGAACGCCGGAGTCGTTGACGGCCGTGACCGCGACGTATGCCGAGCTGCCGATGCAGCGGGAGGACGCGGTGACGGTCAGCTTGACCTCCGGCTCGGGCGGCGTGGCGGAGTCGAGGGCGACGGCGAAGATGTGCATCGTGGCGACGCCGTTCGCCGCCTTCGGGCTGATGTTGGGCAGGTCGACGCGGGAGATCTCCTTGTTCTGCAGAGTGACGCCGGAGTAGTAGATGGTGGCGGGGGTGTTCTGCCGCTGGTTGTTCGGCCGGTTCTGGTAGGGGGCCACGACGGCGGCGTCGCTCCCCGAAGCCGGCGCGCCGTACCAGTCGGGCGAGCTGAGGGTGAAGGTCTGCCTCGTGCCGTCCTTGTAGACGACGGTGGCCGGTCCGGACACCGCGCCGTAGGTCCCGGCCAGCAGGAAGCCGAGCGTCTTGCCGGTGCCGGTCACCTTGAGGGACTGCCCGGAGGCGATGGCGTTGTCGGGGGTGCCCACCGCGACGTCGGGCCAGGTGAAGGTGAGCCCGTTCTTGGTGATGGTGGCCCCCGGGGTGACGCCGACCGACGCCAGCGCCTGGGCGGAGATGCTGGCGCCGTTGCCGTCGAAGTTCCCGGGAGCGGTGTTGGTGTCGTCGGTGACCGCGACGTTGCTGAAGAGCTCCTCAAGCGGCTTCTCGCCGCCGCCCCACACCTGCACCGTGGCCGTCGTGGAGACGGCCCAGTCGTCGCCCCCCTCGGTGCCGCTGAGGACGGCGGTGACGGTCGCGGCGCCGCTCGCCGCGCCGGTGGCGGGAGTGAAGGTGAACTCCACCGTGGCCTTCGCGTCCGCCGCCAGCGGCCCCACTTCGGCGTGCTCGGGGGTGACGGTCCACCCCTCCGGCACCGTGAGGGCCACGCTCGCCGACGCCAGCGGCTCCTCGACCGCTCTGACGGTGACCTCGGCCTTCGCCGCCTCACCCGGGGTGACCTCGACCGGTGCGGTCACCGTGACCTTCTGCAGCGCGTACGCCCGGTAGGTGTGACCGGCCTGCGCGGTGATCCGGACGGCGTCGGCCTCGGTCTTCTCCACCGTGGCCGAGCCGCCGCCGGTGACGTCGCGGACCTTGTGACGCCCGGCGAAGATGCCGCCGCGCACCTTGACGACACCGTCGCGGTCGGGCGTGATGAGGTATTCGTCGGCCTGCCCCTCGCTCCACGCCGCGCCGACGGTATGGCCGCCGCGGCCCCGCAGGCCGCGCACCTTTCCGTTCCGCCAGGCGTCCGGAAGCGCCGGCAGCACGTGCAGCTCGCCGGTGTGGCTCTGCAGCAGCATCTCCGTGATGCCGGAGGTCGCGCCGAAGTTGCCGTCGATCTGGAACGGCGGGTGCAGGTCGAACATGTTCGGCGCGAGCCTGGCCGGGGTGACCAGGAGGCGGACCAGGTCGTGCGCCCGGTTGCCCTCCTCCATCCGCGCCCAGTAGTTGATCTTCCAGGCCAGCGACCAGCCGGTGCCGTCGTCGCCGCGCAGTTCGAGAGTCCGCCGCGCCGCGTCGTACAGCTCCGGGGTGCCGCGCTTGGTGATCTGGTGGCTGGGGTGCAGGCCGTACAGGTGGGAGATGTGCCGGTGGTTCTGCTCGGTCTCCACCCAGTCGTACAGCCACTCCTGGATGTTGCCGCGCGAACCGATCTTCATCGGGGCGAGCCGGTCCCTGGCGGCCAGGACCTGTGCCCGGAAGCTCGCGTCCACGCCGAGGACCTCACTGGCCTCCGCGCAGCCGTCGAACAGGTCGCGCAGGATCTGGTTGTCCATCGTCGGGCCGGCGGCGACGCTGGCGTTCGCGTGGTGGCTGAGCTCGGGCGAGTTCGACGGGTTGGTGACGAGATATCCGAGCTTCGGCTCCTCGACGAGGGTGTCGAGGAAGAACTGCGCCGCGCCCTTCATCGCCGGGTAGTTCTTACGCAGGAACTCGACGTCGCCGGTGAACAGGTAGTGGTCCCAGATCATGGTGGCCAGCCACGCGCCGCCGGTCTGCCACATGCCCCAGAACGCGCCGTCGACGACCGAGGTCGCCCGCCACGCGTCGGTGTTGTGGTGGGTGACCCAGCCGCCGGCGCCGTACTGCACCTCGGCCGTGCGCGCGCCGGTCACCGTGAGGTCGTTGATCATGCTGAACACCGGCTCGAAGCACTCCGACAGGTTCGTGGTGTCGGCGGGCCAGTAGTTCATCGGCAGGTTCGCGTTGATGGTGTACTTCGAGTCCCACTGCGGGCTCATCGAGTCGTTCCAGATGCCCTGGAGGTTGGCCGGCTGGGTCCCCGGCCGCGAGCAGGAGATCAGCAGGTAGCGGCCGAACTGGAAGAGCAGCGCGGAGAACTGGGGGTCGTCGACGGCCCCGTGCTGGGTGATCCGGACGTCGGTCGGCTGGTCGGCCGCGTCGGTGCGGTCGAGTTCGAGCGTCGTCCGGTTGAACAGCTCCTGATAGTCGGCCACGTGCCGGCTGCGCAGCGTGTCGTACGCCGTGCCCTGGGCGGCCTCGAGGTGCTGTCGCGCGATGCCCTGGTAGTCGCCGCTGACATCCTTGTAGTTCACGTAGCTGGAGCCGATGGAGATCAGCAGCGTCACGCTGTCGGCGGCGGACACCTGGAGCGTTCCGCCGGAGCTCGTGACGCTGCCGCCCTCGGCGACGGCCTTGGCCAGCGCCAGGAACTTGACCTGGCCGGTGATGCCCTCGAAGTTGCCCGAGACGCCGTCGAGCGCGACCGTGGAGCTGTCCGGGCTGGTCAGCGTCGTGCGCTGGGGGCTGTCGAACGTCGCGCTGAAGGTGATCGAGCCGGGCTTGTCGGCGGTGAGGCGGACGACGATGACCTGGTCGGGCGCGCTGGCGAACACCTCGCGCTTGTAGCGCACGCCGTTCAGCAGGTAGGTGACGGACGCGACGGCGGTGGTGAGGTCGAGCTGGCGGTTGTATTCGGTGAACCCGCTGGTGCCGGGGAAGGTCAGCCTGATGTTGCCGACCGTCTGGTAGGCGAGCTGGCCCGCGGGTGAGCCCAGCATGTTCTGGTCGATCAGCGTCTGTGCCTGGGTCCACTGGTCCTCGAAGACCAGGCGCCGGATCTCCGGCAGCGCCGCCAGGCCCTTCGGGTTGCTCTGGTCGTACGGCCCGCCGCCCCAGACCGTGTCCTCGTTGAGCTGCAGGCGCTCGGCGTCGACGTTGCCGAACACCATCGCGCCGAGGCGTCCGTTGCCGATGGGGAGGGCGCGGAGCCAGTCCGTGCCCGCGCCCTTGTCGTACCAGAGCGCCATGTCGCTGGCGGCGCGCACCTCCGAGGGTGCCACCGATCCTGCTCGGGCGACCGCCGTCCACTGCATCGGCAGCATCAGAGCCCCGGCTCCGACCGTGCCGATCTTCATTAATTGCCTTCGCGTCAGATCTGGCATTCGCTCTCCAAGCGCATGGCTGCCTTGCCGGCGGCCGGCGCCGCGCCCTTGGGCTGCGAGAGCCCCGCATCGAGGAGACGGGCGGGGTTCGGCGGGACCGGCTGCGTGACGAGGCTGTGTAGGGGGTGATGGCAAAGCTACAAAGATTTGATGTATCGGTCAACGATGTGATGCAAAACCCCCGCAAGCCGGTCATCCGACCGCTATCAGGCCGGAATACATCTAACCTTTGGCGGGAAAGGCCATGCGGCGCCGGGTAGCGGCACGCGGCCGCGTCCTGTATCCGTAGAGCAGCAGTGATTCCCGACGACCATGCGCGAACGACGTGCGGGCAGGCCGCATCCGCTCCCCGCACGCCGTGGTAACGGGGAATCCCCCGCTCCCGCCGACCCTGGGAACCTACCTGCCATGTCACGCACAGACGATGTAGTGGACAGCATCAAGCGGATGATCCTCGACGGCGTCCTGCGGCCCGGCGACCGTCTGCCCGTCGAGAAGGACCTCGCCGAGTCGCTGGGCGTCTCACGCGGGGCGCTGCGCGAAGGGATCTCGGCGCTGTCGATCCTCGGCATCGTCAGCACCCGGCAGGGCGACGGGACGTACATCACGAACCTCGACGCGACGCAGTTGCTGGCTCCGATGGGCTTCGTCGTGGACCTGCACGGCCAGGGCGACCCGCGGCACGTCTACACCGTCCGGCGTCTGCTCGAATCGGAGGCGGCCCGGCTCGCCGCCACCAGCATCACCGACGAGGCGCTCTGCCAGGCCAGGGACCTGCTCGGCGAGTCGGCCCGGATCATCGATCAGGCGCCCCACGACCACGAGCGCCTCATCGAGATCGACATCGCCTTCCACCGCATCATCGCCGCCCACACCGACAACCCGGTCCTGGTCGGCCTGATCGAGGCGTTCGCCCGGCGCACCGTCCGCGGCCGGCTGTGGCGGAGCCTCCACGAGGAGGGCGCCGACCGGCGTACCCACGACGAGCACGTGGCGATCTGGGCGGCGCTCGCGGCACGCGATCCCGAACGGGCGCGCATCCGGATGGCCAACCATCTCGTCGGGGTCGAGGAGTCCCTCCCCCGGCTGCCCGACGACGGCGACGCGCCCTGATCACAGCACAGGGATCACCACACAGGGATCACCGCGCCCTGATCACCGTGCCCTGATCACCGTGCCCTGATCACCGTGCCCTGATCACCGCGCCGAGTCGGGGTCCGTGCCGGGACGCGACCGGCCGAGGTTCTCCCGCAGCCAGGTCTCCGTGGTGCTGACGTGCACGAGCGCGACCGCCTGGGCGAGCGCGGCGTCGCCGGCCGCGAGCGCGCGATAGATGGCGGCGTGCTCGGCGATCGTACGGCCGGCCGCGTTCTCCTCCACCAGCCCGCGCCAGACCCGCGCCCGGAGAGTGCGGCTGGCGATGCCGCCGAGGAGGGCGGCCAGGGACTTGTTGCCCGTGGCGTCGAAAACGGCCCGGTGGAAGGCGTCGTCGTGGTGGTTGAGCGCTTCGGTGTCGTTCTGTGCCGCGATCATCGCGTTGAGATGCCGCTCGACGTCCGCGAGCTGCCCGGCGGTGATCCGGGCGGCGGCCAGACCCGTCGCGACCGGCTCGAACAGCCGCCGCACCTCGGTGATCTCGAGCAGGTCGTCGCCCCGCATCATCTCGACGGCGAGGCCGACCCCTTCGAGCAGCAGCTCCGGCGAAAGGCTCGTGACGTACGTGCCGTCGCCCCTGCGCACCTCCAGCACGCGTGTGGTGACGAGGGAGCGGACGGCCTCCCTGAGCAGGTTGCGGGACAGGCCCAGCTCGGCGGCCAGGTCCTGTTCTGGAGGCAGCCGGGCGCCCGGAGGAAGCGTCCCGTCCTTGATGCGCTGCCTGATGCGCTCGATCGCCTGCTCGGTCAACGACATACCTGCATTTTGGTGTGTCAGGACACCAGACCTCCACATGGTCCACGTAGCGTGCTGCGTCTTCCGGCCCGCAGACATGCGATGTGTCCGGTCTTCCCACCCGTACGGTGATGGCCGAGACGTCGGATCCCTTGGTGATGAGAGCCGCGTGCGTAACGGAATATCACCATCCTTACCCAAGGTCTGGACACTAGAGCGGTTTTGAGCATAGAAAGACATCCCATGTCCTGTCGTGATTGGCCCCCTCACGACCAACCTCACCCATGCCCCGTACGACGACGCGGACGTCACCTGAGCGTCGGCGACGGCATGGCAGCCGTGGTGCTTCAGAAGGAGAGACGATGGAACGCAAACGGTTCGCACTCGCCGCGGCCTTAGCCCTGTCCGGATGCCTCGCCGCCGCCTGTGGCGGCAGCGGCGGCACGGGAGACGGCGGCTCCGGGAACGACGCGGCGGCGAAGCCGGTCATCGGCGTCGACTATCCGCGTTCCGACACGGACTTCTGGAACTCCTACATCAGTTACGTGCCGAAGTTCGCCGGCGAGCTGGGCGCGGAGATCAAGACCACCAACTCCCAGAACGACATCGCGAAGCTCACCGCCAACGTGCAGACCCTGATGAGCCAGGGTGTGAAGGGCGTGGTCATGGCGCCGCAGGACACCGCGGCGGTGGCGCCCACGCTGCAGCAGCTCGAGAACAAGAAGATCCCCGCCGTGCTGGTGGACACCCGGCCCGACACCGGGAACGCCTTCATGGTCGTGCGCGCCGACAACCGCGCGTACGGGGAGAAGGCCTGCAGGTTCCTGGGCGAGAAGCTCGGCGGCAACGGCAAGGTGGTCATGCTGGAGGGCGACCTGGCCTCCATCAACGGCCGGGACCGCACCGAGGCGTTCAACGACTGCATGAAGCAGAACTATCCCGGCATCAAGGTGTTCGGCGAGGCGACGAACTGGGACGGCGCCGTGGCCTCGCAGAAGCTCTCGACGGTGCTGACCGCGAACCCCGACGTCAAGGGCGTCTACATGCAGTCGAGCTTCGCCCTCGCCGGCACGCTGCAGGTGCTCAAGCAGCGCGACCTGCTGGTGCCGCCGGACGACCCCAAGCACGTCTTCGTCGTCTCCAACGACGGCATCCCGCAGGAGCTCAAGGACATCGCCGCCGGGAACATCGACGCGACCGTCTCCCAGCCCGCGGACCTGTACGCCAAGTGGGCGCTGTCGTACGCGCAGGCCGCGATCGAGGGCAAGACCTTCCAGCCGGGGCCGACCGATCACGACAGCACCATCATCCAGGTGCGGCCGGGCCTGCTGGAGGACCAGCTGTCCGCGCCGCTCGTCACGGCCGACGGCGGCACCTATGGCGGGATCTCCAGCGTGAAGCACGACGACAAGTCGCTGTGGGGCAACAACCTGAGCTGAGAGGGCGTGACCGATGGAAGCGTTCGCGGGAGGGCCCGCGAGCCCTCCACCCGCCCGCGACGGCGGGCCGGGCCGTACGGACCCGCCCGTCGCCGCGGCGGAGAACATCACCAAGAGGTACGGCGAGACGACGGCGCTCGACGGCGCCCGCATCACGATCGGGCCCGGGGAGGCGCACGCGCTGGTCGGGCGCAACGGTGCGGGCAAGTCGACGCTGGTCTCCATCCTGACCGGGCTGCAGGCGCCGGACGAGGGCGAGGTCCGCTTCGCCGGGTCGCCCGCGCCGCGGCTGTCCGACCGGGACGCCTGGCGGGAACGGGTCGCCTGCGTCTACCAGAAGTCCACGATCATCCCTGAGCTGACCGTGGCGGAGAACCTCTACCTGAACAGGCACGACCGCAACCGGCTGGGGCTGGTCGGCTGGAAGAGCCTGTGGCGGAAGGCGGCCGACCTGCTGGAGGCATGGTCGGTGGACGTCGACGTCCGCAGGCCGGCCGGGGAGCTCGGGGTCGAGCAGCGGCAGTTCGTGGAGATCGCCCGGGCGCTGTCGTTCGGCGCGCGGTTCATCATCCTCGACGAGCCCACCGCCCAGCTCGACGGCGCGGCGATCTCCCGGCTCTTCGACCGGATGCGGGCGATGCGCGAGCAGGGGGTCACCTTCCTGTTCATCAGTCATCACCTGCAGGAGATCTACGAGATCTGCGACACGGTCACGGTGTTCCGGGACGCCCGGCACATCCTCACCGCGCCGGTGGCCGATCTGCCGCAGGGCGAGCTGGTGGCGGCGATGACCGGTGAGGCCGCGGGGCTGCGGGAGCACGCCGTACGCCCGGCGGTTCCGGCGGACGCCCCGGTGGTCCTCGACGTACGGGGCCTGTCCGACGGCGACGTCTACCAGGACGTCGACCTCCGGGTGCGGGCCGGGGAGATCGTGGGGCTGGCGGGCCTGGGCGGCAGCGGGAAGAACGAGCTCGCCGAGGCCATCGCCGGGCTGCGCGCTCCCCGGGACGGCACCCTGGAGGTGGCCGGGAACCGCCCGCGCCCCGGCAGTGTGCCGGATTCGCTGGCCGCCGGGGTGGGCCTGGTGCCCCGCGACCGTCACCATCAGGGCCTCGTTCCCCTGATGTCCATCGCCGACAACACCACGCTGACCGTGCCCGAACGGCTCGGCCAGGCGGGGTTCGTCAGCGGCCGGCGCAAGGACGCGCTGGCCCGCGAGATGATCACGAATCTCGCGATCAAGACACCCGGCCCGGAGCTCCCCGTCTCCGGGCTGTCCGGCGGCAACCAGCAGAAGGTCGTGATGGCCCGCGCCCTGGCCAGCGACCCCCGCCTGCTCGTGCTGATCACTCCGACGGCCGGAGTCGACGTCCGGTCGAAGGAGTTCCTGCTCGGCAAGGTCGAGGAGATCGCCGACAACGGGACCGGCGTCGTGATCGCCTCCGATGAACTTGACGACCTGCGGCTGTGCAACCGGGTGCTCGTGATGTTCCACGGCCGCGTCGTCGCGGAACTGGCCGCCGGCTGGCACGACCACGAGATGGTGGCCGCCATGGAAGGAGTCGACCTCGATGCCTGACAGCACCACCGCTCCCGCCACGACGGGACACCCTCCGAGCCCGCCGGCTCCCGAGGAGGCGGGGAGACGCCGCCCGGCCATCCGCCTGGCGCGGCTGCGCGACTTCGCGCTCGTTCCCGCGATCATCGTGATCGCGATCGTCGGGCAGATCGTCAACCCGATCTTCCTGCAGAGCGACAACCTGATCAACATCCTGCAGACCATGTCGGAGATCTCGCTCCTCGTCCTGGCGCAGACGCTCGTGCTGGTCGCCGGCAGGATGGACCTGTCGCTCGAGTCGACCTTCGGGCTGGCCCCCGGCGTGGCCGCGTGGCTCACGGTCGCCGCCGGGACGGGGCCGGGGCTCGGGCTGCTGCCCGGCGCCTGGGGAATCCCCGTCACGCTCGCGGTGGGCGTGCTGATCGGTGCGGTGAACGCGCTGTTCATCGTCCGCTTCGGGCTCAACGGCTTCATCGTCACCCTGGGCATGCTGATCGTGCTGCGCGGCCTCCTCACGGGCATCTCCGGCGGGCAGACCTTCTTCAACCTGCCGGAGTCGATGACCTACTTCGGCTCGGCCATGTGGCTCGGCGTGCCCGCGTCCATCTGGATCTGCCTGCTGCTGTTCGCCGTCGGCATCGTGGTCATGGGATTCACCCGGTTCGGCCGGGCGCTCTACGCGATCGGCGGGAACGTCGACGCCGCCAAGGCGGCCGGAATCCGCACCGACCGGGTGCTGTGGATCGTGCTGATCTCCGCGAGCCTGCTGGCCGCGATCGGCGGTCTCCTGCTGACGGGCCGGCTCGCCTCCGTGGCCGCGGCCCAGGGCGACGGCGCGATCTTCACGGTGTTCGCCGCGGCCGTCATCGGCGGAGTCAGCCTGAACGGCGGCAAGGGCACCGTGTTCGGCGCGTTCACCGGCATCCTGCTGCTCTACATGATCCAGAACGTCCTCCCCCTCGCGGGCGTCCCCGCGCAGTGGATCCAGGCGCTCAACGGGGCGATCATCCTCACCGCGCTTGCGATCTCCCGCCTCACCAGCGGAAAGTCGCAGGAATGACGAGAGGGGGAGGCCGATCGCGGCGCCGGTCTCCCCCTCTCCTCTCCTCGCCGCGTACGGCTCCGGTCAGGCGGACGTGCGCGTCACGAAGGGAGCAGCGGCAGCAGCGCGTTGAGGCGCCCGGACGCGAAACCGGACAGGTCCAGCGAGCAGAAGGTGAACCCGGCGCCGCGGACCGCGGCGTCGACGCGCTCGCGCAGCTCGCACGCGCGCGGGATGTCGGCGCCCGGAACCTCGACCCGGGCGAGTGTGCCGCCTGCGTGGGCACGCACCCGGCACACCGGGAAGCCGAGATCGCGCAGCGCGGCCTCGGCGGTCTCGATCCTGTGCAGGATCTCCGGCGTGACCGGGTCGCCGTAGCTCACCCGGGAGGCCAGGCAGGGCGCGGCGGGCTTGTCCGCGGTGACCAGGCCGAGTCTCCGGCTGACCGCGCGGACGTCGGCCTTGGTGAGCCCGGCGTCCACCAGCGGCGCGATGGCCCCGCGCTCGGCCGCGGCCCGCTGCCCGGGCCGGTGGTCGCCGAGGTCGTCGAGGTTGGTGCCGAGCGCGATCCGGGCGCCCATGGCGGCGGCGAGTGGAGTGAGCGCGTCGAACAGCGCCGACTTGCAGTGGTAGCAGCGGTCGGCGCCGTTGGCGGCGTATTCGGGCCTGTCGCCCTCGTCCGTGCACACCTCCAGATGGGCCAGGCCGTGGGCGCGCGCGAAGTCGCGGGCGGCGGCCCGCTCGGAGGCGGCCAGGCTCGGGGAGACGGCGGTGACGGCCAGTGCGCGCCTTCCGAGCACCTTCGCGGCGGCGAAGGCGAGCAGCGCGGAGTCGGCGCCGCCGGAATAGGCGACGACGACGGCGTCCTCATCGCGTAGCCGGGCCGTCAGCCGGTCCATGGCGTCGCCCGCCACGTCCACCCGGCCGGCGGACGACGGCGTGTCTCCCCCGGAACCGGGACGATCAGTCATGGGTGGTCTCTCCTGTGAAGGGACGCGAGCCGGCGAGGCTCTCCTCGACGCCGAGGACGTGCAGGGCGGCGTGGAGCCTGGCCCGCTCGGAGTCCCGCGCGAGCAGAGCCCGATGGACGGCCCGGTGCTCCCGGAGGGTGCGGTGAACGGCCTCGGGGTCGCTCATGCCGCGCCAGATCCGGGCTCGTACGGTGCGGCCCGACATGTTCTGGATGACGGCGGCGAGGACGGCGTTGCCGCAATGGGAGGCGATGAGCGCGTGGAAGTCCTGGTCGAGGGCGACCAGTTTCTCGTGGTCGACAGGATCACAGGCGGCCACCGTCTCGGCCTCGTCGAGCAGGTCGCCCAGGTGGACGAGGTCGGCGTCCGGGATGCGCGTGGCCGCCAGCGCCGTCGCCTCCGCCTCCAGGATCCTGCGCACGTGCAGGAACTCCCCCGCGCCGGCGTCGACGTGGATGTCGGCGACGAAGCTCATCCCGTCGAGCAGCAGATCGGGAGACAGGCTGGTGACGTAGGTGCCGTCGCCCTGCCGCGTCTGCAGCACCCTCATGGCGACCAGCGCGCGCACGGCCTCGCGCAGCGTGTTGCGGGCGACACCGAGCTGTTCGGCCAGAATCTTCTCGACGGGGAGCTTCTGCCCCGGGCGCAGCTCCCCATCGATGATCATCTGCTTGATCGTGTCGATCGCCGTCTCGATGACGCCCACGTCAGCCTCCCCATTGGTGACCATCAGGGTAGCGGTACGCGTCGATCGACTCAGGGTGCATACGAGCGCTGTAACCAGGCTTTTCGGGCAGCAGGTAGCGGCCTCGCCCGATGCGGACGGGGTCGGTGAAGTGCTCGTGCAGGTGGTCGACGTACTCCAGCACCCGGCCCTCCAGGCTGCCGCTCACGCACACGTAGTCGACCACGGCCATGTGCTGGACCAGCTCGCACAGCCCGACCCCGCCCGCGTGGGGGCAGACCGGCACGCCGAACTTGGCGGCCATGAGCAGCACCGGCACGATCTCGTTGACCGACGCGAGCCGGCAGGAGTCGATCTGGCAGAAGTCGATCGCCCCGGCCTGCAGGAGCTGCTTGAACATCACCCTGTTGTGGCAGTGCTCGCCGGTGGCGACGCCGACGGGGGCGATCGCCTTCCGGATGGCCGCGTGGCCGAGGACGTCGTCGGGGCTGGTCGGCTCCTCGATCCACAGCGGCTCGTACGCCGCGAGCCGGTTGACCCACTCGATCGCCTGGGGCACGTCCCACACCTGGTTGGCGTCGATCATGAGCGTGCGGTCGCCGAGCTCCTCGCGGGCGATCGACAACCGGCGGACGTCGTCCTCCACGTTGGCTCCGACCTTGAGCTTGACGTGGGTCCAGCCGTCGGCGACGGCCTCGCGGCACAGCCGGCGCAGCTTGTCGTCGTCGTAGCCGAGCCACCCCGGGGTGGTGGTGTACGCCGGATAGCCGTGCTCGGCCAGCTCGGCGATCCGCTCCTCACGCGTGGGCGCGAGCCGGGCCAGCATCTCGACGGCCTCGGCCGGGGTCAGCACGTCGGACAGATAACGGAAGTCGCAGGCCGCGACCAGCTCCTCGGGGGTCATGTCGGCCACGAAGCGCCACAGCGGCTTGCCGGCCCGGCGGGCCGCAAGGTCCCAGGCCGCGTTGAGCACGCCGGCGGCCGAGATGTGGACCACACCCTTCTCCGGCCCGAGCCAGCGCATCTGGCTGTCGGCCATGATCTCCCGATAGAGGCCGCCGAGGTCGCCGGCCAGCTCGTCCACATCACGCCCGGCCAGCCGCGCCCCGATCTGCCGGGCGGCGGCCACACACAGGTCGTTGCCCCGCCCGATCGTGAAAGTGAGACCGTGCCCGGCCAGGTCGCCGTCGTCGGTTTCCAGCACCACGTACGCCGCGGAGTAGTCGCCGTCCGGATTCATGGCATCCGAGCCATCGAGCGTCGCGGAGGTCGGAAACCTGATGTCGATCACGTTCACCGAGGTGATCGTCGGCATGGGCGAACTCCAATTGATCCGATGAATATGAATGGAACAGTAGGATCACACCGACCATAGGTCAAGGCAAGCCCCCTGATATCCGGCCGAAGGCTTTACTTAAACCCGATGAATCTGACAGGCTCTCCACGCGTACGCCCCTGAGAACCAGCGGAGAGGTCAAGATCGTGAAGCTGTTGCGGGTGGGTCCGGTGGGTGAGGAGCGGCCGTGTGTGCTCGCGCCGGACGGGCGGGTGCTGGATGTGTCGTCGGTGACGGGTGA
>NZ_VJVX01000065.1:0-44425 GCF_008033685.1 Microbispora sp. CSR-4
CCTGGTGATCGCGGCGCCCGCGGCATACTCGCTGGCCAAGCTGCGCCCGCGCGGCGGCGGCGTGCTGAGCTTCGTGCTGCTCATCGCCCAGATGATCCCCGGCGTGATCATGGCGATGGGGTTCTACGCGATCTTCCTGAGCACCGGGGTGTTGAACACCGTGCCGGGGCTGATCGTGGCCGACTCCACCCTCGCGGTGCCGTTCGCCGTGCTGATCTTCACGGCGTTCATGTCCGGCATTCCCGAGGAGCTGATGCAGGCGGCCCGGGTGGACGGCGCGGGCGCGCTGCGCACGTTCTGGTCGGTCGTGCTGCCGGTCTCCCGCAACTCGGTCATCACGGTGTCGCTGTTCGCGTTCCTGTGGGCCTGGTCGGACTTCGTCTTCGCCTCCACCCTCGACCAGGGCGGCGGCCACCAGCCGATCACGCTCGGCATCTATCACTACATCGGCAACAACAACCAGGAGTGGAACGCCATCATGGCGACCGCGGTCGTCGCGTCGATCCCGGCCACCGTGCTCCTCGTCATCGCCCAGCGTTACGTCGCCGCCGGGGTCACCGCCGGCGCCGTCAAGGACTGAGGAAGCGTCCCGCACCCGCACGAACGACGTCGTCCACGGCTCGGCCGAAATGTTAGCGCTAACACCGTCTTGGTGAGACGACGTGCGAAAGGTGAACGCCCCCGCGTTCACGCAACACAAAGGAGTAGCACCCATGTCCCGAACGGCATTTCCCCCGGGGAGTCCGTTAGCCCGTGGCCGCGGCCGGTTCCTGAGCCGCGCGGCAGCCGTGGTGGCCGCGCTGGCGAGCGCGGCCACCGGAGCCGCCCTCTCCGCGACGCCCGCATCCGCGGATCCCACGCCGGCCGCCGCGCCTGCACCCGCGGCGACGCTCGTGGTGAAGGCAGACCAGCCGTTCCGCCCAGTCACGCACGTCGCGACGGGCTCCCTGTACGGCCTCGCCGACGACGCGACGCCCTCCGACGACCTGGTCAAGGCCATCAAGCCGAACACGTTCGTGCAGATGGCCGTGGGCGGCAAGCAGCAGGCCAAGGGCGACGTGCTGGTGGTCGCCGACAAGGCGGCCAGAGCGGGCGCGAAGGTCGTCAACCGCCTGTCGGACTACTACGCGGGCTGGCCGTACAGGTTCAGCTGGGACACCTGGCCCGGCGTCGTGGAGCAGCAGGTCAAGGCCGTCCAGGCGTCCGGAGTGACGAACATGGCGGCGTGGGAGCTGTGGAACGAGTCGGACAACACCTGGCTCGCGTCCAACGGCACCTACGAGGACTTCTGGACGAAGACCTTCCGCCAGGTGCGCTCGCTCGACCCGGACACGCCGATCCAGGGCCCGAGCTTCTCCGACAACATCAACGACATGGAGAACTTCCTCCGGAACGCGGTCGAGACCGACACGGTGCCCGACATCATCTCCTGGCATGAGCTGATCAACTCGGGCAAGATCGTGACCGACCTCGCCAAGGTCAACGCCATCATGAAGGACCTCGGCATCAGCCCCCGCCCGATCTCGATCGAGGAGTACGCCGCGCCCTCCGAGGTCGGCATCCCCGGCGCGCTCGTGGGCTACATCGCCAAGTTCGAGCGATACGGCATCCACGACGCCGAGCTCGCGTTCTGGAACGGCTATGGCGCGCTCGGCGACCTGCTGACCGGCACCGGCGGGAAGCCGAACGGCGCCTACTGGCTCTACAAGTGGTACGCCGACATGAGCGGCGACATGGTCACCACCACCCCGCCCAACGCCACGACCGGCCTCGACGGCGCCGCCGCCGTGCCCGCCGACAAGAAGCAGGTCAGCGTGGTCTTCGGCGGCGGCAGCGGCGCCACCGCCGTCAAGGTCGACGGGCTGGACAAGCTCGACCTCGGCGACACCCCGGGCGACACCGTCCACGCCAAGCTCGAATACACCCCGTCGTACGGGCGCACCAACCCCGTCGCCGGCCCGATCACCATCTCCGACACCGTCTACAAGGTCACCGACGGCTCCATCACGGTGCCGGTGGCGATGAGCTCCGCCGACGCCTACCACCTGGTGATCAGCGGCGACGGTGAGGCGACCGACCTCGAGAGCACCTATCGGATCACCAACCTCAACAGCGGGCTCGCGCTCGACACCCACGACGCGGGCACGTCGGCCGGGACCCTGGTGAACCAGGCCGCCGTCGCGGGCGGCGCCACGCAGCGCTGGAAGCTGGTCTCCGCCGGCTCCGGCCTCCACAAGGTGGTCAACGCGGCCGGCGGCCTCGTGCTCGGGGTGAAGGACGCCTCGTCCGGCAACGGCGCGTCCGCCGTAGTGGAGACCGACACCGGTGCCAACACGCAGCTCTGGCAGGTCGTGCCCGACGGGAAGGGCCACAACCAGCTCGTGAACTACGACACGGGCCTGGTGCTCGCCGTCGACGGCATGAGCAAGGACCCGGGCGCGCAGGTCGTGCAGTGGAGTGACACCACCGTCACCTCCTCCGGCATCGGCGGCACCCGGGTGACCGGCAAGCTCGGCAAGGCGGTCGCGCTGTCCGGCGCCAACCAGTACGTCAACGTGCCGCGCGGCGCGGTGAGCGGCGTCACGGGCGACTTCACGGTCTCGACGTGGGTCAACCCCACGAAGAACTCCACGTGGTCGCGCGTGTTCGACTTCGGCACCGGCGCGTCGAACTACATGTTCCTGACGCTCACCAACGGCTCCGGGCTCCGGTTCGCCATCACGACCAGCGGCGCCGGCGGGGAGCAGCTCATCAGCTCCACCACGACCCTGCCGCTCAACACCTGGTCGCTGGTGACGGTGACCGTGTCCGGCACCACCGGCACCCTCTACGTCAACGACAAGGCCGTAGCCACCAACGCCAATATCACCCTGCACCCGTCCAGCCTCGGCAACACCACCCAGAACTGGATCGGCCGTTCACAGTACGGGGGAGACCCCTACCTGGCCGCCGCGGTGGACGACTTCAACGTCTACAGCCGCGCGCTGACCGCGTCCGAGGTGTCCGCCCTGGCGACCGGGCAGGCCGGCACGGGCGACGTCCTGCGCTACACGTTCGACGAGAGCACGGGAACGGCCGTCGCCGACTCGTCGGGCAACGGGCGCAACGCGACCCTCGTCGCCAGCCCGGCCCCCGCGACCGGTGACGCCGCCGTCCCCGACCACTTCTGGACGCTCACGCCCTACCCGGCGATCACGGGTGTCTCGGTGGCCGACGGCGCGACCGTCTCCGGCACGGCGACCTTCACCGTCGACCTCGGCGGCGCCGCGTCCGATATCTCGTACACCTACATCGAGCTCAACCGTGACGGTGTCTGGCTGACCGACAACACCAAGGCGCCCGGCAGCCACAACGACGGGCTCCACCCCAACCTCGTCGTCGACACCACCGCCTATCCGAACGGCACCTATCAGCTCAAGATCGACGCGGTCGGCACGAACGGGCTGACCACCGAGCAGACCGTCTCCCTCGTCATCGGCAACCCGCCGGCCTGGGCCGCCACCACGACGTACGACACCGGTGACCAGGTGTCGTACAAGGGCTCGGTCTGGCGCGCCTCGTGGTGGACGAAGAACCAGGCCCCCGGCGACCCGTACGGCCCGTGGCAGGAGATCGTGTCCACGTCGGACGGCACCGCCGTCTGGACCCCGTCGCGGATCTTCGTCGCCGGTGACCGGGCGGAATACCAGGGCGTCGTCTATCAGGCGAAGTGGTGGACCCGCAACCAGAAGCCGGGCGACCCGAACGGTCCCTGGTCGAGCATCGGATAAACCGGTGACGGGCCGGGCGTCCTCCGGGCGCCCGGCCCGTTCTGCCGTGTCACGGGGTGTCGCCGGAGGCGGTGCCGAGCTTGTCGGGGTTGCTGACCACGTAGATGGCGCGCACCTGCTCCCCGTCCGCGTCGAGGTCGAGCACCATCACCGCGAGGGGCGCGTCCTCCTCGAAGATGACCACGGAGGGGTCGCCGTTGACCTGGCGATAGCGGACGTCCACGCCGCCGCGCGCGTTGGCCACGACCACGCGGGCGACCTTGTCGCGGCCGCGGATCGGACGCGGCCCGCCCGCCGTCGACTTGCCCCCGCCGTCGGGCCACAGGACGACGTCGGGCGCGAGCATCTCCATCAGCGCGGCCAGGTCGCCGCCGAACGCCGCCTCGATGAAGCGCTCGGTCACCTCCCGGTGCGTACGCCGGTCGACCCGGGCGCGGGGACGCCGCGCCTGCACGTGTTCGCGGGCCCGATGGGCGAGCTGCCGGATCGCGGCCGGGCTGCGGTCGAGCATGTCGGCGATCTCGGTGTGCTGGTAGGCGAACACCTCGTGCAGGACGAACACGGCCCGCTCCAGCGGCGTGAGCGTCTCCAGGATCACCAGCAGCGCGATCGACACCGACTCGGCGCGTACGGCGGGCTCGGCGGCGTCGGGACCCGTGACCAGCGGTTCTGGCAGCCACGGGCCCAGGTAGGTCTCCCTGCGCCTGCGCAACGCGCTCTGATGGGCGAGGGCCTGGTTGACCGCGACCCGCACCAGGTAGGCGCGGGGGTTGCCGATGGCGGCCACGTCGCACGCCGCCCACGCGAGCCAGGTCTCCTGGAGCACGTCGTCGGTGTCGCCGACCGTGCCGAGCATGTTGTAGACGATGGAGAACAGCAGCTCGCGGTGGTCGGCGAACACCTCGGCCGCGTCGGCCGGGGGACTTTCACGCATCATAGGCTCCTTGGCGTCGCGGGCTCAGCCGTTGCGGAAGGCGGCGACGTGGTCAGTCACCCACTCGGCGTACGTCCGTGCGGGACGGCCGAGGACCTTCTCGACATCGGCCGTCGCGGGATGCTGCTCGTGGCCGGCGTAGTGGTCATACCGGGCCATCAGGGTGCGTACGAACGGCTCGGGCAGCCCGTTGGCGATCAGGTGCGCCGCGACGGCCCGCGACGGGACCTCCTCGAAGCGCAGCGGCCTGCCGAGCGCGGCGGCGATGGCGGCCACCGTCTCCTCATGCGACAGCGACTCGGGCCCGGTGAGCTCCAGCCGGCGGCCCGCCAGTTCGTCGGAGAGCAGTTCGTCGGTGAGCAGCGCGCGGGCCGCGACCTCGGCCAGATCGCGCTCGTCGAGCAGGGACTCCCGGAACCCCGCGTGCACGTAGCGCACGACGTCTCCGGCGCGGATCTGCGCGCCCCACGCCTGCAGGGTGTTGCCGGCGAAGCTGCTCGCGCGCAGGCTGGTCCAGGCCAGGCCGCTGGCGACGGCCGCCTCCTCGGCCTCCTTGTTGCGGTCGCCCCGCCATCGCGACGGCTGCAGGTCGAACGGGTCGTCGATGTTCATCGCCGACAGGGCCACCACCCTGCGTACGCCCCGTTCGGCAGCCAGGGCGAGGAGCCGCTCGGCGGAGTCGCCGAAGGTGCGCGGGTGCAGGAAGACCGCCTCGACGCCGGCGAAGTGGCCGGCCATCGTGCCGGGCCGGGCCGGATCGCCCTGGACGACCTCCACGCCGTACGGCAGGGCCGCGTCGCGCGGGGAGCGGCTCACGGTGCGCACGCGGGCGCCTTGTGCGACGAGCTGCTGAATGACGAGACGTCCGACGGCGCCGGTCGCTCCGGTGATGAGGATCATGGTCGCCGCCTCAGCGCGCGTCGGCGGGCACGAAGTGAGGGGCGTGCTCGGCGGCCCATTGGGCGAACGTACGCGGTGGCCGGCCGACGACCTGCTCCACGTCACCGGTGAGTCTGGTGGCGAACGGGTTCGGCGTGCCGTAGATCCGCAGCAGGCTCTCCACCATGTCCGCCTCGTCGGCTCCCTCGATCTCCGCGAACGCGCGGAAGAGCGCCAGCGGCGGACGCCGGTCGGGCGTGCTCCACTCGCGGCGCACCTCGTCGGGAGTGAGCTCCTCGAACCGCAGGTCGCGGCCGGTCGCCTCGGTGAGGATCGCGACCATCCGCCGCGCGGTCAGCACCTCGGGGCCGGTGAGGTGATAGGACCTGCCGCCGTGACCGCCCTGCGTCAGCACGGCCGCCGCGACGGCGCCGATGTCGTGTTCGTCGACCGGCGGGCTCTGCCGATCGCCGTACGGCTCACGCACCCGGCCGGTGGTCCGCAGTGACTCGCCCCAGTCATTGACGAAGTTGGCCATGAACTGCGTCGGCTGCAAGAACGTCCACTCCAGGCCGCTCGCCCTCACGGCAGGCTCCAGCGTGCCCTCCTGCCAGCCGCCCAGGACGGTGGCCCTGCCGACCCCGGCCCGTTCGGCGAGCGCGACGATGTCGCGTCCGTTCGCGAGAGGCCGATAGCCGACGCCGAAGTTGATCAGGTGGACGGCCGTGACGCCGTCGAAGGCCGCCTCCAGGCCGGCGACGTCGGTGAGATCACCCGCCACGACCTCCACGCCGTACGGCAGGGCGGCGCGGGCGGGGTCCCGGGTCAGCGCCCGCACCTTGCCGCCGCGCTCCAACAGATGGTGGACGACCTGCCGGCCGACGGTGCCCGTGGCTCCGGTGACGAGAACGGTCATGCCGAGTGCTCCTTGTCGACGTGGGTGACGCCGTTTCCACCCCGCTGCACGCGTGCGGGAACGGCCACGCCTCCTAGGAGGATCGGCGGGGAGCGAAGTGTGACATGGCAGGCGAATCTACGGCAGTTCGCGAAGCACCAGAGCCTTGGAGAAGGGCTCTCCGGTCCTCCGGGCGTACGTCATCCGTGCGCGCACCTCGCTGAGCGAGCGCGGCCGATAACCGGGGCCTCCGCAGCAGCTCTTGTGGAAGCGGACACCTGCGTGCAGCAGCACCGAGAGCGTCCGCCAGGCCGCCGTGTCCCTGCGGCGCGGCGCCGCGAAGGCGGAGCCGACATGGACGAGCGGCTGAGCGCATCGCGGGCAGAGCCGCTCGTCAAGGCCCACGCCCGGAAACGGCTGCTTGTACGAGGCGCGGCACGGCAAGCAGACGAAGGAGGTCTTCCCATGGGCCATGACGGCCAGAGTAGATCGATCACCCGGCCAAGGGCGAGCGGATCATGGCTCCAGGTGGACTGCCCCGACACCCCTTTCGGCGGGGACCGTCGGTGGCGATCAGGCAGACACATCAGGACTGATCGCCGGTGGACGGCCCCCGCTTGCGACGAGGCAGCCCGTCTGACGGGGTTCGTCCCAGGGAGATCAATCACCCGGCCGAAGGTCGGTGACGCCCTAGCCCTGCCGTGTGTTGCCGGTTTTCGGCTTCTTCGTGGGTGGAGGAGAGGCGGTTTCCCCGTCGTCGCTCTCGTCGTCGCTCATGGCGTCGCTCTCGTCGTCCGAACTGTCCGGACTGTCCGAGCCGCCGGAGCCGTCGGAGTCATCCGGGTCGTCCGAGTCGTCGTCCGCCCGCTTGCGTTTGACGCCCCGTTTCGTCCTGGTGCTCGTGGAGTCGCTCTGCTCCGCGTCGCTCTCGTCCGAGCTCTCGACGCTGGAGTTCGTGTCGTCCTCCTCCTCTTCCTCTTCCTCGGCCGTGGCCAGCGGATCGAGGCGCCACCACACCATGCCGAGCTCGAACACGTCGTCGCGCTCCTGGGCGAGCTTCGGGCTCCCCGCCCTGCTCACCAGGTCGTCGGCCATCTCATCGGGCTCGATCCGCCAGGGCTTGTACTTGCTGGAGAAATAGACGCGGTGGTAGTCGTTCAGGAACTCCGCGAGATTGCGCGCGCCGACTGGGCTGAAGAGCTTCCCCGTGGCTGCTCCCGCGTCCTTCGTGAAGAAGAACCCGATCGCCAGCCGTTGCGCGTAACGATATTCGCCGGCCAATTCGTCCAGCTTTTCGAGGTCCTGCTTGAAATCTCCGCGGAAGTGCGCCAGCCGTCCTTGCGACTGCGTTTTGATCTCGACGACGACCCGCCTTGCCGGGTCGGGGGCCACCTGGCCGTTGAGGACGAAGTCGCACTGTTTGCTTGTGTCGGTATAGACGTGGCGCTCCCGGCCCAGATCCGCGGCGAGGAACCGGCCCTGGATGAATCGAGTGATCTCGATTCTGATCCAGTCCTCCCAGCCCTCGCCGGGATTGGCCCACGCGGCGGCGATCGCGGCCTGGTTGGCCTCGGTCCATTCGACGACAAGTTCGATGAATTCGTCCGCGGTGAGAATCTTCCGGCCCGTGGTCGGAGTGGTCACGCTTGCGATCCCTTCTCCAGGAATTCCCGCCGTTCGGCGGCTGGAACGAGAATCACCCGCCGAACGCGTGAAGACAAGTGCCGGAAAACCGGAGGACTGGCACAATAGGCGGTATTTATCTGGAGAATCCCGTAAAACTGGGCATTGTAGCTTCGCGAAAACCCCCAAACCGGAACAGGGTAGTTACCTTACGTATCGGGAATCGGGGGTCCAAAAGATCGGCCCACGCGGGGTGGCCCGTTAGCCTGCCGTCCCCGTGTACTCGTACCAGTCGAAGGCGACGGTGCCCTCGGCCGCGTACATGCCGATGACCCGCCTGGTGTAGCCGCCCGCCACTTCGGTCGACAGGTAGCGTCCGTCGAGCTCGGCGAGTGGCGCGAAGCGGCCGCCTTCCTCGACGCCCAGCCGTACCACGTCGGGCGGTGTGCCGACCGCGTCCGACGCCGGTCCGCGTCCGACGCCGGTCCGCGTCCGACGCCGGTCCGGGGTCGATGTCGATGCCGAGCACGATCGGACCGCCGGCTTCGACCGGGCGGGTCGCGATCGACTGCGCGAGCGGGCCGATCCGGGCCAGGCACCGGATGTGGTGCCGGACCACAACGGACGGGGCGCGTCGAGGATCTCGCCCCGCAGCGGGTCGATGGGCACCTGCATGATGGTGCCGGCCTCGGCGCCGAAGGCGGCGTACATGCACCAGCAGGTGCCGTCTTCATCCCAGGCGAGGTCCGGATCGACGCCGGCAGGCCGTCGACCACGATCGGATCCGACCAGGGCCCGGCCGGATCCTCGGCCGACACGATGAAGTGGCCCCGGTCGGAGACGTTGGTCGTGATCAGCATGTACAGGCCGTCGTGGTGGCGCAGGGTGGGCGCGTAGATCCCGCCGGATGACGGCGCGGTGCGCAGACGCAGCTGGGACGGCCGGTCGAGCACGTTGCCGATCTGGTTCCACGTGGTCAGGTCGCGGCTGTGGAAGATCGGCACGCCCGGGTACTACTTGAAGCTGGAGCAGGCCAGGAAGTAGTCGTCGCCGACCTGGCAGACGCTCGGGTCGGGGTGAAAGCCCGGGATGACCGGGTTGGCGACCATGCGATGTCCCTCTCTGTTCATGACCGTGGCCTCGCTGCTCGGGGCTGCCGCGGGCTCAGGGGATGACGGGGATGATGTCGAGGCCCGTCAGGTCGGCCGAGAGCGCCCAGAGACGGGCCGCCTCGCCGTCGTCTTTCGGGCCGCCGTCGGTGACGCGGCAGTCGGCGCAGTAGTCGCCGCCGCGCCCGTCGAGCTCGCGCGACGTCGCGGCCCACACCAGGGTCGCCGCGCCCTGTTCGGGTGTCCGGAACAGGCTGGGCACCGGATGGCCGTCGGCGTCGATCCATCCGGCGGAGACCATCTCGTCGGTCGTGAGATGCCGCTGCAGCGGAGTGAGGATCCAGCCGGGGTTGACCGAGAAGGCACGCACCCCGTACGGCGCCCCCAGCCGATCGAGGTGGCGGGCGAACAGGATGTTCGCGAGCTTGGACTGCGCGTACGCGGCCCACTTGTCGTAGCCGCGGGTGAAGTGAATGTCGTCCCACCGGATGCGCCAGTCCGTGCCGTACCCGGAGGAGACCGAGACGACGCGGGCCGCGCCGGCGGCGGTGAGGGCGGGCCACAGCAACTGCGTGAGCGCGTAGTGGCCGAGATGGTTGGTCGCGAACTGCGCCTCCCAGCCGGGCCCCACCCGGGTCTCGGGGCAGGCCATGATCCCGGCGTTGGCGATCAGGATGTCGAGGCCGGTCTCCCGGCGCAGGAACCGCTCGGCGAACGCTCGTACGGAATCCAGATCGGCGAGGTCGAGCCGGTCGATCTCGACCCCTCGGACACCGGCGAGCGACTGGCGCGCCGTCTCGGGCCGGCGCGCCGGGACGACGACTCGCGCGCCCGCGTCGGCGAGCGCACGGGTGGCCGCGAGACCCAGGCCGGAATAGCCGCCGGTGACAACGGCCGTCCTGCCGGTGAGATCGCCCCTGTCGAGGACCTCACCGGCGGTGATGCCCGTGCCGTACGCGCGTGACGTTGTGCCACTGGTCGTTTCGCTGCTCATGCCGCAGACGCTAGGTGCTAGACCGAGGTCTAGGTCAACGGGTTACCTTGAGCCGATGAAGGCTGAAGTTCTGCATATCGGCGAGGTGGCCAGGCGCACCGGGCTGAGCGTGCACACGCTGCGGCTGTACGAGCGTGCGGGGCTGCTCGCGAGCGAGGTACGGCGCGACGAGGCAGGCCGGCGGGTGTACAGCGCCTGGGACGTCGAATGGCTGGGCAACTGCGTGAAGTTCCGGGCCTCCGGCATGCCGCTGGCCACGATCAGCCGGCTGGCCCGGCTCGTCCGCGAGGGCAGCGGCAACGAAGCGGAGCGGCTCGAGGTGCTGCGCGAGCACCGGCGCCACGTCATCGCGCAACTCGCCCGGCTACGGGACTGTCTCGACCTCATCGACGGCAAGGTGGACGCCTACGAACGGCACCTCGCCGCCAATGGCGCCGGAGATCCCTGGCAGCATGCTCAGGGAACGGCGATGGGCATCTGAAGCACGAAGCAGGCGCCGCCGAGCGGGGAGGATTCGACCCAGACGGCTCCGTGGTGGGCCTTCGCGATGTCCCGGGTGATGGACAGGCCGAGGCCGATGCCGGGACCGCCCCGCTGGCAGGTGGTCCTGAGCTGGTACATCCGGTCGAAGATGCGTTCCCTGTCCTGCTCCGGCACGCCGGGGCCGTCGTCCGACACCGCCAGGCGCGCGTTGCCGTCGCTGCGGCCGACGTGCACCTGCACCTGGTTGACCGCGTGGTGCTGAGCGTTGTCCAGCAGATTGGTGATGATCTGGCAGATCCGCGTACGCATGGC
Source organism: Microbispora sp. CSR-4 (assembly GCF_008033685.1). NCBI lineage: Bacteria > Bacillati > Actinomycetota > Actinomycetes > Streptosporangiales > Streptosporangiaceae > Microbispora > Microbispora sp. CSR-4. The sequence goes on from NZ_VJVX01000065.1 coordinate 11,000, forward strand.
CGTGATCACGACATGGGGAGCGCAGATGATCTCGATCGTGATGGGGTCGTTCCGGTCCGCGACCTCCTGCCTGACCAGCTCGCACAGGTCGATACGTTCCCAGTCGGCCTGGGCGGCGCGGGAACGGGCGACCAGGAGAAGCGCGGTGGCCAGCGCCTCCAGCCGATCCACTCCGCGGAGCACGGCCTCAAGCACCTGTGGGTAGTCGGCTTCGCCGGGATGGGCGGTCGCCTCCTCCACCGTGACGCGTATCCCGGCCAGCGGGGACCGGATCTCGTGGGCGATGTTGGAGGCGAACTGCCGCTCATGGTCGAGCATGTCCAGGCTCACGTTGATGTTGTCGATGAGCTGCTTCAGCTCCCGCGGGTCACGTCGCTGGGCGATCTGGGCGTGTTCGTCGCTGATGTTGATCTCGGCGAGGTTGCCGGAGATGGCATAGAGACGTCGCAGCAGCCGGCGGACGAGCAGTCGCCTGGCGAGCATCCGGCCCACCACCACGGCGGTCAGCATCGCGGCGAGGTCCCACCAACGACTGGCCTCTCTCCGCGGGCCTGCCCGCTCCAGCCGTACGTGCAGGGTCGACCTGCCCATCGCTTGCTCCCCCGGAAGCATCCCTATGCTTCATACCCCCTACCAGCCATGTACCTCGACCAAACCGCCATGAAGTGGGGCAATATGCGGTTCGTCCCCGCTACGGCGGTGCCGTACGGCGGCCGAGCACATGCCGCAGGTAAGCCTCGGGCGACTCCAAGAAGCGCCGCCAATGGTCCACGAGCTGGAGTTCCTTCCAGGCGACACGGTGGATCCCCTCGTCGTCCAACTCAAGGATCTGCGCGCCCGGGAGACTCGCCAGGACCGGCGAATGCGTGGCACAGATGATCTGCCCGCCCTCACGGGCGACGCGGTCCATCAACGCGACCAGACGCAGGCAGGAGGTGAACGACAGCGCCGCCTCCGGCTCGTCCATCAGGTAGAGGCCCGGCCCGGCGACCATGCGGTCGAGCACGGTGAAGAACCCCTCGCCGTGCGACTGCTCGGTCAGGTCCTCCTCCCAGAAGCCGTGCAGGCCCGACACGTTCTGCCCGAGGTTGAACAACGTCTCGGCGCGGAAGAAGAACGCCCGCCGCTTCGTACGGGGGCCACGGACCAGGCGCAGCCCCGAGGTGGTGAACTCGGCGTGCAGCACCCGGCCGAGCGGCGTCGCCTCCCCGGTGGAGGCATACCGGGTGCCGGCCTTGCCTCCTTCGGCGTTGATGCCGCACACGTCGGCGACGGCCTCGACAAGCGTGGACTTCCCCGAGCCGTTCTCCCCGACGAGGAACGTCACGGGGGCGGTGATGTCGAGCCCCGCGGCGAGGTGCCGTACGGCGGGAATGATGAACGGCCACCCCTGCGGATGAGGCGGCGGCACGGTCAGACGGGTGATCAGCACGCGGTCAGCTCCGCGAGGCCCGCGCCACGAGCATGGGCGAGCGCTGCCCGGGGCTGGTCATGACGGGTGTGACCTCCGACGAGGTGGGTTTCGGCCGGCAGTTGCTCTCAGGGTCGCACAGCCCCTCGTCCGCATCCCAGGACCCGCAGCCGATGACCTGCGTTGTCGGTCATGACGTTGCCGACGAGCTCGTCTTGGTTGTCGGCGGCCCACTGCGCGAGTTGCGCCAAGGGTCCGTTCGCGAACGATTCGCCCAGCATGGAGAGCTGGTAGACCACGCCTGCACGCCCTGACGCCTGGTCGGTGCTGCTGACTTTCACGACGAGTCCGCGTGCTTGCAGACGTTGCAGCGCCTGAGTCAGCACCTTGTCGCTGACTCCCGCGATGCGCATCAGCAGTTCCTTGCGTCGTGTCGGCCCCAGGCGCAGGGCCGAGAGCACGACGGGATCCCAAGCGTGGTTGATGAGTTCGGCCGCCGCGCGCACCTGGCAGTCGGAGACGAACGTCTGGCAGGACCCGTCGATCACGGAATCCAGTGTCGCATCGGTCGCCTACCAAACGGTAGGAGCCTCGTTCGTAGCGTCGCAGAGGAGACCCCTTCGAGACAGAGGAGATTGCTGTGAACGTGGGAATCCTGGGCACCGGAAAGCTCGCCGTGACGCTTGGCCGAGCCTGGGCCGCGGCAGGTCACTCGCTGTCGGTGGCGGGGCGTAACCCGCTGCACGCCGGCGGTGCCGTCCAGCAGATCGGCCCTGCGGCGGAGGCCGTCGATCCCGCGGACCTCGCGACTCGGGTCGACGTGCTCGTGATCGCGGTTGCTTGGGAAGGGCTGGAGGCGGCGTTGTCTCTCGTCGGCGGCCCCCAGGGGGCGCTGGCCGGCAAGACCGTGATCGACTGCACCAACCCGGTCGACTACACGACCGGCGCACTGAAGCCGGTGTCCGGCTCGGCAGCAGCACTCGTGGCTCACACGGCTCCCGGCGCCCACGTGGTCAAGGCGCTCCACCTGTTCGCAGGAGCCTCGTGGCCGTACGTGGGCCCGCAGGAGCTGGCGCCGGTTGTGGCGATCTGCGGCGACGAGCCGGGTGCGCTCGATCGCGCTGCGGCACTGATCCAGGATCTTGGCGGACAGACTGCGGTGGTCGGTGGGCTCAGCGGCGCCCGGCAACTGGAGGAGGCCGCCGGGTTCGTTATGAGGGTCGTCGCGGCGGGTTACAACCCGAGGCTCGCCGTCCCCGATGTGGACCCGGCACTTCTTCGAGCAGCGGAGACGACGACCGGCTGAACCGGCAGACGACCGGAGGGGGTCACTACACCAATGACGCCATAGCGCGGGTTGGCCGGTGCTGGGACGAGTGAACCGGCGATTGCACAACTGCAACCGGAAATGCAACCGGGCAGGCTTCCGAACGATCAAGACTCGGGAGTCTGCCCAGTTCGATGAGGGTGGGGCGCCAGGGACTCGAACCCTGAACCGACGGATTAAAAGTCCGCAGCTCTGCCATTGAGCTAGCACCCCTTGGTCATGCCCCGCGGACCCCGGCCCGTGTCGCGCTGTGATCCGTGGAACACTCCCCACGTTGCAGGGTACAGAGAGTACCGCGTCTTCGGCGACCGTGATTGTCCCCGATCGCGGTGAACGGGGGCGTCAGCGGAAGGCGTCGAGGCCCGTGAGCGCCTTGCCCAAAGTCAGCAGGTGCACCTCCTGGGTGCCCTCGTACGTGAGCACGGACTCCAGGTTGGTCATGTGCCTGATGACCGGATACTCCAGCGTGACGCCGTTGGCCCCGAGCACCGTACGCGCCTCGCGGGCGATGTCGAGAGCGGCCCGCACGTTGGCCAGTTTGCCGAAGCTGACCTGGGTGGGCTTCAGCTTCCCGGCGTCCTTGAGCCGGCCGAGGTGGAGGGCGGTGAGCCCGGCCTGGCCGAGCGCGACGGCCATCCAGGCCAGCTTCTCCTGCGTGAGCTGGAAGGCGCCGATCGGCTTGCCGAACTGCACGCGCGTGGTGGCGTAGTCGACGGCCGCCTCCAGGCAGGCCCGGCCCGCTCCGACGACGCCCCACAGGATGCCGTACCGCGCCTCGGTGAGGCACGACAGCGGGCCCTTCAGTCCTGTGACGCCCGGCAGCACGGCGGAGGCGGGCAGCCGTACGTCGTCGAGATAGAGAGAGGCGGTGACCGAGGCCCGCAGCGACAGCTTGCGGTGGATCTCGGCGGACGAGAAGCCGGGAGTCGCGGTGGGGACGACGAAGCCGCGGATGCCCTCATCGGTCCGCGCCCACACGACGGCGACGTCGGCGATCGAGCCGTTGGTGATCCACATCTTGGCGCCGTTGAGGATCCAGTCACCGGACGGGTCCTGCTTGGCGGTGGTGCGCATGCCGGCGGGGTCCGACCCGTGGTCGGGCTCGGTCAGGCCGAAGCAGCCGATGGCCTCCCCTGAGGCCAGCCGGGGCAGCCACTCCTCCTTCTGCTCCTCCGAGCCGTACTTCCAGATGGGGAACATCGCCAGCGACCCCTGCACGGACACGAACGACCGCAGCCCCGAGTCGCCCGCCTCCAGCTCCCGGCAGGCCACGCCGTACGAGACGGCGTCGAGCCCGGCGCAGCCGTATCCCTCCAGGTGCATGCCGAGCAGACCGAGCGAGCCCAGGGCCGGGGCGAGTTCGCGGGCCGGGAAGGTGCCCTGCTCGAACCATTCGCCGACGTAGGGGAGGACCTTGTCGGAGACCAGTTCCCTTACGGAGTCCCTGATCATGCGGTGCTCGGGGTCGAGCTGGTCGTCGAGTTCGAGAAGGTCGTCCATGGCGTCAGGGTATCCGGGCCCCCTCGGGGTAGGGCCAGGGGGAATCCCGATGTGCGTCAACCCCTCTGAAAGGCACTGTGGAGGTATGAACGAGATGAACTCCAACGGTTCGGTCAAGCAGCTCCACCGCACTCGGAACGGCAGGATCATCGCCGGCGTGTGCTCGGGCGTCTCCGAGTACACCGGCATCGACGCCAACATCCTGCGCCTCGGGCTCGCCGTCGCGAGCTTCTTCGGCGGCCTCGGCGTCGGCATCTACGCCGTCGCCTGGCTCCTCCTCCCCGAGGAGGGCAAGAACTCCTCCATCGTCCAGGACCTCATCGACAAGAACAAGGACGGCCGGGTCTGGCAGGACGCCAAGGCCAAGTGGGACAACGCCCAGCAGGGCTGGAACCAGGGCCGCCCCAGCAGCACCCCGTACCCCCCGCAGGCCCCCCAGGCCCCGAGCTACGAGCAGCACCCGTACGGCCGGCCCTCCACCGGCGACTCCCAGAACCAGGGTCCGCAGGCCTGACTCAGGTAGCGGCAGCCCGGACCTTGGCGATGATCTCCCTGCGAGACTCGGTCCAGAGCATGGCGAGCACGGCCGCGGTGCACAGCCCGGCCACACCCGCCAGCGTCACGACGGCCTCTGGACCGAGTCGCTGGGCGGCGGCGCCTCCGACGAGGATGCCGACGCCCTGGGCGGCCAGCAGCCCCGACTGCACCAGCCCGAACGCCGCCGCCCGCCCCGCGGCGGGCACGCACTGGACGAAGGCCGCGTTGGCCGCGAGCTGATAGGCCCCGCCGACGCCGGACAGCACCCACAGGGCGAGCACGCCCTCCAGCGGTGGCCGGACCGCGCACAGCACGAGCGGCGCGCAGGTCAGCATGGCGAGCCATCCCATGGCCCGCAGCCGCCCCGACGGCGTGACGAACCGCCCGAAGAAGAACGCGCCGATGACCGTGCCGGTCGGCATCGCCGCCATCAGCAGACCCGTGATCACCGGAACGGGCAGTCTCCCGTCGGCGAGCGCCGCGGCGTACGGCACCGCGAGGCCCTCGGGGATCACGTAGAACCCGCACAGCCAGGCGAACAGGACGAGCGTGCGCAGCCGCCGTTCGCCGAACACCAGGCGCGCGCCGGACCTCGTCATCCGCCACATGGACGGCCGCTCGTCGTCCTCGCGCAGCGGCGCCGGGCGATGTCGCACCCCCGCGACGATCACCAGGGCCGACCCGAGGAACGTCGCGCAGTCGAGCGCCAGCGCCCGATAGGGCCCGAGCACCGCGATCGCCGCGCCCCCGGCCGCGAACCCCAGCATCTGTACGGCCTGGTTGGTCACGTTCTGCAGGGCCGAGCCCACGACGTACCGGTCGCCTTCCAGCACCTCGGGCAGCAGCGCCGCGCGTGCGGCCGAGAACGGCGCGCCGAGCAGTACAACGAAGAAGACCAGCGCGCACAGCACCGGAAAGGGTGTGGCGGGCAGGGCCATCACGGCGAGCATCAGGGCGCGCAGCACGTCGCACCAGAGCATGACCCGCCTGCGCGGGTATCGGTCGGCGAGCCCGGACAGGAGGGGCCCGCCGACGATGGGCGGCAGGTAGGTCAGCGCGTAGACGGCGGCCGTGGCCAGCGGTGAAGCGGTCCGGCTGTAGACGAGCACCGCGAGCGCCACCTGGGCGAGCTGGTCGCCGAGGAGCGACATGCCCTGTCCGAGCCACAGGGCCCGGAACTCGGGGATCGCGGCGACCTCCCGATAGGTGGTTCGCACCTCGGGGGGACGGCGGTGCCGGCCGGACAGCCTGCCGGGCTTGGTGGCCGCCATCTCACTCCGCAGAGGTCGCTCCGCCGGCCGTGTCCGCAGGTGTCCGCCGCGGCGACTGGATCTTACAGCCCGTGGTCAACATGTCACTTACAGTGCCTGCCGGAGGCGACTTTTGCAACCCGCTGACGGTCCCATTTCGCGCGCCGCGAACGGCGAGCACCGCCCTGACGAGCGGAAACGCCGACGAACGCCGTCACCAGCCGAGCTCGTGCAGCCGTTCGTCGTCGATGCCGAAGTGGTGGGCGATCTCGTGGACGACGGTGATCCGGACCTCCGCGACCACGTCGTCCTCGGTCTCGCAGATCTCCAGCGTCGGATTCCGGTAGATCTCGATGCGGTCCGGGAGGACCCCCGAATACCAGTCGCCCCGCTCGGTCAGCGGGATGCCGGTGTAGAGCCCGAGCAGGCCGGGCTCGGGCGGGTCGTCCACCACCACGACCACGACGTTGTCCATGACCTTGGCGAGGTCCGAGGGGATCGTGTCGAGCGCCTCGGCCACGAGCTCCTCGAACCTCTTCAGCGGGACGTCGATCACGGTCTCATCGTGTCATCGCGGGGCGGCCGTGCGATAGCGCCGTACGGCGAGCGGCGCGAACACCGCGATGATCAGCAGAGACCAGCACAGCGACGCCGTCACCGGATGCTGCAGAGGCCAGGAGGCGGCGGCCGAGCCGGGATTGCCGAACAGCATCCGCGCGGCCGAGACGACGGCGCTCATCGGGTTCCAGTCCGCGATCGCCCGCAGCCACCCGGGCAGCCCCTCCAGCGGCACGAACGCGTTGGCCAGGAAGGTCATCGGGAACAGCCAGCCGAACGTCGCGGCGTCCGCCTGCGCGCCGCTCTTCACCAGCAGCCCGATGTACGTGCCCAGCCAGACCATCGCGTACCCGAACAGGGCGAGCAGGGCGAAACCGGCGAGCGTCCCCAGCGGGGTGCCGTGCGGACGCCATCCCGCGATCAGCAGGCCGCACACGCTCATGGTGGCGAGCGACAGCCAGTCCTTGGACATGTCCGCGAGGCTCCGCCCGGCCAGTACGGCCATGCGCGCGATGGGCTGGGCGCGGAAGCGGTCGATGATGCCGTGCGCCATGTCCTCGGCGACCGACGTGGCGGCGGCGACCGCGGACAACGCCATGACCTGCATGAAGATCCCGGGCATCAGATAGTCGCGGTAGTCGCCACCGCCGGGCAGGCTGATCGCGCTGCCGAAGACGTACCCGAACAGGATGGTCATGATGACCGGGGCGACCAGCTCGGCGGCGATCTGGCCCGGCTGGGCGCGTAGCTGGGAGAAGCTGCGCCCCGCGATGACGAACGTGTCGCTCAGGGCCCAGCGCAGCCGTCGCCCACTCGTCGCGGGAGGTTCCACGGTGATCACGCCGCCCTACCTTCTTGAGTGCGAGCGCGCTCCGGTTGGTGTAGAAGATCGGGGTGTGCGAACGAGGCAGGGATGGCTCTCACGCTGGCTGCCCTCGATGGCAAGGGAGGCCTCCTTCTGCCCGGCCGGCGCGTCCGTGAGCGCCAGGAACACCTCGTCCAGCGTCGGGCGGCGCAGCCCCAGGTCCTCCACGCCGACACCGGCGGCGTCGAGGGCCGCGGCGACCCTGACCAGGGAGGCGGCGCCGTCCGAGACGGGCACGGAGAGCCGCCGTCCGGGGGCGTCGATCTCGGGCTCGCCGGGCAGCACGCCGCGTACGGCCTCGACGCCGGGAGCCAGGTCCGCGGCCTCGCGGAAGGCCACGCTCACCCGGTCGCCGCCCACCTTCGCCTTGAGTTCGGACGGCGACCCGGCCGCGACCACCCGCCCGGCGTCCATGACGGCGATCCGGTCGGCCAGGTGGTCGGCCTCGTCGAGGTACTGCGTGGTGAGCAGCAGGGTCGTCCCCTCGGCGACGAGCCCGCGCAGCATGTCCCACAGCGCGAGGCGGCTGCGCGGGTCGAGGCCGGTGGTCGGCTCGTCCATGAACAGCACCGGCGGGCTGACGATCAGGCCGGCGGCCAGGTCGAGCCTGCGGCGCATGCCGCCCGAATAGGTCCGCACCGGACGGTTCGCCGCCTCGGCCAGGCCGAACCGCTCCAGCAGCTCCTCGGCCCTCTGCCGGGCCGTACGGCGGGGCAGGTGATAGAGCCGGCCGAACAGCTCCAGGTTGCGGCGGCCGGTCAGCAGCTCGTCGAGCGCGGCGTGCTGGCCCACCAGGCCGATGCGGTAGCGGAGCCGTTCGGAGTCCGCGACCACGTCGCAGCCGGCCACCCGGGCCGAGCCGCCGTCCGGGCGCATGAGCGTGGTGAGGATGCGGACCATCGTCGTCTTTCCGGCGCCGTTGGGCCCGAGCAGGCCGCACACCGAGCCGCGCGGCACGTCGAGGTCGACGCCCCGCAGCGCCTCGCTGGTGCCGAACCGCTTGCGTACTCCTTCCGCATGGATCACGGCATCTCCTTAACGCAGTTAAATTTAACAACGTTAAGGATGCATTGAACGCCGTTAAGCTGTCAACCGTGGCACTCGAACGCGACACGATCGTCAGGACCGCCATCCGGCTGCTCGACGAGGTGGGGCTGGAGAAGCTGACCCTGCGCAGGCTCGCGACCGAGCTGGGCGTGCAGGCCCCCGCCCTCTATTGGCACTTCAAGAACAAACAGGAGCTCCTGGACGCGATGGCCGAGGCGATCTCCGTACAGGAGCCGTTGCGGCCGCTCGCCGAGGGGGAGTCGTGGGAGGAATGGCTGGCGGAGTGGTGCAGGGGCCAGCGCCGCGTGTTCAAGTCGCACCGCGACACCGCGCGCCTCACCGCCGGCACCCACCCCGGCACGGCCACGCTGCGGACCGTCGAGACCATCCTGGAGTCGCTGCAACGCGTGGGATTCACCCGTACGGACGCGATGTGGGGTCTCGGCACGCTCGCGAGCTTCCTCGGCGGATTCGTCCTGGAGGAGCAGGCCGACCAGGAACGGGGCATGCTGAATCCGGCCCTGTTCGCGGAGGCATTGGAGGGCCTCGCGCCGTACCCGAACGTGCGCGCCGTCATGGCCGAGACCAAGGGCCCGCAGACGGACGCGTCCTTCGAGCACGGCATGGCGCTGATCCTGTCCGGAATGCGGGCCCGCCTGGAGGCCCGGTAACCGGAACGCCGAGTCCTGGCAACCAAAGCAGTCGCAACTTCGGGTAGTCAGGAAGGGATGGAGAACTCGCGGTTGAGGGCGTACGCCCGCAGGACCTTCGGCAGCCGGCCCGCCCGGGTGTCCGCTCGTGTGCTCGCGGTCCTGCTGGTGGCGGTGGTCGGCGGATGGCTCGGGATGACGTTCGGCGCCAAGGTGGACACACCGGTCGGGCCTGCCGACGTCGGGATGTCCCTGGCTCCGTCGTGGAGCGGGGAGACCGTCATCGACGTACGGCCTCTCGGGACGCTCAGCTTCAACAGCCACGACGCCCCGCTGCGGCTCGACCTGACGATCGAGGCGGTCCACCCGGAGGTCGCGGAGGAGATCCTCAAGAACCCCCGGTGGGCCGACCGGCTGCCGACGACCATCGAGGCCGACGTCATCGCCGGGCTGCGCAGCCTCGTCGTGCGCGCGGCGCTGTTCGCCGTCGTCTTCGGGTTCATCACCGGCCTGGTCGTCTTCCGGCGGCTGTCGCGGGCGGCCTGGACCGCGGCGGGCTCGCTGGTGATGGTCGCCGTCCTCGGCGGCGTCTCCGCGCTGACCTTCAACCCCCGCTCGATCGCCGAGCCCCGGTATACCGGGCTGCTCACGGGCGTGCCGTCCCTGGTCGGCAGCGCCGAGTCGATCGTGACCAAGTTCTCCGAATATCGCGGCCAGCTCGCCAAGCTGGTGACCAACGTGTCCCAGCTGTACGAGGCGGGGTCGACCCTGCCCATCTTCGATCCCGACCCGGGCACCATCCGCGTGCTGCACGTCTCCGACCTGCACATCAACCCGCTGGGCTGGAACGTGATCAAGTCGCTGAAGGACCAGTTCAAGGTCGACTTCATCGTGGACACCGGCGACATCAGCGACCACGGGACGAAGGCCGAGAACGAGTTCGTGAAGGAGATCGGGACGCTCGGCGTGCCGTACGTCTATGTGCGCGGCAATCACGACTCCCTGACGACCCAGCGGGCGGTCGCCAAGCAGAAGAACGCGATCGTGCTGGACGGCGCCGCGGCCACCGTCAAGGGGCTGACCGTCTACGGCATCGGCGACCCGAGGTTCACCCCCGACAAGTCCGTGCAGGCGGAGGGCGACGAGAGCAAGACCCTTCTCGACCTCGGCCGGGCCAACGCGGCCAAGCTGGCGCCGCGCGAGTGGCCCCGGCCCGCCTCCACCTCGGCCCCCGACAAGATCGCCGCCGACATCGCGGCCGTCCATGACCCGACCGTGGGCCGCGGCCTGTCCGGGTATGTCCCGCTCGTGCTGAGCGGGCACGTCCACGCGCGGTCCACCGAGCTGCTGCCCTCGGGCACCCGGTTGATGATCCAGGGATCCACCGGAGGCGCCGGCCTGCGCGGCCTTGAACACGACGAGCCGACCCCGCTGACCGCCTCGGTGCTCTACTTCAACAAGAGCAGCCACCGCCTGGAGGCCTGGGACGACATCACGGTCGGCGGCCTGGGCGAGCAGTGGATCCAGTGTGAGCGTCATATCGAGCCGGACCCTGGTCGTACAATTTTTCCCGAGTCACCGCAGGCACCGCCGTCGCCGACGGCAACCGGCAGCGGCTCACCGTCGCCGGTCGCTTTGGCATCAGGGGCAAACGTCCCCTATGCTTCAGGGGTCTCCGACGGAAGGCGTCACGGAACAGGGCGGAAGCCTTGAGCCCCCATCGTCTAGCGGCCTAGGACACCGCCCTTTCAAGGCGGCGGCACGGGTTCGAATCCCGTTGGGGGCACGTGGAGCGCGTCGGGCGCGCCGGATGACGGAAGGTCGAAGACCTCCCGGAAGCTGGTAAGCTAGGCGAGCCGAACAACACGGGGAAGCGAAAGCCCCCCGGACATAAAGGTCCTGTAGAGCAGTTTGGAGTGCTCGCCACCCTGTCAAGGTGGAGGTCGCGGGTTCAAGACCCGTCAGGACCGCGTACGGCGGCAGCCGCCGGAGGTCAGGTAGCTCAGTTGGTACGAGCGTCCGCCTGAAAAGCGGAAGGTCGGCAGTTCGACCCTGCCCCTGACCACCATCTTTGAACAGCCCAAACGCCCCGAGCCCATCACGGCCGGGGCGTTCTTGTTGAGCGTTGACGACAAGACTGACGACAATGTGGCTCTCGTCCTTGGCGTTGACAGTTGCTGGCCGGGCCGACCCCGACCTCCTGCGCGAACGCGTCCTCCTCGCCGTCCTGTTCGGCCTCGTGGGATGGGCCCATCTCCAGGAACGCCGCGACGCCCTCGCCATGGCAAGCGTCTCCTGAGTCAGATTCCAGACGCCATTACTCGAGCTCGTAACGTTTTCGTGACCGGTGGAGACGATCACGTCGACGACGGAAGCCTTTCAGTCGGATCTTCAATCGTCTGTGAGTCATGGCGGTCCTCGCCGTACTGAGTCGCGCCCCTGGGCTCCTGGTAAGACAAGAAGTACCGCGCTCTGCCTGGTGAGAAGGTGTTTCACGGTTTCATGGCAAGTGGAGGCCGTGCGCCTCTGGATCGGACACCCTGATCGTCGCGACTATTGCTGATGTACCGTGATCCCAGAGGATCGCTCTCGATCCGGAAAAGAAGGTTCCACCATGGATGCCGTAATGATCCTCTCCGCAATTATCAGCGGAATCTTCGGGCTGTGGAAGGCCATCGAGTACGCGAATGCATCACGCAGGCGGTCCCGTGCCATCACGCGGAGCGCGGCCATTCTGGGTGCGGCGGCCGTCGCAAGCGCCGCGATCGCCAGCAAGAACAAGAAGAACAGCACAAACTGACAGGAGGCGAAGTCGCCGGCCTGATTCAGGTGCCGATGCCTCCCATGCCAGGCGCCGTACGCCGGTGGAGAGCCTGAGCTTCGAATTCGACGACTGAAGGAAACCATGCCTGACTGGCAGCGCATATTGCAGACGGCAGGTGAACTTTTTCAAGCCGGTAGCTACATGGTCACCGTGGACCGCTGGTTGAAGATGGACGACAATTCGGCCATCGACGCGATTGACGCGTTCGTCAGCACCTCCTCGGTAGCCGACGTCGACAACATGGATGCCGTTCTTTTTCACGTGGCGGTCGGCAGCACCGCTTCGTCCGACAAGGCGCGCCTAATCCGCTTCTACACGATCTTCAAAGTAGCCGAGCTGGTGAGGTTCGAACAGTTCCGTGGTTTCCCTGCTTATGAGGAATAGCAGTCAGCGTAGGAACGGGGGTGCCGGCGCGCGTCGGGCTCGATGACTCACGCGCGCCAGCGGAGCGGGCTTTTGTGCTTCATCGGCCGATGCCGGAGACTGGCCTCGTCCGGCATACTGGCCAGGTGGCTTCATCCGCCCAGCCGGTCAAGCAGGCGGGGCCGATTGATTGCCCACACAACGGAGATCAATTGGGTGTAGTTCGCGAACATCCTGCGAGCGGGCGCCTCCGTTAGTATTTTCCGCAGCCGACGACCCTGCAATTTCGCGGCATCCGCATAGACCTCGAACATGGCGAGCGACGCCATCTCGCTGTACTCCTGCCAGCCGAAGGATTCGTCCACAGGTCTGGCGTGCACCTGCTCGGCCCACGTCGGGTCACGCAGATAACGCGCCAAATCGATCGGCAGCCGGCCCATCGAGCCGTATCCGTCGCGGATCTGACGCAATTTCCACGGAGGTCGAATGCCGCCGATTGGGCCGAGGATCGGGAGATGTCCGCGGGGTGCCCCGAGTGAGAACTGCGCTTCGGCATAGAAGATCCAGCGATTCGTCCGCCAGCCGACTGCGGAGCCGTAGGCGATCAGGTCGCCGGCGGCCTGCCGGAGTGCGTCACGCTGCGGAGTAAAGCCGAATCGTCCATCGCTGCGATGTCTCCAGAGCAGGTCGATCGAGCGGACGTCGTCGCGGGCGAGTCCGTCGACCTGGTCCGGCTCGATCAAGTGCGCACGTGAGGTGTTCGGATCACCGCCCGCGGCAGCCCAGAGCAGGCTTGCGGTCTCCCTGTCGGCCTCCTCCCAGCGCCTGGACGCCAACAGGTCGTCGAGGACCTGAAAATTCAACCTTCGTGAGGTACCCGACGGCAACTGAACAGGCCCGGATTGCGGCTGAACACGGGTGATCTCATAAATCTCGCGTAGCTCGTCGACAAGGTGGGCGCAGTCTCGATGACCGAATTTGGTGCGATAAGGGATCGTCTGGCGTTTACTCAGTTCCTTCAGATCGTCGGGCAACTGCTCGGCGGTGGGTAACGGTGTGTTATTGAGCAGAATCGGGATCACGCGGATCCCGGCGGCGAGCGACAGCGCCACCTCGGTGCGCACCCAGTCACCGGGCACGTCGATGCGTCGCCCGCCGGAATCGGTCACGCCCGCCCAACGCGGGCCGATGATCACGAGCAGCACGCAAGCCCGGTTGAGCGCGTCATAAAGGACCTTGTCGAAGGCCATTCCTGGGGGAATCGACCGTCCGGAACGAAATACGTAGTCGTCTCCGAACTGTCTGCGGAGCTCCCCGTCAATGTGGTCGGCGAGCACGTCGCCGTCGCCGTTGCGGAAACTGATGAAGATCAGATCTCGGCTCACCGGGGCTCCAGCAGGGATGGCAGTTCCGACCAGAGTTCCGCTACGGCCGAGTGCGCCCGGCGGCGTCGGATAAGGGAGACGAAGGACTTCAGGTCGGTCCTGACGGTCGCGGAGTCGACGATACGGATCTCGTGGAGCACGCCGGCCACCACTGCGCAGGCCTGCGTGGTGGCGCCGCTGTCGGCCAGTGCGAGCGCCTGCCGAACCGCGAACCTGACCCGGGAGCGGCGGGAGGGCCCGGCCGCCGTCGCGGGGCTCGACCGGTCGAAGAGCTCCGCGGCCTCTTCGGGACGGCCAAGGTCGTGCAGGCACCAGCCACGGATCAGGTGATTCATGAGATCGACGGAAACCGACGTGCCGAGCGGCCGGCTGGTGTCCACCACACCTTCGCGGCCGGCCCGCTCCCACAGGATGTCCGCATGATCGAGCGCCGCCGCGCAGCGGTTGTTCTCACCTGCCAGCGCGTAGCCTTGAGCCTCCCGCAGGGCCGCGAGCCAGCGTACGCGCGGGGAGAGGTCGTGCGCGGCGCGCACACGCGCGGCCAGCCTGACGGTCGCGCCCGGCTGCCCCTCGTAGAGGGTCACGAGCGCGCGTCGAACATCGGCGTACTCGGCCAGCTCGTGGTCCTCGCCTTCCACGGCGAGTTCCACCGCACGATCGGTCCACCAGAGGGCCGCGTTGTCATCGCCCACTTCCTGAGCCATCCACCCGGTGAACTCGGCTGTCCGCGCGGCCAGCCTGAGCAGGGCCGCGCGGGACCGTCCGCGAGTCAGCGGCAGCGCGGCACGCAGCGTATGAACCTGAGCGATCGCCACTGGCAGGACAGCCGCTGGGGAAGTGGTCTGCCCGAGTCGCATGGTCGCGTCCAGTAGCGCGGATTGTGCTTCCACGTCACCCGGGGCCTCCAGATAGCCGGGCACGGCCTTTAACCGCAGGCGGATCGAGTCGTCGGGCATGTTCGTCCCGAACCCACCGTCGCCGTCCGCGGTGAACCGGATCGCCCATTCCGGTCCGAAAGGCGGCGTAGCCGCGTCGTTCGAGCGGGACGACACAGGCATCGCGGCGAGGGCGATGAGTCCACCCTCGGCCTTCAACGCGGCATCGCAACGGCGCGCGAGCCCAGGCGTCGGCTGCTGGCGACCGGATTCAATCTTGGAGAGGTGGCTCTTGCTGTATCCGGTCCGTGTGGCGAGTTCCGTCAAGGACAACCCGCTGAGGATCCTGCGACGACGTAGCTCATCACCGAACGACGAAACGGTCATAAGCCCTTTCCTGGAATTCGTTACGCAAAGCGCCAGTAATTATAAACTGTCACGAAAAACTGCCGTCCTCAAATGCTATAGCTCTCTCTCGCTTCGTGCCATGACAAGGTGATGTCGGAGCGGCGAACTCCGCATTTGATGATCAAGCCGCCATCTCGCGCGTACGAGCCATGGCGGCTGCACGTCTGCGTCGGTCGACGAATTCTCGTAGAGCGGCGTTGACCGTGTCTTTCTTGGAAGAAGTGCCGAGCAGCTTCGCGGCCTCGGTCAGAGCCTCGTCATCGAGGTCGAACGGGGTCTTGGTCACGGACACCGCCTCGCTCGTATATGAATCCAGATCGCCGACCGGCGAGAGTTTCCAGCGGCACGATCTCTGCTTGCCTGGGCGTACGGGCTAGCCTGATGTGAGCGACGGCGAGCTGGGTGACTGCTATACGTGAGAAGGGGAAGGCCGGCAGTTCGACCCTGCCCCTGACCAGCACCATTGAACAGCCCAAACGTCCCGAGCGGTCACGCTCCGCGGCGTTTTTGACTTTACTATCGTTCGCATGGAGCTGTGGGAGCGTTCCGGGGCGCTGGATCTCCTCGGCGACCTTCTGCGTGAGAGCGCCCGCGGCGGTCGCGTGGCGGTGGTGGCCGGCGAGGCCGGGATCGGCAAGTCCGTGCTCGTGACCGAGTTCGTCCGGCGATGCGGGCCGGCGGCATGGGCGCTCTGGGGAGGCTGCGACCGGTTGATCACTCCACGGGCCCTTGGTCCCCTGCACGACATCGGCCGCCAGACCAGAGGTGTCCTGGCCAAGCGGCTGAACGCCGGCGCCGCGCAGGAGGAGCTCTTCACGGCGTTTCTGGACGAGATCTCCGGTCCGCCGCAGCGCGCGCGCCCGGTCGTTGTCGTGGAGGACGCCCACTGGGCTGACGAGGCCACACTCGACTGGCTGATCTGGTCGGGCCGACGGATCGGTCGAATCCCGGTCCTGCTCGTGGTGACCTACCGTGACGATGAGGTGGGTGTCGAGCACCCGCTGCGGGGCGCCCTTGCGACCCTGCCCGGCGCGATCACGCGACGCGTGTCACTGTCGCCGCTGTCACGGGAGTGCGTGGCGAATCAGGCATACCGGACCGGGCGGGATCCGGAGCTGGTCTATCGGTTGTCCGGCGGCAACCCGTTGCTGGTGACCGAACTGTTGAAGGCGGAGGGGCGGGCGGTGCCGGCCACCGTGCAGGACTTTGTCCTGGACCGGCTGCGGCTGTTGCCGCGGCCCGCCCGGGAGCTGGCCCATCTGGTGTCGGTGATCCCGACTCGCGCCGACGCCGCTGTCGTGGCGGGAGTGCCGGACCTGGTCGACATATGCGTCGACGCCGGGGTGCTCGTGCCGTCCGGTGTCGGTGTGTCGTACCGTCACGAGTTGCTGCGGAGTGCGGTGGAGGACGCGCTGCCGCCCGCGCGCCGCGCCGCGCTGCACCGGCGGGTGCTGGGCGTGCTGGCCGGGGTCCCCGAGGTCGACCCGGGCCGCTTGGTTCACCACGCTACCCAAGCGGGGGACGAGGCCGCGGTCCTGCGGTACGGGCAGGTGGCGGGGGCCGGCGCTGCCCGGCAGGGCGCCCATCGAGAGGCGACGGCGCACTATCGGTCAGCGGCCCTGTACGCAGATCGGCTACCGGCCCAGCAGCAGGCCGAGCTGCTGGAGGCCTACGCGTTCCAGGCGTACCTGGCCGGGCTGGCCGAGGAGGGATTGCGGGCCAGGTGGGCGGCGCTGGCCGCACGGGATAATCTGCGGCAACCCGAGCAGGTCGGTGAGAACCTGCGCTGGATCTCTCGGTTGGCCTGGTGGGCGGGGAACGCGGGGCAGGCCTGGGAGGCGGCCGCGCGGGCGATCACAGTTCTCGAGACCGAGTTGCCGGGCCGGCAACTGGCCATGGCCTACAGCAACCGGTCCCAGTTGCACATGCTTGCGGGCGAGCGGGAGGCGGCGGTCTCGTGGGGAGAGCGGGCGCGAACCCTGGCCGTTCGGCTGGGGGATGTAGAGACCTCCGTCCACGCTGAGATCAACGTGAGCACCGCCCGGCTCACGGGCGGTGACGAAACCGCGGTCGCGGCGCTGGGGGAGGTGCACGAGCGCGCCTCAGCCCTCGGGCTGGCCGATCACGCCGCCCGGGCACTCGTCAACCTGGCGACCTCGCTGGTGCAACTGGCCGAGTACGAAGCCGCCGCACCGGCGGTCGAACATGCGCTGGCGTACGCCACCCAACAGGACCTCGACGGCTACGTCCAGTACCTGCTCGGGGTGCGAGCGGGGGTGCGGCTGGTGCGGTGTGACTGGGCAGGCGCTCTGGCCGATGCGGACGCGGCACTGGATCGGCAGGTCCGAGCCGGGGTCGCCGTGGTTCCCGCGCTGCTGGCGCGGGGCCGGATTCAGGCGGCCCGTGGCGAACGCGAGGCGCGGGTCACGCTCGACGAGGCCGCCCGCCAGGCCGAACGCACCGGTGAGGTGCAGCGGGTCTGCCCGGTGGCGGCGGCCCGCTCGGAGTACTTCCTGCTGTACGGCGATGCCAAGCGTGCCGCCGAGGAGGCCCGACACGGCCTGGACCTGGCCGTCAGGGCGAACCATTCGGTGTACATCGGGGAGCTGGCCTATCGGTTGTGGCGGGCCGGAGATACCGGGCTGCCCGGTGCGGGGGCCCGGCCGTACCAGATGATGATCGACGAAGACTGGGCCGGCGCGGCTGCGGAGTGGGCGCGGCGCGGGGCCGCGTATATGCGTGTCGAGGCACTGGCGGGCGGTGATCAGGGCGCTGCGGCCGAAGCCTTGCGAGTCCTGGACGAGCTGGGGGCCACGCGGGTGGCGGTGCGGTTGCGGGCGGAGCTGAGAAGGCGCGGTTTCACTCACGTGCCGCGTGGCCCTCGCCGGACGACGGCCGCCAACCCCGGCGGCCTTACGCTGCGCCAGGCGGAGGTGCTCGCGCTGCTGGCCGAAGGGCTGTCGAATGCCGAGATAGCCGGGCGCCTGTCGTTGTCGGTCAAGACCGTCGACCACCACGTTTCCGCGGTGCTGGACAAGCTCGGTGTGGCCAACCGGGGTCAGGCGGTTGCTGCGGCGCACCGGCTGAACCTAGTCCGGAAGCCCGCAAAATAGGGAATTCTCCCCAATCGCGGATCGTCGCGAGGACCTACCGTTCTGCGCTGAGATGCCGTCCCAAGGGGGAGACATGAGTTATCTCAGCACGCCTGGCGAATCACCCCTTTACGAAGCTGAGCGGCCCGCCCTGGGATACGTGCCCAACTATCTGAGGGTGCTGGCGCTGCGGCCTGAGGTCTATCACGCATGGCTGCGGCTCGGGGAGGCGGTCAGGGCCGGTATGGATCCGCGTCGGTACGAACTGGTCACCCTGACGGCCGCCCGCCGCCTCGGTTCCACGTACTGCGGTCTCGCGCACGCGGCCGCGCTGCTTGAGCGGTTCTACGATGACGTGGCCCTGCGGGCGATCATGGCTGACCATCACGATGCGGGGCTGCCGCCGGTGGATGTAGCGGCCATGGACTTCGCGGACCGCGTCGCCGCCGATCCCGCCGGCGTGACTGAGGGGGACATCGCGGTCCTGCGCGGGCACGGCCTGGCCGATGCCGACATCTTCCAGATCGTCCTCGCCGTCTGTCTGCGCCGGTTCTTCAGCGGCCTCCTGTCCGCGGTCGGCGCCGTCCCCGATCCGGTCTTCCGCGAGCTGCCCCCAGGTGTCCGTGCGGCCGTCGGGGCAACCGATGAGGCCTTTTCACGCCAGCGGGGCGACGCAGGTGGCTCGTAGCTCAATCCGCTCTGGATGTCCCGATGACCTCCACCAACCGTCCCCAGCGCCGAGCGGGCAGGTTCGTCGACGGTGTGGTGGACCGCTACCCGCTCCCTGACTCACTGGCACCGATACATGCTCTCGACGAAGGACAAGAAGAAGATCATGGCCGGAAAAGCTGTCATCAGCCTGACAACCGGACTGGAGGACCCTGAGCGGGTCACTGTGGCGTTCCTGGTCGCGCTCGGCGCGGCCGAGCAGGGCCGTCCCACGCTCATGTTCCTTACCAAGGAAGCAACCCGGCTGGCCATGGACGGCGTCGCCACCACAGTCGCATGTGACGGCTGTCCCACCTGTCGATGTTGTCCCGGCCACAGGCCGTGGTGAGCGTCATCGCCGCCGCCACGTCCGCCCGCTGAACCGGCACGCGGCCCCGCACGACTTCATGATGCTCCTCGAGGCCGCCCTGACCTACGGAAAGGCGAACCCATGACCACCACAGAACAGCCCGTCGTCGTCCTCGTCCACGGTGCCTTCGCCGAGTCGGCGAGCTGGAACCGCGTTATCCAGCGTCTGCACGGCCGCGGGCTGACCACTGTCGCGGCGGGCAACCCGCTGCGCAGCGTGGAGGGAGACGCCGCCTACGTGCGCGACGTGATCGCCGGCATCGGACGGCCGGTCGTCCTGGTCGGCCATTCCTATGGCGGCATGGTGATCAGCCAGGTGGCGTCCGGCAACGACGCCGACGAGGCCGCCCTGATGGCGGCGACCCAGCGGCCGGTAACCGAACGGGCGCTGACCGACAGGCTGACGGTGAGCGAGCCGGGCTGGCGTGCCAAGCCGTCCTGGTTCGTCCACGGTGATCGCGATCTCAACATCCCGGCCGGGGCGCTGAGGTTCATGGCCGAACGCGCCGGCTCGCGCGGAACCCATGAGATCGAGGGTGCCTCCCACGCCGTCGGGGCGTCCCAGCCCGAAGCCGTGACCGCAGCCGTCTTCGACGCCGTCGGCCTCGTACAGGGGGACTCGGACCCGTGGGCGATCATGGCGAAATGACAGCGGCGCTGGCCCGAACGTCCAGAGCCGAAAAGATCGTGAGTCCGCATGACGAAGCCCCGGGCTCCGTGAGGAGCCCGGGGCCGGATGCCGTCAGAGCACGGGCCACGCCTCGGCGTGCCCGGCGGTGGCGGTGTGAAGCGTCGCTCAGATGGGCCGGACCTGCTCGGCCTGCGGGCCCTTGGCGCCCTGGCCAGCGGTGTACTCGACCCGCTGGTTCTCGTCCAGCGAGCGGTAGCCGCCGGCGTCGATGGCCGAGTAGTGGACGAAGACGTCCGCGGAGCCGTCGTCGGGGGCGATGAAGCCGAAGCCCTTTTCGGCGTTGAACCACTTCACGGTTCCCTGAGCCATGCTGCTTTCTCCTTGATTAGACGATCTCGAGAGCCACGGGTGTGGTCCTCGGGCTGCTGCGACCGACCGCCTTGGGAAAGCCTCGGCTCCGTACGGTAACGCTCGCTGTCAGTAACTCAGCAAGCGCTTCAACGCATACTGGGACTTCGACACAACCTGTACTCCGACACTACACGCCGCGACGTGGTTCCCGCGCCATTCTCTCGAGAAACCCCGTACGCGGGCATGTCGGGGAGCGGTCCGGAACGGGGACACCGCGAGGATGAACCAAGGTGAGGGCCCTTACGTGGTGTGAAGCATGAGACTGAGAATGATTCTGCTGCTGGCGGTGATGGCGCTGACCGCGGCCTGTGGAGGAGTGGAACCGGACACGTCGGCGGCCGCCGTGGCCGACGACGGGCCGGCGCAGCCGGTCGCCGTGTTGGGCGCGGAAGGCGGGTTCGTCACCGCGACCATGAACGTGCTGCGTCCGCCGAGGGTGGTGTTGTACGGCGACGGGCTGGTGATCGTTGACGCGAGCAAGCAGATGACGCTCACGGATGCCGAGGCGGGCGAGGTGGTCACGCGGCTGGAGAATGACCTGGCCGGGCAGCCGCCGACCGCGACGCCGAAGCCGGGTGCGCCGTCGGTGACGGACCTGCCGGACACCGTCCTCGGCGTACGGGGGAAGGACGGGAAGATGCTGGAGGTCCGGGTTCCGGCTCTGCAGCAGCTCGCGGACTTCTACCCCAAAGAGCTGATGGACGCGAAGAAGACGATGGAGGACCTGGCGACCCGGGCCGCCGAGGAGGGCGCCGACTACGCCGGCACCCGCGTCCGGGTGGTCGCCGAAGGGGCCGAGTCGGCGGAGGGCAAGCCGTCGCCGTGGCCCCAGGGCGTTCCGGAGCCTTCGGGCACGATCGACCCGGTCTGGCAGAAGGACGTCGAGGGCGCGGCGGCGAGCGCGATCACCAAGGCGGTTCCCGCCGGGCAGGAGTACGGCCGGTCGCTCTTCACGACCGGCTCGGGGAAGATCTTCGTGCTCTCGTGGCGCTACCTGCTGCCCCACGAGCAGTCCCCGGCCCTCCCGGCAGAAGGCTGAAAGCCCCGGATCCCCGCGACGATCGTCGCGGGGATCCGGGTCGCCGTTCTAGCGGGAACGCGGGTGCGGCAACTGGAGCGTCGCGACGACGCCCGCGTGGTCGGACGGCCACAGCCCCGACGGCGTACGGTCCCTCTGCTCCTCACCGACACGGTGGATGTCCTTCACGCGGAAGTCCCCGCGGAACAGGACCAGGTCGATGCGGAAGGTCAGGGAGGAAGCCGGGTTGCGCAGGTCGGGCGCCTGACAGCAGGTGGGGCCGGAATCGGTGGGGTGCTTCACGCGCCAGGCGTCGGTGAACCCCGAATCGAGCAGGAACTGGTACGTCGGGAACGTCGGGTTCTGCGGGTCGTTGGCCGTGGTGTTGAAGTCACCGGCGAGCACCACCGGAAGCTTCGTGTTCGTCGCGGCCGCGATCAGCTCCTGCGCCTGCGTGCGCTGCGTGATGAACGGCGGTGTCGGTTCGAGGTGCGTCGTGACGAACCGGAAGGTGCGGCCGCCGATGGTGGCGTCGACCGACGCCCAGCCGCTACGGCTGGCGAAGGGGCCGAGGGGCGTCGGGAACACCCGGTCGACCACGTACGGCTGCACCTGGATGTTCGACACCTTGACCGGCCTGCCCGGGTCGACCCTGGCGATGATCAGGTCGCGCACGCTGATGCGTACGTCGAAACCGAGGGTGGTCGGGGCCTCGGCGTCCTGCTCGGGCATGATCGCCATGGCCTCGTAGTGCAGCCCGAGCCGGTCGAGCGCGGCGAGGAGCGACTTGAGCTGGTCCGAGCTGACATTCGTCGCGGGCGGACTCCCGGTGCGTATGATGTCGGCCTCTTGCAGGGCGACGAGGTCGGGCTTGTCCCGGGCGATCTCCCGGGCCACCGCGGCGGCGCGCTCAGCCGGTTGGGACGCCAGGATCTGCCGGTACGCCAGTGTCACCGCCGCTTTGAACTGGTCCAGTGTCTGTGCTTGGGCAAGAGGCAGCAGGTCGGCACCCACATACATGTTCTGCGTCATGACGCGGATGTCCGATTTGCTGCCGCCGTCCGCGAGCGCGTTCGCGCCGGTCGGAAACGCCGTGACGCCGACGAGCATGATCGTCAGTAGGGCGCGAGCGAGCGCATAGGGCGGGCGCGACCTGGTGAGCCGGATGTGCTTCATATGGCCTCTCTCATCGGCACTGGGCCTGCTGCGCCGGTGACGACCACCGGATCTTCCTGGGCAAGGGAATGCGCGCGTGCGCGATCATGGAATCTCCCCGGGCCGCTCATGCGGTCTCCCGGCGGGCCCGCGGTGTGAATCTAGTCAGTGAACTTTTCGGCGCCGTACGGCGACGCGCCCGGGTCGCCTGCCCGGCCGTTAGTTTGGGCCGTTCATGGACTCCGCTTGTGTTCCTCGTCGGCCGGACACGATCAGTAGCGAATCGGTCACCTGGTGCATATGGTCACCAACGGTGACGCCCGGCAACATGGACGGCGTACTGGGCGGGGGGCAACCCGGACGCTCCCGGCACCTACGTCTTCGGCGCGCCGGCGGAGTAGCCGGCACCGGCCCCACCCTCTGCCGCCGGCTCGCGGCGTGTCACAGATGACGTTTCTGTCCTGTCTTGTCGGCGGACCGGAACTCTCTGTTGACCAGGAGGTGCGTAGTGGATGCCGCGAGAGTGCCCGACTTGGCGGGCAAGGTGGCCGTGGTGACGGGCGGCAGCGACGGGCTTGGTCTCGGCTTGGCCATGAAACTGGCCCAAGCCGGGGCCGAGGTCGTGCTGCCGGTCCGAAATCCCGACAAGGGCACCGCCGCCGTCAAGAAGATCAATGAGGTGGTGCCGGAGGCCACCGTCTCCACGCGTGAGCTCGACCTGGCCTCGCTGGAATCGATTGCGGCACTCGCCGCCACCCTTCGGCGCGAGGCCCGCCCGATCGACATTCTGATCAACAACGCCGGAGTGATGGCCCCCGCCGCCCGGCAGACGACCGTGGACGGCCTGGAGTTGCAGTTCGGCACCAACCACATCGGCCACATGGCGCTGGTGGCACGGCTCCTGCCGCTGCTGCGCCTGCGCGGGGCCCGGGTCACCACGATGTCCAGCAGCGCCGCCCGCTCCGCCGCCGTCGACTGGGCCGACCTGCAGAGCGAACGGAAATACTCGCCGGTCCGCTCGTACGGGCAGTCGAAGCTGGCCAATCTCCTCTTCGGGCTCGAACTCGACCGGCGGAGCAAGGCCGGCGGATGGGGCATCGTCAGCAACGTCGCGCACCCCGGCACGACCCTGACCAATCTCTACGCGTCCGGCCCCAACCTGGGCCGCACCCGCCCCGCGCCCTACGAGAGGCTCATGAAGCTGCTCCTCCGGCTGGGCCTGTTCGTGCAGACGGTCGACGCCGGGCTGCGACCGGCCCTGTACGCGGCCACGAGCCCGCAGGCGCGGGGCGGCCGGTTCTACGGCCCCGACGGCTTCGGCCAGTTCACCGGCGGGCCGACGGAGCTGCCCCCCTACAAATCGGTCCAGGTCGAGCGCGACGCGGCCCGGCTGTGGACCGTCTCCGAGCAACTGGCCCACGTCGAGTTCCCCACCTGAGCGCGGGCCGGCGTACGCGCCCGCGACGAGACGGGCGGTCAGCTCGCGGCGGACAACGGGGCGATCTTGGCGGGGTTCATCAGCCACAGCACCTGGTCGATGCCCTCCTCGGAGGCGTTCACGGTGAGGACCGTGAACAGCTCGCCGTCGTGGCGCAGCAGAGCCGCCGGCTGCCCGTTGACGTCGGCCCATTCCACTTCGACCCCGGCCCAGAACCGGCTCGCGAACGCCCTGATGAACTTCGCGACCCGGAACGCGCCGACCACCGGGAAGCGCGCGGCCCGTACGGCGCCGCCGCCGTCGGAGTAGCTGATCACGTCCGCGGCGAGGAGCTCTTCCAGCTTGGCGAGGTCGCCGACGCGGGCGGCGGCGACGAAGGCGGTGAGCAGTCTGCGCTGTTCGTCCCGGGTCACCGGGTTCCGGCGCTCGGAGACGATGCGTTTGCGCGCCCTGCTGACGAGCTGCCGCACCGCGGCCTCGCTCGCCTCGATGATCTCGGCGATCCGCCGGTAGGGATAGTCGAACGCCTCTCGCAACACGTACGCCGCGCGTTCTGTGGGCGAGAGCTTCTCCAGCAGGAGCAGGACCGCGAAGCTCAGGGCTTCGCCCCGCTCGGCGCCGAGGTGGGGATCGTTGCCGGTGTCGACGGGTTCGGGGAGCCACGGGCCGACGTACGTCTCGCGGCGAACGCGAGCCGACTGGAGGGCGTTGATGGCCAGGCGCGTGGTCACGGTCGCCAGGAACGCCCCCGGATCGGCCACGGTGTCGCGGTCGTACGCCTGCCAGCGCAGCCAGACGTCCTGTAACAGATCTTCGGCCTCGGTGGCGCTGCTCAGGATGCGGTAGGCGATGCCGAACAGGCGTGGCCGCAGGCCCTCGAAGGTGGCCGCCGCCTCGTCGAGGTCTTCGGTCCCGCCGCGACGGCTCTCCGTGCGGATATCCCTCATGGTGCTGGCCCCGTTCCGCCGGCGGATGGACCTTTCCAGCCTTTCACCCGCCGTCCGGGCGCTCTGACCGGGGACCACGGTTCGCGACGGGCCGTGCCGGCCAAGCCACACCCGGGTGTCGCCGTGCCCGGGATCTATCTTGGACGGCTCCGATCTCCACGGGCATTCCCGTGCGGCTTTCGTTTCTTTCGGGGAATTTAACGGCGAAATGATTGACGGCTCTTCGATTCCCAGTGGTGGGAGGCCGGGATTCGGCGCTCGCGTTTATCGATCCCGGGCACGGGGACGGTTGCCCTCGTAATCGCCTATATCGGGCGAGTCGACGGATCCAGGAGGTCGACATGACTGGATACCTGCCGTATCGCGATGGCGCTCCCGCTGCCCGGATCGGCGGCGTACGCGGCTGGCAGGC
Source organism: Microbispora sp. CSR-4 (assembly GCF_008033685.1). Classification (NCBI taxonomy): domain Bacteria; kingdom Bacillati; phylum Actinomycetota; class Actinomycetes; order Streptosporangiales; family Streptosporangiaceae; genus Microbispora; species Microbispora sp. CSR-4. Next base: position 36,181 of record NZ_VJVX01000065.1, read on the forward strand.
GGACATTCTCCGCGGCGAGTCGTAACCGAGTGAATCGAGGTGCTGCGGCGTGAACGGGCCGCAGTGCCTCGACCTGTCACGGCACCTATTGAAGGCGGAACCCACGTTGAAGGCGGCATCCATTGAAGGCGGGGGGATTTCATGGCGCGATTGTTCTACCCTGCCGCTCGGCGCAGCGACCTCGTGGAGAATCTGTTCGGAATCCCGGTGTCCGACCCTTATCGGTGGCTGGAAAACGGCGACGACGCCCGCGTACGCGACTGGGCGGCGGCCCAGGATCGCCTGTTCCTGGCGTGCCGCGAGCAATGGCGTGACAGGCGATCATGGGCGTCTCTGATGGACCAGGTGTCCTCCTTCGGGGTGTCGGAGCCTCCGATCGTGCGGGGCTCGCTCATGTTCCTCGCCGAGCAACTCCGCGGGGACGAGCAGCGGCGCCTGCTCGTCGTCGACGGCAAGGGCGGCAGGCGGGTGCTGGTCGATCCGGCGGACGTCGATCCGTCCGGCCACACCGGGCTGTACGCCTGGTGGCCGTCCCGCGAGGGCGAACGCGTCGCCGTCCAGATGGAGGTCGCCGAGCAACCCGGCAGCGACATCATCGTGCTGGACGTACGGTCCGGCGACGTGGTGGACGGGCCGTTGCCGCGCGCCCGCAACACCTCGCTCGCCTGGCTGCCGGGAGGGGACGCCTTCTACTACGTCAGCCGGGTGCCCGACGAGGAGCTCGCCCCCGGCGACCTGCGGCTGCACCGGCGGGTGCGGTTGCACCGGATCGGTACGCCCTGGCAGGACGACACGGTGGTGTTCGGCGGCGAGGACGCCCCCGACCACTATTACGGGCTCACGGTCAGCACGGACGGACGTCATCTGGCCGTCACCGCGACGGCCGGGCCCGCCGCGCACAACGACGTGTACGTGGCGGAGCTCGCCGACCCGGCGGCCCCGCGTTTCGTCAGGGTCGTGGACGGCCAGGCCATCGGTGCCCGCGTCCTTCCCCGCTTCCTCCCGGGCGGCGCCCTGCTGCTCGTCACCGACTACGCGGCTCCGTGCGGCCGCGTCTGCGTGGCGGACCGGCACGACCACGGCCCGGACGCCTGGCGCACGCTGATAGCCGAGGACCCCGAGGCTCCCCTCGACGAGTGCGTCGTGCTGGACGGCCCGGCGCTCGCGCGGCCCCTCCTGCTGGTGGCGCGCGCCCGCCACGGCATCTCGGCCCTGACGCTGCACGACCTGGCCGACGGCAGGCAGCTCGCCCGGCTGCCCGTGCCGGGCGCGGGCGTGGTGTCGTCCCTGCGCACGAGCGTCCCCCACGGCCATCGGGCGTGGTTCACCTACTGCGACGCGACCACGCCGCCCGTCGTCTATCGCCACGACGCCGTACGCGGGGTGACGGAGCCGGAGACGGGCGCCGCCACGGCGGGGCGTACGCCCGGGATCCGCAGCCGCGACGTGCGCTGCCGCGCCGCGGACGGCACCGAGATCACGCTGTTCCTGTTCACACCGGAGGAGGAGCACCAGGGGCCGCGGCCCACCCTCCTGTACGGCTACGGCAGCTTCGGCATGCCGATGCGCCCGTGGTTCTTCCCCCTGGCGGCCGCGTGGGTCGGCGCGGGCGGCACGTACGCGGTCGCGTGCGTACGCGGAGGCGGCGAGGAGGGCCGGCGCTGGCACGACGCCGGGCGCGGGCCGCACAAGCACCGCGCGATAAGCGACTTCAACGACGCCGCGGCCTGGCTTGTCGAGACCGGCATGACCACCCCCGGCCAACTGGCGATATACGGGCAGTCGGCCGGTGGTCTCCTGGTCACCGCCGCCGCCGTACGGCGACCGGACCTGTACGCCGCGGTCGTCGCGGAAGGCCCGCTCTGCGACATGGTGCGCTACGAACGATGGGGCCTGGGCTGCACGTGGACCGACGAGTTCGGCAGCGCCGCGCGGCCCGAGCAGCTCGAATGGCTTCTGGCGTACTCGCCGTACCACCACGTCAGGCCCGGAGTCCGCTATCCGGCCTTCCTCTTCACCGGCGCGGTGACCGATCTGCAGACGGGGGAGGCCCATGTCACCAAGATGTGCGCGGCCCTCCAGCACGCCACCGGCGGCGACCGGCCGATCCTCATGCGCCGGGAACCCGACACCGCCCACGCCGCCGCGCCCGCGAGCAAGGAACGCGCCCTGAGCGCGGACATCCTGGCCTTCGCCGCCGAACACACCGGCCTGTCACCGGAGAGGACGGCCACACCTCTGCGCGAGGCCGCCGCGGAACCGCTCTGAGACGCCTCGCCGGCTGTTCCTGCGTGAGCGGTCTATTGCTGTGTGAGCGGTCTATTCCTGCGTGAGCGGTGTGGCGGAGTGCGCCGGCCCGTGGGGGAGTGCGGTCCTCCGGCGGCGCCGTACGGCCAGGGCCGCGACGACGAGCCCGCAGACGACCAGGAGAGCGAGCAGCGGCGCCCACGGCAGCGTCCACACGCCCGCGGTGCCGTCCACGGCGGCGAGCGGGGCGATCGATCCCGCCGCGTCGGTGAGCAGGGGGACGAGGGTGACCGTTCCGGTCAGCCGCAGCGCGGGAGTCACCCCCTTCACCGGCACGGAGACCTTCCAGGTGTCGCCCGGGAGCAACTGGGGCGAGTCGTCGATGTGTCCCGCGCGGGCCTCCCAGTGCCCGAACGGTCCGGCCACGGACACCGTCTGACGAGCGGCGAGGATGCTGTTGCCGGTGTTGCGGATCGTGTAGGTGACGGTGGCGTCGCCCGTGTCGAGCGGATTGGACGTGCCGGAATAGCGCACCTGCAGGTTCTCCACCGACAGGCTCGGGTGCAGCTCTCCGCCCACGCGCAGGCGGATCCGGATGCCGAGACGCTGCCCGGCCGCCGCTCCGGCGTCGGCCGGTGAGGTGACGATGCCGCCCATGTATTCGCCGGGCGCGGCGTCGCCGGGGAGCGCGACCGTGAACGGCACCTCGGCGGTCTTACCGGGAGGAATGGTGACGTCGGGGCGGTCCGTGCGGATCCACGCGCCCACGCCGGTCTGCTTCGCGTCCTTGCCGCGCAGGTCGAGCCGGCCCTGCCCGGTGGTGAACGCGTCCGCGGCGTACACGTCGAGGTGGAGCGGCGTCGTGCCGTTGTTGGCGACGACGATCCCGTCGTCGAGCCGCCCGCCCGGGTCGAGCGTGTAGCTGTAGTCGGGCCGGTCGGATCCGAAGTCGTTGGACGCCGTCGCGACGGTCCAGGAGACCTCGCCGTCCGCCGCCGCGGCGGGGCCCGTCCCCGCTGCGAACAGGCCGGACGCGGCGAGCAGCGCCACGACGACGGCCCGGGCGATGGAGCGTGCTGCGGTTGTCGTACGGGGTCGTGACGGCTGCATCAGATCGATCCTCGGATGGGTTGGGGAAGCGGCGGAGAGGGCGATGGGTCGTGGGGTGGGCACCTGCTCGGTGCCCACCCACCCGGGAGCGGGGCCGTCCGCTCATCGCGTCGGGCCCCCGCGTCGCCCCCGGTCGTCGTCTACTACTGGAGCCAGTCGGCCCCGGGGCCGGGCTTTCCGGGCTCGGGCTTGCCGGGCTCGGGCTTGCCGGGTCCGGGCTTGCCGGGTCCGGGCTTGCCGGGCTCGGGCTTGCCGGGCTCGGGCTTGCCGGGCTCGGGCTTGCCGGGTCCGGGCTTGCCGGGCTCGGGCTTGCCGGGCTCGGGCTTGCCGGGTCCGGGCTTGCCGGGCTCGGGCTTGCCGTTCGTGTGGATCACGACCTTGTCGACGAGGGAGCCGACCCCGGGAGCGGCGCTCGCGCCGTTGTCCGGGCCGCACCACTCCACGTTGCCGAGCTCCACCGCGGCGTTGGGGGCGGCGCAGGTGCCGCTGCGGAGGTTCTCGACGACGAGCTTGTCGCCGCGCACCTGGACCCGCACGTACGTGCGGACGTGCTCCTGGTTCTCGACCGAGTTGGCCCAGTGGTTCTTGGGGTTCAGCGGGTCGGGACCGTAGTTCGGGTCCTTGGTCGTGTTCGGAGCGGTGAGGTCGTAGTACTTCGACCCCGACGCCGAGTTCGCCGTCACGTAGATGACGCCGCCCGGGCCCTTGAACACCTCGGTGTCGCCGGGGCGCTCGTCCGGGTTCGCCTTCTGGCCGTTCTTGATCACGTAGCTGCGGGAGTAGCTGTGGTCGTGACCCTGCAGGACCAGGTCGACGCCGAGGTTCGAGAAGGCCGTCGGGAAGTCCTTACGGCGCTGCTGGTTGTCACCGTCGTTGGCGTGGTCGGCCGGCGAGTAGATCGAGTGGTGGTAGATCAGCACGATGTGCTTGGCGTCGCGGCCGTGCTTGTTGACCACGTCGGTGACGTAGTTGATGTGCGCGGCGTCGGACCCGTTGGCGTACGCGTTGCTGTTCAGGTCGATGAACAGGATGTTCTTGTACGTGAACCAGTAGTCGCCGCCCGAGCGGGTGGCCGCGTCGCCGTTGTAGTACGGCGTGGAACGGTCGGTGTTCGGCGTCCAGAAGTGCTGCTCGTACGCCTTGCCGCCGACGTCGTGGTTGCCGATGGTGGCGACCCACGGATACTGGCGAAGCTTGTCGGGGGCGAGGAACGCGTTCCACTGCGTCTCGTTGTTGGCGCTCTCGATCTGGTCGCCGCCCGAGACCAGCAGCTCGGCCTTCGGGTTGGCGGAGAGGGCGACGTTCAGGGTGTCGGCCCAGCCGGCGCCGTCCTTCGCCGTGTTGCCCGACGAGCCGATCTGCGGGTCGCCGAAGAACAGGAAGTCGAAGTCGTTGCCGTTGAAGTTCTGGGTCGTGAAGGAGTACGTCGGGGACCAGGCGCCCGGGGTGCCGACGCGGTAGGAGTACTCCGTGTTCTGCTTCAGGCCGTCGATCGTGGCGTGCCCGTTGTAGCCGCCGTTGACGGTGTTCGCCGTCACGGTGGCCGGGAAGGTGACGGAGTTCTTGGGGAACTCGCCGCGCACGAGGTTCTTGGTCGGCGCGACCTGGACCACCTGGGCGGTGCCCTCCGAGGCGTACCACGACACGACCCGCTGCGCCTGGTCGGCGCCCACGCCGAGGACGATGCCGCTGACCGTCGTGGTGGGGTCGGCGTGGGCCGCGGTCACGAGGCCGCCGCCGAGCACGGCGGTGGCGCTCAGGGCCGCCGCGGCGGCGGTGACGGCCGCCCGGCGGAGGACGAGCCCGGGGTTGTTGGTCCCCTTGTCGAGCTTCATGCTTTTCCATCCGTGTGGGGGAATTCGAGCGATTTGCACGATTGCGAGATTGGGTGTCGCGCTGGTGAACGCGGGGCGGGCGAACCGTTGCGCCTGATCGAAGATGTGATGCGATCTCAGGTTCCGAGAACGCGTTGCACGAACCAGACCAGGCCCATCGCGGACACGCCCGCCGCGATCGCCCCGGTCGTCCACAGTCCGGCGATCGGCCGGCGGCGACGCAGTACGGCGAGCAGCGGGAAGACCGCCACAATGATCGTCAGCTGGACGACCTCGATGCCCACGTTGAAGACGAGCAGCGACCACAGGAGCGTCCACGACCAGGCCTGCTGGATGCCCAGCGCCGAGGCGAACCCCAGGCCGTGCACGAGGCCGAAGCAGAAGACCACCGCGAGCCGGGTCCAGCCCGCGCGGTCGAGGTTGAAGTGGCCGTGACCTGCCGTCTCCAGGTCGGTGGCGTGCGACCGGCGCCGCCAGAGGCGCCACAGGTGCCAGCCCGCGACGACCGCGATCGAGAGGGCGATGACGGGCTCGACGAACGACGCGGGCACCTCCACCAGGCCGAGGGCGGCGAAGACGAAGGTCACCGAGTGGGCCAGCGTGAAGGTGGTCGCCGCGAGCACGATCTCGCGCAGGCGGCGTGACCCCGCGATGAGCGCCAGCAGGAACAGGATGTGGTCGAGCCCGCCGAGCAGGTGCTCGGCGCCGAGCCGGAAGAACTGCCAGAACCGCTCGAACCAGGACTGCTGCGTGGAGAACGACCGGTGCTGGGCGTCGAGGGCCGTGCTTCCGGACGTCAGGTCGAGGTCGTAGGTGACGATCGTCTTGCTGTCGCGCACGTACCCCTCGGAGCCGGCGAACAGCGCGCTGCGCACCTCGTGCGCGTCGGCGGACTCCGGGCACCGGTAGTCGAGGACCAGCCGGGCGTACGGGACGCCCTCGCGCCGCCCGATCATGAAGCCGCCGTCCTTGACGGGAGTGCACGCCGTGCCCCCGGCGGTGACGCCGAAGCGCTGGGTGACGTACGCGACGACCGAGCGCGAGTGGGCCTCGAGCGCGGCGGCCTGCTGTGCCGCGTCGTCGGCGTCGAACGCCGCGGTGCCCTCCTTGAAGAGCGGGTCGTCCTTCTCGTAGTCGGCGGCGGAGACGACGAGCAGGTCATACTCCAGGTCGAGTTCGGTGCGCACGTGCCCGGCCTGGGGCGAGACGAGGTTGACGTACACCGTCGAGGTGAACCCGTGAGCGAGGGCGGGCACGCTGCCCAGCAGCGTGGAGAGGGCGCTGAACAGGACGCCCACGGCTGCGGCGGCGAGGACAGCACAGACACGACGCCGAGCGGCGGGGGACATATAGCTCCTTTTCGGCTTTGGTGTACGAAATCTGCTCGATGGAAATGAACGAGCGGTATCTCGTGAAAGAACCGTCGAGGAACCACGCCTGGCGGAGACGTCCCGGGCACCGGAAGGCCGCGAATCATGCGGTAGGAAGTAGGCGCACTTCCCGGCGCTCCGAAGGACGATCCCCATGCGCTCTCGGCTTCTGCCTGCCTGCACACTGGCCGCGGCAGTCGCGACCGCCCTGCTGGCCGGCGGATGCGGCTCCGGCGACGACTGGTCCCGGCCGCACGCGAAGCCCACACCTGTCGGCACCCCCGGCCCGGGCTTCTTCCCGTCCGCGTCCCCCGCCCCGGAGGCCACGATCACGCCCCGGCCCGGCTCCTGGAACGGGGTGCATCCGCCGGAGGGCTACCGCGTGGTGCTGCTCACCGCGGGGGAGGACCGCCAGACCACGACGCTGGCGAACGCGGTGAAGGCGTGGGCCGACGAGGAAGGCGTCAGCCTCAGAACCCTCACGGACACCCGGCCGGACCGGTACATCGCGACCATCACCGAGGCGATCGGCATGAAGCCCGACCTCATCGTGAGCGCGGGCGACGCCCTCATCGACCCCCTGGCCCTGGTCACCGCCAACCACCTCGGCCAGCAGTTCCTTGTGGTCGGCGCGGAACTGGCCGAGCCCACGGAGAACGTCACCGCCGCCGACTGGGCCGGTGCGTCTTTCCGGGGCGAGGGGCTCGGCATGTCCTCCACGTACGACGCCGCGAGCTTCACCCCCGAGCGCGCCGCGCGCGCGATCCGGGCGGGTGCCGCGGCCGTGCTCAACGGCATGACCGGCATCGTGATCTGGCTCGACTGATCCCTTCGGCTCGCTGACGAATGTGCCGATGGCCGGCACCTTGTAGAGCACTTTCCGTTTCACAAGGGCTGTGATCGCTTACGTACAGTCGTTCGGGCCAGGCCCGCATCAAGGCCGGCGCCATGCGGGCCAGCGCCGCGCAGTTCACCGCAGCGCGCAGTTCAGCGCAGGGCGCAGTTCAGCGCAGCGCGCAGTTCAGCGCAGCGCGCAGTTCGGCATAGCGCAGTTCGGCGTAGCGCAGTCCACGACCGGGCGTCCACCACGGCGCGGTCCAGCACGGCGTAGTCCAGCACGGCGTAGTCCACCGGGCGTCTAGCACGGCGCAGCCCACCACAGCGCAGCCCACCCTCCCGTAGCTCGCCACCGCGCGGCCAGGCCAGCACCGCGCGGGCCAGTGACATTTGGGCCAGTGCCGCTTGGGCCCGTGCCGCGTGCGGCGCCGGACGTGGGCTCAGCGGCGCGGCGGCGGGTGGGGTGCCTGAACGGGATGCGGGGAACGGTTTCTCCCTTGAACGGTGCCAGGGCCGAAGCGCCCTCAAGTCGTCAAAAGGGCGGTGTCTCGAGGTCGCGCAGGATGAGACTTGCTCCCGATTCGTCCTGTGATGTGCCGTTGTCCTGTGCTTCCCTGCCGCGGCTGCCCGCGTCGGCTGTCTGCTTTGTTGTCTGCCTGGTCGCTGGTCGTGTCGGGCCTTCTGCCGTTGGGGATGGGGGAGGGCATGGTGCGGCCATGGTCGTGTCTGGTGCTCCGGGGAGGCGTTCGGGTGGGGCGTCGGGCCAGGTGCGGGGCTGGGGGTCGGGGACGGGCTGGATGATCTTCGGGAGTGGGCTGCGGTAGGGGTGTCCGAGTGGGCTGGTCC
>NZ_VJVX01000066.1:0-44095 GCF_008033685.1 Microbispora sp. CSR-4
GCGCGGCCCGTGGAACGGCCTGGACGACGTCGAGATCGCCACCATGGAATGGGTCGACTGGTACAACAACCGGCGCCTCCACAGCGCCTGCAACGACCTCCCACCAGCCGAATTCGAGACCCACTACCGAACACAAACCGCCACGGCTATCCTCACCCCAGCCAGCTAACCCGGCCTCCACGAAACTCGGCGCGGTTCAGGTGATGGTCTGCAGCCGCGCCAGTGACACCCGTGCCTGGGTGCCCAACGCGGCGTCCAGCATCGTGGTCGGGGTGACGTAGAACTCCCACTGGTCCAGGTCGAGCGGGTTGACCGTCGCCTTATCGGTGTGGTGCAGGAGGCAGAAGACGTAGACCCGGCTTGGACGGTGTGGCACCGTCGCCACAGTGTTCGTCCGGGCATCCCATCCCTTGGCGGGGGCGACATTGAACTCGATGCGCGACAGCCGCTGCTGACTCCACGACTGTACGTAAGCCGCCGATTTGACCTCGATGTCCAGCCCGCCGGGCAGCCGCAGGTCGACCGCATCCCACTCCGTGCGAACACCATCGCCGGCACCCATGGCCAACGCAACGATGTACTCGGCGAGGACCCCGCGCAGTCGATTGCTCATCAGGTCGGAGCATGCCCACGCCCAGAAGTCGGTCAGGACGGCACCTGCCGCAGCCCCGGCCTGTGTGAAGGGCTCGGTGCCCGACCTGCGGGGGACGGCGAGCGCGTCAAGCGGCACGCCGCCGGAGGTCGCCTCGAAGTCGAGCATTGCGGATGTCCTTCCGATGTGTAGGTGGGACAGATCGGCCCGGCCGCCCTGACCTCAGCCGGCCAACCCGGCCCGGTTCGGCATTGCGTGTCAGGCCGGTGGTTGTGGGGGTGGGATGTGCAGGAGGCGGGCGGCCCAGGAGAGGGCGACGGTGAGGTGGCGCCGGCGTTGGTCGAACAGGGCCGGGTTGGCGTCGCGCGCCGGGGCGAGCAGGGGTTGCTGCCCGGCGATCAGCGCGGCGTGGGCCGTGGCGTGCGGGCCCTGGTCGGTGTCCGGTGCGGGGCCGCCTTCGGCGTGCAGGGCGACGAGCCACAGATGGTGGTCGAGCCAGGGATCGCCGATCGCCGCCGACGCCCAGTCGGCCAGCACCAAGCGGCCGTCATGCCACCAGAGGTTGGCCGCGCGTACGTCACGGTGGATCAGGCTGTCCCCCTCGACGGGTGCCTCGGCGGCGGCGGCATGGAGCGTGTCCAGGTGTTCGGCCAGCCACCGGCGTGAACATACGCCCATGCGCAGCAGGCGGGCCGGGTCGGCGGCGATGGCCTCCCAGGGATTGGCCATCTCCCGCAACACCGGTACGCCGGACGGCGCGGGCAGCGTGTGCACCTCGTGGAGCAGCTTCCTGGTGGCCGCGACCAGGGGTGCGGTCCACTCGCGGACCCAGTGGTCCTGCTCCAGCATTTCCAGCACGAGCATCGGCATCGGCTCGCGGGTGCTCGCCAGCAGCCGCGGCAGGAACGGGTGGTCACCGAGGGCCTCGTACACCGCCGACTCCACGACAAGTTCGGCGGGTGCGGCGGCTTTGACGAATACGGAACCGCCATCGGCACGGTCGGCGATTCGCGCCACGGAATGCCCGCCCGTGACCGGTCGCAGACCAGTGATCTCGCAGCCCAGCGCGCGGCCGACCGAGGCGGCGATGTCGGCGTCGGTTGCCGGTCCGGTGGTCATGGGCCGGCCGGACACGCGTGACAGCAGCAGTTCGACCACCGGTTCGTTGGCGCGGCGGACCGCCTGCCTGCTGTCCGGGTCCGGCCGGCCGAGCGACTCGGTGACCAGGCGCCATATCAGGGCGCGCAGCAGCAGTTGGTCGATGTCGTCCTCGCCGTCCAGTTCGTCGAGGATGCCGGGCGGTGCGGCCGACCAGGCCAGCAGGTCCACGGCGGCGACCGCCAAGGCGTAGCCCGTTGGCCGCCAGCTGGGTGAGAAGTCGATGACCGCGGGCGGCTGCCCATCCGCGAACAGCACGTTGCCCGCGATGTCACAGTGCACGAGCTGGCTGGGCAGCCGTACCGGCCGGGTGGCGGCGCGCAGGGCCTCCACCAGATCCGACAGTTCCGGCGCCGGCTCGACCTCGGCCTGGTCCCATGCCACCCGCTCGGCCACCGCCCAGCGGTTTCTGCCGCGCCCCAGCCAGCTCGGGGCGGGGACGCCGGCGAGGGCCGCGTGGAAGGCCCGGCCGGCCGCGACGAGCTCCGGCCAGCGCGTCACGGGATCGGGTTCGCCCTCGACAACGGTCCACGCCGCCCATCCGCCGGCGACCCATGAGCCGTCGGCCGCGCGTACGGGCCGGGGCACCCGGAAACCCGGACCGCGCAGATCGGCGAACACCTCGGCCAGCCATGACGCCACCGCCGGACGCGGGGCGGGCTTGAACACCAGCTCACCCGCCTGCCAGCAGGTGCCGCCACCTCCGGGCAACAGCCGCGCGGGACCGGACGGAACCCCGAATGCCGCGCGTACGTCCAGCGGGAGATCATCGGACACCACGCCACCCTCCACACGGGCCCGCGCCGGTGTCAATCGAAATACCACCCCCTGCCAGGCCTCTCGACTCGCAGGTGCGGGCGTTGCCGCCGGTCAGCTCTCGATGAGGACAAGGAGCACTGCCTCATGCCTCACCCCCGAAGAATCGTCCTGCTCGGCGGCGGCTTCTCCGACGACCCCGACACCCTGCTGGACGACTTCGTCCTCGCGACCACGGGCAAGCAGCGCCCGAAGGTCTGTTTTGTTCCGACGGCCAGTGGCGACTCGGCGGGTTACGTCGACCGCTTCTACGCCGCTTTCTCCTCCCGTGACTGCCTGCCCACTCACCTCTCGCTGTTCCGCCGCGAGCACCGCGACCTGCGCGCCCTGATCCTGTCGCAGGACGTGGTGTACGTCGGGGGCGGCAACACCGCCAACCTGATCGCCGTCTGGCGCCTGCACGGGTTGGACGAGGTGCTGCGCGAGGCGTACGAGGCCGGGGTGCTGCTCTGCGGAATCAGCGCGGGTGCGGCCTGCTGGTTCGACGCCTGCCTCACCGACTCGTTCGGCCCGGTGAGCCCTCTGCTGGACGGTCTGGGACTCATCGGCGGAAGCTTCTGCCCCCACTACGACGGGGAGGCCGACCGGCGGCCTGCCTTCCTGAACGCGGTGGCCGACGGCAGCCTGCCGGGCGGCTGGGCTCTCGATGACGGAGTGGCCGCCCTCTTCACCGACGGAGTGCTCACCGAGGCCGTCTCGCGGGTGCCCGGCGCCGCTGTCCACCGGGTGACCGCCACCGCCGACGGCACTGCCGTGGAAACCGCCGCCCCGGTCCGGCAGCTCCGTTAGCGCCCCTTGTCGAAGAGCCGGAAGAACCGCTGGGCCGCGTCGGTGTCACCGGTCACCAGCGCGTCGCCGGCGTCGGCCGCCTCCGCCACCGTGAGGCCGGTGAAGATCAGGGCCCGCAGCGTACGGACGTCGGCGCGCACCGTCGCGTGCGCCTGCGAGTGTCCGCCGCGGGCCACGCTCACCCCGGACGGCGTGGCCGTGATGTCGAACGCGTCGACGCCCACGACCAGCCGGACCGTCAGGGACGGTGTGTCCGGGGCGGGCGGCCGGTAGAAAACCTTGAGCAGCAGCATGAACGCGTCGGTGCTCATCTCGGCGCCGCCCAGTGTCGCCCGGCGCGCGCCCCAGCGGGCCAGCTCGATCAGCACCGGTTCGAGCTCCCGGCCGCTGTCGGTCAGCTCGTAGGCCCGGGCGCTGACCGGCGGCCCGAGCTCCACCCGGCGGACCACCCCTTCGTTCTCCAGCTCGCGCAGGCGCTGGCTGAGCACGTTCTGGCTGGCGTTGGGGAGGGCGTTGCGCAGGTCGCGAAACCTTTTCGGGCCGAAGACCAGCTCCCGCACGATGTGCAGGGCCCAACGCTCGCCGACGACGTCGAGCGCCAGGGCGGCGCCGCATCCGTCCCCATAGCTTCGCTGTGACACAGGTCAACTTTACTCTAGGAGCAACTGGTCCTACTTTAGGAGCAATCAGTGTGAAGTTAGGAGTTAGAGATGGACGCACTGCTCGCCCGCGTCATGGAGGCGCACGGCGGACTCGAACGCTGGAAGAACCTGTCGATTCTCACCGCGCGCATCACCGCCGGTGGTCCCTTCTGGGAGTTCAAGGGTCAGCCCGGCTTCGCCGGCGACGACCTGGTGGAGGTGAGCCTCCAGAAGGAGCGCATCGTCCATCGCCGCCCCGAGACCGGCCGTACGGTCGTGTACGACCGCGAGGCGGACCGGGTGACCGTCACCGGCCCGGACGGCGAGGTGCTGGCCGATCTGCCCGAGCCGAGGTCCACCTTCGACGGCCACACGCGGGACACGCAGTGGAACGTGGGTCAGGTCGCGTATTTCCGCAGCTACGCCCTCTGGCACTACCTCGTCGAGCCGTACGTCTTCACCTGGCCGGGGGTCGAGGCGCACGAGGTGGAGCCGTGGACCGAGAACGGCGAGAAGTGGCGGGTGCTGAGCGTCACCTATCCGCCGTCGATCCACACGCACAACGCGACGCAGCTCTACTACTACGACGACTCCGGGCTGCTGCGGCGGATGGACTACCAGCCCGACGTGACCGGCGGGTCGGAGACGGCGCACTACATCCGGGCGCACGAGGTGGTGGACGGCATTCCCGTTCCGGTCAAGCGGCACATCCACCGGCGCAACGAGGACCGCACGGCGGACCTCTCCTGGGCTCCCATCACGATCGACATCTCGGACGTCACGATCGGTTGAGAGGCCCGGCCGGGCAGGCCGGTGGCGGTCCGGCCTGCCCGGGTCTCTGTCTCTCCTGCCGCCATGGGTGGCAGGTCAGGCGGCGGGCGAGTGCTCCTTGATGTAGCGGATCAGGCCGACGACGTCGTCGGGCACGAGGCGGCCGATCGCGCCGCTGGAGTAGACGCTGACGACGACCCGCCCGGCGGGGTCGAGCACGAAGCCGGTCGACTGGACGTACCGGGGGTCGTCGTTGACGAAGGCGCCGGTCGTGCGAGCCAGCAGGTCCGGGTCGGCGCTGTGGCCGACCGGGAAGTCCAGCCGGAGCGTGGTGACCAGGTCCTTCGTCGTGGCCTCGTCGTCCACCGACAGGGCCACCACCTTGGCCTCGACGCCGCCCAGGGCGTCCAGCGACCGCTGGAAGGCGCGCAGCTGCGCCTTGCAGTAGGGGCACCACGAACCCCGGTAGAAGAGCACGACGCCGAAGCTTCCGGCCAGCGCGTCGGGCAGGCGCAGGGTCTCTCCGTCGATAAGGGTCACGTCCAGATCGGGAAAACGGTCACCAGGGTTGAGCAGCGTCATGTTCGATCCCCCTGTCGTATCGAATTCGGGTTGTCACTGTCTTCGCGTCACCACGGGGCGAGGTCTTACCTCACGAGTTCGGGCGAATAGCATCGGACGTATGGCGGCCGATCACGGCCTCGGGCAACACCAGGCCACCCTCGCCTCTGCCGACGCCGAGTCGGCCGAGTGGCTGCGTACGCTCGGCGGCGCCGGAGCGGAGCGGGAGGCGGCCGTGGAACGGCTGCACGCGATCCTGCTGCGCGTGGCGGGCAACGAGGTGCGCAGGCGTGCCCCGCGACTGCGCCTGTCCGGACCCGAGCTGGACGACATGGCGCACCAGGCCGCAGCCGATGCCCTGCTGGCCGTCATCGCGAAGCTCGGTCAGTTCCGCGGTGAGAGCCGGTTCACCACCTGGGCCTACAAGTTCGCCGTCCTGGAGGTGTCGGCCAAGCTCGGCCGCCACTTCTGGCGTGATCCGGGGGTGCCGCTGGAGGGGGAAGACTGGGAGCGCCTGCCCGACCGGTTCGAGTTCGACCCGGCCGAACGCTCCGAGCGGCGCGCCCTGGTCGACGCGCTGCGCCGGGCCGTGGATGAGGAGCTCACCGAACGGCAGCGCCACATCTTCGTCACGATCGTGCTGCAGGGCGTCCCGTCGGACGCTGTGGCCGTTGAACTGGGCACGAACCGCAACGCGATCTACAAGGCGATGTTCGACGTCAGGCGCAAGCTGCGCGCCGCGCTCGTCGCCCAAGGCTTCCTGGACATCGGCACTGCGAGGCGGTCATGAACGGTTTGGACGAGCTGGACCGGTTCCTGCGCACCGACCCGCGCGACGTGGGCTGCGACAAGGCGCTGGACCTGCTCCACGTGTACGTCGAACTCGTGGCCCGGGACCCGGACGACGCGCGGCGGCGCTACCCGGGGATCGCCGTTCACCTGCGCGCCTGCGGCCCCTGCAACGACGATTTCGAGGGCCTGCTGGCCGTGGTGTCCGACGCGATATAGCGCAGCGCGTGGAGGCAGAGGTCGACGACGGCATCGGCGTACGCGGCGTCGAGGGGCTGCCCCGACACCAGCAGCCGATAGTGGAGCGGCGCGAAGACGAGGTCGAGAGCCGTGTCCGGATCGACGTCGGCGCGGACGGCCCCGGCCCGCTGCGCCTCGCGCAGCGCCTCTCGCACGGGTGCCCGCCGGGGCTCGAACCACTGCTCCGCCATGGCGCGGGCCAGGTCGGGGTCGGTCTGCGCGGCGCCGATCAGTTCCCGTAGCCGGCTTCCCCCGGCCCCGTCCACGTACAGGGTGAGGAATCCGTGCGCGTAGGCGCGCAGGAGCGTGGCGAGGTCGCCGGTGGCGAGGTCGCCGTCGGCGGGGAGCGGGCCGATGCTCACCTTGTCGAGGAACGCCTCGAAGACGATCGCCGCCTTCGAAGGCCACCACCGGTAGAGCGTCTGCCTGCCCACGCCCGCCCTGGCGGCGATGCCGCCCATGGTGACCGACTGGTAGCCGCCCTCCACGAACAGGGCGTACGCGGCGTCGAGGATCGCCCGCCAGGACTCCTGGCTGCGGCGGGCGGGATCGGCGGGGATGGGTCCACTGTAGTGGAGACGAGACATCTCGTCTCGTGTATGGTCGTCGCGAGACGAGATGTCTCGTCTCGTCAAAAGCCGTGAAGGAGGCGCGCTGTGACCGGAGACCCCGCGGCCGGAGGCCGCTTCACCATCGAGCGCCGCGACCGCTGGTCGCTGCGTACGCCTGACGGGTCCCCTTTCCTGTCCGTCGGGGTCGTCCACGCGGACGACACCAACCTGCGTTATCCGCACAACATCGGGATCTACCGGACGCGTTATGGCGGGTCACGCGGACGCTGGCTGCGCGAGGGACTGGTGCCGGAGATGACCTCGTGGGGGTTCAACACGATCGGCTGGACCTCGGAGTACGTCAGCGGCACCGGTCTCGCCACGGAGGGCGGCCCCGTCGACCTCGGACACTCGGACGGCCTGCCGCCCGACGAGCTGGCCGCGTCGGGCCTGCCGTACACGCTGTCGCTGCGGGTGGCCGAGATCGAGCTGTGGAACGGGTCGCCGGCTTACCGCGATCCCCGTACGCCTGCCTTCGCGGAGTGGTGCGATCACCTGGCCAGGACGCTGTGCCGCCCGGACGACACGAACCTGCTCGGCTACTTCCTCGCCGACGTGCCCGGCTGGGGGCCGCACCCGGCGGGCGGCGGCTTCCCGCCCGACGAGCTCTCCGCGATCGCGGAGGCCTACTATCGCGTCGCCACCGAGGCGATCCGGCGGCACGATCCCCACCATTTGATCCTGGGTGACCGCTACGGCACCCGGGCCGGGGTGCCCGAGCCGGTGCTCGACGCCATGGCGCCGTACGTCGACGTGCTGTCGGTGCAGACGTTCCCCCCTCCCGGGCCCGGCCACCTCGATGCGGCGCTCGACCGCATCGAACGGTGGCACGAACGCACCACCCGGCCCGTCCTGATCGCCGACACCGGCAACTGGTGCCCGACGACGATGAGCCCTGGCCGTACGGGGTCCTGCCGTGACCAGCGCGAACGCGGCGAGGGGTACGCGACGGCGGCCGAGGCGTTCGCCGCCCGCCCGTGGTGCCTGGGCTGGCACTGGTGCAGCTGGCTGGAGAACCCCCACCGCGGATTCGGGCTGAAGGACCCCTGGGACGAGCCCTACCGGGACCTCGTCGACGCCGTGACCGAGACCAACCACCGGCTGAGCGCGCTGCTAACCGCGGCGGCGCCGCAGCCGCGTGGCGATCGTGCCGAGCGCCGTCACCAGCGCGACCAGGCCCAGGACGACGAGCAGGTTGCGCCCGTAGTCCAGCGGCAGGAGTGACGGATTGTCGGCCCGGCGGCCGAGACCCGTGACCATCGGCAGGGCGACGAACGACAGCACGGCCGCGACGATCAGCCCGGCCCGCACCCACGGTGGCGTACGCAGCCTCCCGGCGGCCACGCCGACGAGCAGGACGAGCGGCACGAGCACCCCGTCATGCGCCACGACGAAGCCGCCGAACCACAGCGCCCAGCCGAGCGGGTCGCTGTGGCGGGCGTCCACGAGCAGGCCGGTGAGTCCGGTGAGGACCAGGCCGCCGCCGATCGCGTATCCCAGCAGACGCGGTGCGTTCACGCGTCTCGGCAAGCGTCTCGGCAAGCGTCTCGGCAAGCGTCTCGGCAAGCGCGGTGCGTTCACGCCGCCACCACCCTCGACACCCATTTGGTCTGCAGCACGCCCGGCCGGTTCGGCGCGATCAGCCGTACGGGGAAGCCGTGATCGGGGGCGAGCGGCGCGCCCCCGATCCGCAGCGCCAGCAGCGTGAGCGGGTCGTTCCAGTGCGGTGGCCGCACCTCGCTCGACCGGTAGCCCCCGCCTCTCTCCAGCGACTCGACCGTGAGAACGGCGTCCGGCGCGATGCCCGCCAGGGCGGCGAGGTCGCGCAGCCGGATGCCCGACCACTCGGCCTCGGCGCTCCAGCCCTCCACACAGGCGATCGGCAGCCGCACGGTGTGCTGGGGGAGCCGCAGCAGGTCGTCGTACGCCAGGGACAGCGGCGTGCGCACCGCGCCGGTCACGGTGAGCCGGTATCCCGGGTCGTGGATCACGATGGTCACGCCCGCCGCCTCGGCGGACTTGTTGACAGGCAGGCCCTGCGGGCCGATGTGCGGGTCGCGCGGCGCCAGCAGGGCGAGCCTGGAAAGCGGCGCGTACGTCTCGCCCACCGTGAACAGCACGGTCAGGCCCGACGCGGCGGCCACCGTGCCGAGGAAGCGGCGCCGCGCCGTCACCGTCTCCGGGGGATCGACCTGCTCCCGCGTCCACAGGTTCCTGCGTATCTTCGCCCACTCGTTGACGACATGGATGATCAGGGCGCCGTACAGGAGATATGCCGTCCAGTAATGCGCGACGGGAAAAGAGAACGGCCACAGGTAAACGTACGAGATGTTCAGCAATCCAGTGACCAACTGGAATAGCGAAGCCCCGACGAGAACGAGCACGAGCGCGCGTTCCATGGCGTGGGAGAGCGACCGGAACGGCGGCCACTGCCACAGCTTCGGATAAACGGTCCAGAGCTTCGCGAAAAGCAGCGGAACCGTCGCAAGCCCGCCGATGACGTGGAGCCCCTGCGTCACCCGATAAAGCCCGACCGGCCGGGACGGCCACGCCAGGCCACCGGGTGGATGCTGCATGAAGTGGCTGATCAGGCCGGTCACGAAGGCCACGGTGAAGCTGATCCCGAGCCACATGCCGAGCCGGGCGGCCACGCGCTCGGAATGCAGCACGCTGCCGAAACGGCCGGGCACACTTCGAAGAAGCGTTTCGGCCCGTTCTCTCACGGCGGAATCAACGACGGAATCACGCACCATGGCGCGGCCTCTTTTCCCGGAACGGCGGCGAACCATGATCCGCGCCGCCCGCGCCGGAAAGGACATTCGGAAGCACAATCGCGACCGTACCGCCGCCCGGCCTCGCGAATGCTTACGGAACCATGACGGGCCGCCGGGAGATCCGGCCGGCGCTGGTCCACGGCCCTTTTCCGTCGGCCGGCACGCGCGCCGGCCGGCACGGGCGGGGCGAAGATCTTTTGTCGGTGGCGCCTGTCAGGCTTGCCGTGAACCTCAAGTCCTTGTGGGAGCCCAGGCTGGGACGCCAGCAGCGACCACGTCGTCCCCCTACAACCCTTGATCGAGGTGCCATGTCCATCGCACAGGTCGATTCCCCAGCCGAACCCGCGACCGCGGTTTCGAGACGCACCCCGGCCGTGATCCGGCTGCTGGTGCTCGCCACGTTCGTGGTCATCCTCAACGAGACGATCATGATCAACGCGATCCCGCGGCTGATGGGCGCTCTGCACATCACCGAGCAGACCGCGCAGTGGCTCTCGACCGCCTTCATGCTGACCATGGCCGCCGTGATCCCGATCACCGGTTGGTTCCTGCAAAGGGTGACCACGCGCCGCGCGTACGCCACCGCGATGGGCCTGTTCCTGCTCGGCACGGCGTTGGCCGCCGTCGCGCCGTCGTTCGAGGTGCTGCTGGGCGCCCGCATCGTTCAGGCGTGCGGCACGGCCGTGATGATGCCGCTGCTGATGACCACGTTGATGCAGGTCGTGCCCGAGTCGGAGCGGGGCCGTGTGATGGGCAACGTCAGCCTGGCCATCTCGGTCGCGCCCGCGATGGGCCCGACGGTGTCGGGCGTGATCCTCCAGTTCGGCTCCTGGCGGTTGCTGTTCGCCGTGGTGCTCCCCATCGCCGGGATGATCACCTGGCGCGGCCTGAAGCAGCTCAAGAACGTCGGCGAGACCCAGGTCAGCTCGATCGACTGGCTGAGCGTGGTGACCTCGGCCGTGGGCTTCGGCGGACTGGTCTACGGGCTCAGCCGGTTCGAGGGTGGCAACGTTCGCGTGGCCGCCGCGATCGTGGGAGGCGGTCTGGCCGCCATCGCCGTCTTCGTCGTCCGCCAGATGTCGCTGCAGAAGCGCGGCGTGCCGCTGATGGACCTGCGCACCCTGCGCCACCGCACCTACACGGTCGCGCTGATCCTGATGGCGGTGTCCTTCATGGCGATGCTCGGCTCGATGATCCTGCTGCCGTTGTATCTGCAGAACATCCGCGCGCTCAGCCCCCTGGAGACCGGGCTCCTCGTGATGCCGGGCGGTCTCGCGATGGGGCTGCTCGGTCCGCCCGTCGGCCGCCTGTTCGACCGGTTCGGCGGCCGGGTCCTGGTCATTCCCGGCGCTGTCGGGATCGCGCTCGCGCTCGCCGGCTTCACCCAGGTCACCATGACCATGCCCTACTGGCAGCTCCTGGCGCTGCACGCGCTGCTGATGGTGAGCCTGGCCGCGACCTTCACCCCGGTGTTCACCCTCGGGCTCGGCGCGGTGCCCCCAAACCTCTACTCCCACGGCAGCTCGATCCTGAGCACGCTGCAGCAGGTCGCCGCGGCCTTCGGCACCGCGCTGGTGATCACCGTGATGAGCGCGCGAGCCGATGCCCTGCGATCGGCGGGAGTCGCGGAGGCGCTCGCCGACCTCGACGGCATGCGGCTGGCCTTCGTCATCGGCGCCGTGCTGTCTGTGGCCGTGGTCGTCACCGCCGTGCTCCTGCCCGCCCGAGCGGACAGCGCCGTCAAGTCGGCGGGGCCCGTCCACTGAGATGGGCCTGACATTGGCGGAGGGACGCCTGTGGTCGATCCGCCCGCCCCGCGATCGCGGAACGAGCGGATCTGGTCATCCGGCGGTCACAGCGCCTGGCGGCATATCCCTGGGGAAGAGGACGCCGCCGCCAGGCGTCGTACGGCGGGATGTGGCACACGGGGCCGCCTCGTGGAGTGCGGCCCCGTGCCCGTCGGCCGATGCGATCAGTCCGGCTGGTTCGGCCGGTTCGGTCAGTTCGGCCGGTTCTGCCGGGTCGGTCAGGGGCGGCCCGGGCCTCCGCCGTCGCGGCGCGGCGCGCCCGCGGCGAGTGCGAGGTCCTGCTGGATCACGTAGTACTGCGACTTGGGCTTCAGGTCCGCGTCATACAGCAGGGCGGCGCCCTCCTGCGGGTCGGCGAACCAGCCGGGGATCCAGGAGTAGGTGTCGCCGAAGCCCCACGGGGTGAACGAGATGCACTCGCGCACCGCCAGGCAGGCCTTCAGAGCGCGGGACCAGTAGCTCTCCTGGGCGTAGACGGCCAGCGGGTTGGTCGGGGTGTTCACGTTCGGCGCGGCCTCGGTGAACGTGCGGACGTCCACCTCGGTCTCGGCCACCTTCAGGCCGAGGTCCGCGAAGCGCTGCAGGTTGTTCTGCAGGTCGGGGAAGCCGTACTGGGTGTCCAGGTGGCCCTGGAAGCCGACGCCGTCGATGGGCACGCGCTGCGCCTTCAGCGTCTTGACGAAGTCGTACACCGCGTTGCTCTTCGGCCCGGTGAACTCGAGGTTGTAGTCGTTGTAGAACAGCAGGGCCTTGGGGTCGGCCTCGTGTGCCCAGCGGAAGGCGTCGGCGATGTAGCCGAGGCCGCCCCACGCCTTGTACCAGATGGTCTCGCGGGGCTTGCCGTCGTCGTCGAACGCCTCGTTGACGACGTCCCACTGCCAGATGTCGCCCTTGAAGTGCTTCACCTGGTCCTGGATGTGCTTCTTGAGCACGGCCTTCACCTCGTTGTTCGACAGCGTGGTGGTGAAGCCGTCGGAGGAGAGCCAGGTGGGCAGCTGGTTGTGCCACACCAGCGTGTGACCGCGGACCAGCTGCTTGTTCTTCTTCGCGAAGGAGACCAGCCGGTCGGCCGCGGCCCAGTCGTACGTGCCGCGGTTGGGCTCCACGAGCTGCCACTTCATCACGTTCTCCGGGGTGACGCTGGAGAACTGCTCGGCCGTGATCCGGGTGTATTCGGCGTTGCTGCCGAGCTCATCCGTGTTCACGGCGGTGCCGATGCGCAGGCCGATGCGGTCGCCGAGAGCGCGCAGCGAGTCCGCGGGGACGGGCGCGGAGTGCCCGGGGCCGGGCGGAGGAGGGGCGGGGGCGGCGCCGGGCTCGGCCGAGGCCGAGCCGGTGAGAGCCGCCCCGCTCAGCAGGACCGTGGCGCTCACGAGGCCGATGGACAGTGCGGAACGAAGCACACGAACTCCTCGGGGGATGAAAGTAGGGGGTTGATGGGTACTGCGATCGGGTCAGCCCCGGCGGGCGGGCAGCGACAGGCGCCATCCCTCCGACCGGAGCGCGGGAATGACCGTGTCGACGGCGGCGATGGTCTGACTTCGGTCCCCGCCGCCGTCGTGCATCAGGACCACCGCCCCCGGTGTGATCCCTTCTCTCAGGCGGCGGACCAGCTCGGCGGTGCCCGGCGTCTCCCAGTCGCCGATGGCCAGACGCCACCCCAACGCTTGCATGCCGAGGTCTGCCGCGACGGCCGGCGTCTGTCCCCAGTTGCCGTACGGGGCACGGAAGTACGGGATGCGCGCCCCTGGTACGGCCGCGCGGATGGCGGCGGTCGTCTCCAGCAGATCGGCGCGGATCCGCTCGGCCGGCCAGGTCGCCATGTCGTCGTGGCGCATGCCGTGGTTGCACAGCGTGTGCCCGTCGGCGACGATCCGCCGGACGACCTCCGGGTGCTGCCGCACATGCTCGCCCCAGAGGCAGAAGACCGCCTTCACGCGGTGCTCGCGCAGCACGTCGAGCAGGCGCAGGGTGTCGGGCGGGTTCGGCCCGTCGTCGAAGGTGAAGCTGACCGACCGCCCGCCGCCGCGGGCCGAGTCGACGACCGTGGGAGTCGGGTTGTCGGCCAGCGCCGGGTGTGCCATGCCCAGCAGCAGACCTATCGCGGCCAGTGGAGCGGCGAGAAGACGTGGCCTGCGTGGGCGACGGCTTCGGTTGACCACGATGACTCCATCTTCAGACGACGTACGCCCGAAAGTTTCTGTGACATTACGAAAGTAATGCAGACCATAGGAACGCGATAGTGCTACGTCAAGAGGTCAAAACCGCCCGCAAGCTCGCGTACACGGTGTCGTGGCTGATGAAAGGCATGCCAGCGGGTTCCCGACCGCCGTAAAACACCCGGCAGCCCCTCCGAAACTTTCGGGTTAGAAGGGGTGTGATCAGGGGAGGCGGCCAGCCTCCTCGTCGTGGAGGTACGCCGACGCCTGGAGGGTGAACAGCTCGGCGTATCCGCCCCCGAGCCGCATCAGTTCGGTGTGGGCGCCGTCCTCCACGAGCCTGCTGTCCTCCAGGAACATGATCCGGTCGGACTGGCGGACGGTGGAGAACCGGTGCGAGATGTACAGCGTCGTCTGTCCCGCCGCCAGGGCGCGAAGCCGGGTGAACAGATCATGCTCGGCCTGCGCGTCGAGCGCGGAGGTCGGCTCGTCGAGCACGAGGATCGCGGACTCGCGCATGAACGCCCTGGCCAGCGCGATCTTCTGCCATTCACCGCCGGACAGGCTGACGCCCTGGTCGAACCACCGGCCGAGCGGACTGTCGAAGCCCCTGGGCAGCCGCTCGAGGCGCTCGGCTATCCCGGCCCGCTCGGCGGAGTCCGCGATCGCCTCCCTGTCCTCAAGATGCGAGAGGTCGCCGAGGCCGATGTTCTCGCTCGCGGTGGCCTGATAGGTCACGAAGTCCTGGAACATCGCGCTGATCCTGGCCCGGTAGTCCTCCGGGTCGTACTCCCTGATGTCGACGCCGTCGAGCAGGATCCGGCCCTCCGTCGGGTCGTACAACCGGCACAGCAGCTTGATCAGGGTGGACTTGCCCGCGCCGTTGCGGCCGACGACCGCGACGGCCTCGCCCGGACGGATCTCGAAGCCGACCCGGTCGAGCGCCTTGACGTCGGAACCGGAGTAGCTGAACGAGACATCCTCGAACCGCACGTGACCCCGTACGTCGGCCGGCACTGGGCGGGGCCGCTCCGGCCTGCGGATCTCCGGGCGGGTGCCGAGGAAGCGGTAGAGCAGGTCAAGGAACAGGTTGTTCTCGTACATGCCGCTGAACCCCAGGAACAGGCCCTGGACGGCACCCTGCACGGCGGTCGCGGCGCCGGTGTAGAGCGCGAGATCACCCAGGGTGAGCCGGCCCGAGCCGGCCTGCACCGCGATGTAGAGGTAGATCCCGGAGCTGGTGAGGGTCGTCAGCATGCTCCACGCGGCGGCGGCCGCGTTGCGGGTGCCGATCAGCTTGCGCTGCCGTTCGTAGTAGACCTGGCCGAGCCGGCGGAACCGGTCGACGAGATAGGAGCCGAGCCCGAAGTGCTTGATCTCCTTGGCGTACGTGTCGGTGGTGACGAGCCCGGCCAGATACTCCATCCGGCGGCGGATCGGTGAGCCGAGGAAGCTGAACGCGAAGCTCCTGGCGGAGTATCGGGTCTGCGAGACGAACGCGGGGATCGGGGTGACGAGCGCGACGACCGCGAGCAACGGGCTGATCGCGATCAGCATGGCGATCATCGTGCAGAACGTGATCACGGTTTTCACCAGGCCGAACGCGGAGTTCATCATCGACAGCGGGCGGCTGGGCGCCTCCTGGTCGGCCTGCCGCAGCAGGTCGTAGGACTGGGAGCCTTCGAAGAAGGCGAGATGCAGGTCGCTCGCGTGCGCCATCACCTTGTGGCGGATGGTGAGCACCATCTTCTCCTGCAGCAGTTGCTGGGCGATGTTGGTGAGCGACGTGACGACCGTGGTCACCGTGAAGAGGAGGAACTGCAGCGCGGCCACTGCGACGATCTTGGCGACCGACGTCATGGCGATGCCCGGGAACAGCGGCACCGTCAGCATGACGACGTCCGAACGGTGCTGGGCGTGCACCTGGATGCCCTCGACCACCGAGTCCATCAGCAGCTTCGTCATGTACGCCGAGGCGGTGGGCAGCAGGCCGCTGACGATGGTGACCGCGCCGATCACCACGGTCAGCACGGGACTGGCCTGCCATGTCAGCCCGACCACGCGCGGCAGCCCGCGCGCGGTGCCGGCGACCGTCTGCCGGATCCGCCGCCACCGCGACCTCAGGTCTCTGGGCTGTTCGCGCGGCGTGGTGTCCGGAATGTCGATAGGGCCGGTCAGCCCGCTGTCGGCGATGCTGGTCGGGTCGTCCAACCCGAGTGGCAGGCGGCGCATCGCCGATTCGATGCCGCCCCCACCCCGGTCCACTAAGCACCGCCCTGAGACCTGGCCGGCGGTTTCGCGTGCTCGAACGCGCCGTGCGGGAAGGGCTCGATCGGCGAGGCCAAGAGGATCGGTTCGCCGTTCGCGTCGGGCCGGCGAAACCGGGCGGACAGCGCCGCCGGGGCGATCCGACCGATCGTCACCGCGGCTCCGCGCTCGGCCATAAGCGGAACGGTCACGTTCACGGCGCGGCGTTGCCCGGCGCTCATGCTCGGGCCCTCGGCGCCTGGCCGGCGGCGTCCGGCAGGGGCTGCGTCAGGGGCGTTCGGTGGGGGTTTCGTCATGCCTCGACCGTACGGAGTGAGCACTCACTCCGTCAAAGCGTTTCTCGCCGACCGGGCTCGTCCGGTTCTGACCGACGGCATTGACTGGGCCGTGCGGCTTGTGCTCGGGCCGGTCCCGCCTCGCCTACCGTGGCTAGACTCGGTGAGGTGACGTTCGATCTGCATGGGCGGACGAGGCGACTGGAGCTGACCGACCAGGATCTGCGGTCCTTCGAGGCCGTCGTGCTGGAGGCCACGCCGGACGGGATCGTCCTGGACCGATCGGCCTTCTATCCGGGCGGCGGAGGCCAGCCGCCGGACCACGGCGTGCTGCTGTGGCAGGGCGTCGAGACCCGCATCGAGGGTGTACGCAAGGGCGACGACCTCTACCTCATCCCCGCTGCGGACGACCCGATCCCGCCAGCCGGAACGGTCGTGCGGGCGGCGGTCGCCGACGAGCGGCGCTCCGCGCTCATGCGCACGCATTCGGGTCTGCACGTGCTGTGCGGCGTCGTCTTCCGCGACTACGGAGCCCTGGTCACCGGCGGGAACATGGAGCCGATGACCGCGCGGATGGACTTCAACCTCCCCGAGGTGCCGCCCGGGTTCAAGGAGGCGGTCGAGGAGGCGTGCAACGCCGAGATCGCCGCCGACCGCCGGATCGACGTACGGGTGCTGCCCCGCGCGGAGGCGTTCGCGATCCCCGACATCATCCGCACCGCGACGAACCTCGTGCCGGAGGGCATCCCCGAGGTGCGGATCGTCGACATCGTGGGCCTGGACACCCAGGCCGACGGGGGTACGCACGTCGCCTCGACCAAGCAGATCGGCAGGATCAAGGTCGCCAAGATCGAGAGCAAGGGCCGCGGCTTCCGCCGCCTCCGCATCGCGATCGCCGACTGACCGCGCCCCGGCGGACCAAGCCGCCGGCCAGCTGCGCCGTCGGCTGATCGTCGCCCGACCGGGCCGCCGACCGCCGGGTCAGCTGAGCGCGCCGCCGACCCGCCGTACGCCGAACATCGGCAGGTCAGAAGTCGATCCGTACGACGGCTCGTCTGAGGGTCGGCCTGCTCACCTCGGTGAACCCGGCGTCGAGGAAGACGTCGCGGCTGCCGACGTGCAGCTCGCCCCAGGTGATCTCGACCCCCGGCCTGGTGATCATCGGGTATACCTCCAGGGCCCGGGCTCCCCGCTCGCGCGCGTAATCGATCGTGGCCTGCGCGAGCGCGTAGGTCACCCCGCGCCGGCGGAAGCCCTTGCGGGTGACGAAGCAGGTCACGGCCCAGACGCTGTCGTCGGCCTGGTCCTCCTGCCGCCCCTTCCAGGGGACGCGGGTGCGGGTCAATTGGGGATAGGCCGTACGGGGCTCGACCGCACACCACCCGACCGGCTCACCGTCCAGGTAGGCCACGAGACCGCTGGTCGACCGGGCGCCGGGGGTTCCGCAGCCGGTCTGTTCGCGCAGGCGCGCGGCGCGTTCCGCGTCGGACACCGAGTGCCACTGGTAGGTGAAGATCTTGTAGCGCTGGCAATGGCAGTCCGTCGTGCCGAAGACGGCCTCCAGGTCGTCCCACGACGCCTGGTCGGCGGGGACGACGACGAGTCGATCGGCGGGAATCGGCTCGGTGATGTCCTGCCTCATCTCTACGGGTGGTCCTCTCCGACCAGGCCGTCCACGGACTCGCGGATGAGGTCGGCGTGCCCGGCATGGCGGGCGTACTCCTCGATCATGTCGATCAGCAGGCGGCGGAGGCTGGGCGACTCGCCGCGTGAGCTGGTGTACACCGCGAGCCGTCCGAGGCCGCCCTCGGCCAGCGCCTGCCGTACGTTGGCCCGGGAGCGGGCCACGGCGTCCTGCCACAACGTCGTCAACTGCTCGGGGGTGTCGTCGGTGGCGGTGCGCCACTCCCACTCGGGGTCGGCGTCGAAGTCCACCGTGTCCCACGGCGGCGCAGGAGGTCGCCCCAGCAGCTTCTGCGAGAACATGTCGTCCTCCACCAGCGCCAGGTGCTTGAGCAGCCCTCCCAAGGTCATCGACGACGCGGCGGTGGTCGCCCGCAGACCGGCCGCGTCGAGCCCGCCGCACTTCCAGGCGAAGATCCGGCGCTGGCGGTCAAGGGAGCCCAGCAAGGTGTCGATTTCGTCACCGGCGACCGGCGGCTCATGGAGGACGTTTTCGGTCATGCGGCACAGGCTACGGTGCATTCCGGACGATCCACTTCCGGAATATGGCGGGTGTGCCGAATGACGCACGACGAGAGCCCGACGGCGCGGGCGCTCCTGCTCCTCGAACTGATCCAGAGCAGCCCCGGCATCACGGCGGAACGGCTGGCCGGGCGGCTCGGCGTCTCGGAGCGGGCCGCCCGGCGTTACGTCGGCATCCTGCGTGAGGCGGGCATCCCCGTCGAGTCCGAACGCGGCCCCTACGGGGGATACCGCATCGGCCGGGGGCTCCGGCTGCCGCCCCTGATGTTCACGCAGGCCGAGGCGCTCGGGCTGGTGATGGCCGTGCTCGACGGTCACCACGACTCGGCGGACCCGGCCGATCCCGTGGGCGGCGCGCTCGGCAAGATCCTGCGGGTGGTTCCCGAGGCGGTCGCAGGGCTGGCCGCGGCCGTACGGAGCCTGAGCACGAGACACCCCGAGCCCGGGGCCAGACCGCCCAGCCCGGAGACCACCGCCGCCCTCGTCCAGGCCTGCGCGGGGCGCCGCCGGCTGCGGCTCGGATATCGCATCCGCCCGGGAGACGAGCGGGTCATGGAGGTCGATCCGTGGGCCGTCGTCGTACGCCGCGGCCGGTGGTATCTGCTGTGCTGGTCGCACACGAAGAACGCCCGCAGGGTGCTGCGGGTGGACAAGGTGGCGGACGTCGAGGTGCTCGACGTGCCGGCCGGCCCTCCGGCCGATCTCGATCCGGCGGAGATGCTGGAAGACCATCTGTCGGCGGGGTGGCGGCACCAGGTGGAGGTCGTCGTCGACGCGCCCGCCGAGGCCGTGGCCGAGTGGATCCCGCGCAGCCTGGGCCGCCGCGAGCCGATCGACGCGACCACCACGCGCCTGGTGGGCAGCACGGACGAACCGGGCTGGTACGTCCGGCAGCTCACCGCGATCCGGGCGCCCTTCCGCATTGTCGGGTCACCCGAACTGCGCGAGGCCGCCGAAGCCCTGGGCCGGCGCCTCCTCCAGGCCGGATCCTGACGTGCCGGTCCTGTTCGCCGGATCAGGTGCGGAGCTGGTCCGCGCACAGCTCTAGGCGGAGCAGGTGGCCCACAGTTCGGCCCAGTTCTCGGCCATGAAGTCGTCGTTCTGATACGCGACCGTGAATGAGTGCGGCTCGGGATAGAAATCGACGATGCTGACGCCGGCGGGGTGCCGCTGGTCGACACCGGTGAGGTGCGGGTGGGTGGGCGGGCAGGCCACCGTGAGCAGGGCGTCGCCGCCCGGCGGCAACGTCGTACGTTGCATGAACTCGAAGCCGGTCATGGGTTCGTGCTGCACGTTCGAGCAGACCACGTCGATCTTCACGGAGATGCGCATCCTGTGCGGGTCCGTCTTCGACTGGGAGTTGCTGAACGACACCTTCACCTCGCGCCCGTTCACGGTGATGGCCTTGTAGTCCAGCAAAGGCCCGTCGTAGGTGTCCTGGATGATGGACGTGGTCCGGGTCGTCACCGGGTACGGCTTCGTCGACGGGCAGATCACCGAGACGTAGGACGAGAATCCCGGCGCGACGGAGGTCGAGTTCGTCCTGACCACCGTGTCCTCGGCGAACGCCGGGGCGACGGAAACCGCGAGCGCGGCCGCGGCCATCGCCGCGATCGCGCCCGTTCGCGTGAGCTTGCGCATGTTGCCTCTCCTTGTTCGTCAGGCTTGTCCTTGCGCCGACGACGCTAGAGAGACGGTCTTGCCGCGATCTTGTGTTTGTCGTGTGGCGGGCTTGACGGGCACTTGCGACGGACGTTTCAGGTCGGCATGACGATGGTGGACAGGAGACGCCGGGTGCGGCCCGGCGCGGGCCACCTGCCGGAATCCCACGCCGTCGCGGCCGAGGTCGATGTCGTCGCGCGTGAGGTGACGGTCGAAGTCGGCCAGCAGCAAGGCGACGAACGTCACGAACCCGTGGTCAAGGAACTCCTCACCGGCTGGCTCGCGCGCACGCTGCCGGCCACGGCGCGAGACGCGCCGTGATGGAGCTCGTCCTTCCTGCCGTCCCCCGCCTGCCCTCCTGCCGGCGCCTCTCCCGGAGGAGAGGTCAGCGCAGGCCGGCGAACAGGTCGTCCTCCTTGGCGGGGGCGGCCACCCGGGACGTCGTCCGGATGAAGTACTCGCGTGAGAACGCCTGGTGCTGGGCCTCCGGCGGCATCTTCAGGAAGGGGATGTTGTCGCCCTGGCTCGCGTGGGCCGCCAGCGCCTTCAGCTTGTTCTCCACGTACGGCGAGACGTCCACGACGCTGGTGATGAGCTCGTCGGGCGTGCCGAAGTCGTCGGGGAGCTCGAAGTCGTCCGGCGCCATGCCGTTGGCCCGCATGAACTCGAACATCTGCCGGATGCCCTCACGCGGCACGGCGGCATAGTAGAACTTGTCCGGAATGCCGGTCTTCTCGGCCGCCGCGACCGCGATGCGGTGGGCCTGGATGTGGTCGGGGTGCCCGTAGTTGCCGTTCTCGTCATAGGTGACGACGACCTGAGGGCGGTAGTGCTCCATCAGCGTGGCGAGCCTGGCGGCGGCCGTCTCGACCGGGACGTTCGCGAACGCGTCGGCGTGGCCGTTGCCCTCCCAGCCGTCCATGCCGGAGTCGCGGTAGCCCAGCAGTTCCAGGTGGTCGATCCCCAGGTGGGCGATCGACTCGTGCAGCTCGGCCAGCCGCCGCTCGGCGACGGCGGCATCGTCGTGACCGGGCTCGCCCGGCTTCACCCCGCCCGGGCCGTCCCCCTGCTCGCCGTTGGTGCACGTCACCAGGACCGTACGGATCCCTTCGGCGGTGTATTTCGCGAGGATCCCGCCGGTGCCGATCACCTCGTCGTCGGGGTGCGCGTGCACGGCCATGAGGGTGAGCTGTCGGTCCATTCCGTCCCCCGGAGTGTCGTTTACCGTCACCCGGACGAGCCTATATCGCCCCTTGAACGTCGCGCGGGCGCGTGCCGTTTGGGGCGGCCCGGCCCGGTTAGGCGACCGCTATGAGCATTTATCGAGACATGGCGGCGGGAGCGGTCGCGGGAGCGGCCGGGACGACCGTGCTCAACGCGATCACCTATCTGGACATGGCGGTGCGCGCCCGTCCGGCGAGCTCGCTGCCGGAGCAGGCGGCCGGCGCCGTCAGCGAGCGGCTCCACGTCGGCCTCGGCGAGGAGGAGGACGCCCGCAACCGGGAGCAGGGGCTCGGGCCCATGCTCGGCATCCTCACCGGCGTCGGTGTGGGCCTCGCCTACGGCCTGTTCCGCCACGCCGTACGGCGGAGGGTCAGCCTCCCGGCCGCGGCGACCGGGGTGGGCATGGCGGCGGCGGTCGCGGGCAGCGCGCCGATGACCGCGCTCGGGCTCACCGACCCGCGTGAGTGGGGCGTCGGCGGCTGGATGTCCGACCTGGTCCCCCACCTCGGCTATGGCCTCGCCACGGTCGCGGCGTTCGAACTGACCAGGTCCCGCCGCCGGCGCTAGCTAGAGGAGGAGGCGGCGGTGCTCGCGGCCGGGGTCATGCGGGTGGTCACCAGCCACCAGATGACCAGTTGGAGCAGGGCCAGCGCCACGGCGAAGGGCGGCAGCGTCCAGGCGCCGATGCCCTGGGCGATCGCCCCGGCGAGCCACGGGAACACCGCGCCGCCGATCACCGACACCCCGTTGATCAGCCCGATGGCGGTGGGCACCAGCCGGGCCACGGTGAGCCGGGGCGCCACGGCCATCGTCGTGGGGAAGATCGGCCCGAGCCAGAAGCCGAGCAGCACGAAGCTGACGCTGGCCATCACGGCGCCCGGCACGAGCCAGGCCAGCGTCGTGCTGAGCGTGACCCCGGCCAGGCAGAGGAAGGTCATCCCGGTCGCGGTCATGCCGAGCCGGGTGGCGATCGGGCTGATCAGGAAGCGGCCCAGGGTGAGCCCGAGCCAATACCCGGAGACGGTGTATCCGGCCAGCAGGCCGCTCTGCCCGTGCTCGTCGACCAGGAAGCTGAATCCCCAGTTGCCGACGCTGATCTCCAGGCCGACGTACACGGCGAGGAACACCGCGCCCAGCAGGACGGCGGGCTGCCGTGAGGCGGTGGCCAGCAGGCCGGAGCGCTCCGCGTGCTCCTCGGCGGTCGCGGGCGGCGGGGCCTCGCGGGCGGGCAGGGTCAGATAGAAGCCGATCAGCAGCGGCAGGCAGACCAGGGCCAGCACCAGCCACACGGCCGTCCAGGGCAGGAAGGTCAGGATCCACGTGGCCAGCAGCGGCCCGAGCAGCGCGCCGACGCCGAAGAACGCGTGCAGGCGGTTGAGCAGCGTCGTCGCCCCGGGCAGGTCGGTCAGGTAGGCGTTCAGCACCGATTCGAAGATGCCGGTGCCATATCCGGCCACGATCTGGATCACCAGGAAGGCCAGGAACGGCGGGCGTACGGCGGTGAGGAGACCGGCCAGCGCGAACGTGCCACCGCCGAGGATGAGCGAGGCCCGGATCCCGAGGCGGTGGATCAGCGGGCCCGCGGTCGAGCCCGACAGCATGAACCCGGCGGAGAAGGCGAAGAACTGGGTGCCGATCGTGGCCTTGTCGAGGCCGTAGTCGTCGATCTGCGCCGGCAGCAGCACCCCGCCCACGCCGGAGCTCAGGCCGACGAGGACGAAGGTGATGTAGGAAAGCGCGACCGGCGCCCAGAACTCGCGCCGCAGTGCGGACACCTGACCTCCCGCGTACGAGCAGCCTTCCGGCCACCCGGCATGCGGGATCGGCCGACGATCAACGGTGATCCCGTTTTCGGCGACATGTTACTTGCTGTGCCCGTTGCTCCCATAGGGGTTTACCGGGGGTTATCGTCGCAAAGTGGCGAGCGCGAGGGTGAAGGCCAACGGCATCGGGATCGCGTACCGGACGTACGGTCCGGACGGCGCCCCGCCGCTGATCCTGCTGCACGGTCTGGGCGAGGGCATGGCCGGCTGGGACGGCGTGGCCGGCGCGCTGGCCGTCGGCCGGCACGTGTATGCCCTGGACCTGCGCGGTCACGGCGCCAGCGACTGGCCGGGGGACTACGGCCTGGAACTCATGCGCGACGACGTCCTCGCCTTCCTCGACGCGCTGTCGCTCGACCCGGTCGACGTGATCGGGCACTCCATGGGCGGCGTCGTCGCCTACCTGCTCGCGGCGGAGCGGCCGGGCCGGGTGGGCACGCTGGTCCTTGAGGACGTCCCGCTCCCGGTGCCGCGTGTCCCGCCCCCGCTCGTACGGCCGGAGGGGCCGCTGTCGTTCGACTGGGCCATGGTCGAGGCGATCAGGCCGCAGATCGACGAGCCCGACCCGGCCTGGCTGGAGCGGCTGGGCCGGATCACCGCCCGCACGCTCGTGATCGGCGGCGGGCCGGACAGCCACATCCCGCAGGACCGGGTCGCCGAGATGGCCCGCCGCATCCCCGGCGCCGTGCACGTCACGATCCCGGCCGGGCATCTGGTGCACGAGACCGCCCCCGACGCCTTCGTCCGCGAGGTCACGGCCTTCCTCGGTTAGAGCGAGGTCACGGCCTTCCTTGGCCAGACCGGCTGACAGGGCCGGTGGCCCGATCCCGTCGCGGCATATACTTCCTTCATGGAAGTAACTAGTTCGGTCTGGACGATCGTACGGGCGTTGCATCGGGCGGCCCAGATACAGCGGCGAGCTGCGGCGGCCTCCGAACCGGGGCCCGTGGCTCTCGGCCTGTTGAATCTCGCGGCGCAGGGCGGTGTGCGGCCGAGCGCGGCGGCGGCGGAGCTGGATGTTCCGCCGCAGTCGGTGACGCGGGCGGTCGCGGAGCTGGAACGGCTCGGGTTCGTGCGTCGCGTCGGTGACGCCTCGGACGGACGGTCGTACGCGATCGAGGTGACCGACGCCGGGCGCCGGGAGCGTGAGCGGTTCCGGGACGAGATGACCGCACGGTTTTCGGCGCATCTCACCGGCTGGGAGCCGGAGGAGATCCGCCGTTTCGCCGACCAGCTCGACCGTCTGGTGACCTCGCTCGCCTCGGACGCGCCCGCCCGCCCGGCCACGGAGCGCAAGCCGAACGCGTGGCGGACGTCGTCATGAGCGACGTCGATGTGATCGTCGTGGGCGCGGGCCTGGCGGGCCTGGCGGCGACCGCGTTCCTGGCCCGGCAGGGGGGGCGGGTGCTGGCCGTCGACCGGCACCCGGGCACCTCGGTGCATCCGAAGGCGCGGCTGGTGAACGTCCGGTCGATGGAGCTTTATCGCACCCTGGGCATCGAGGCGGAGGTCCGCGCGGCGGGCGAGGCGAACAGCGGGTTCGAGAACGCCGAGACCCTGGCGGGAGAGTGGGCAACGTGGATCGCGCCCCCGGCCGACGAGGTCGAGGCGGCGGGCCTGAGCCCCACCGTGCCGTACTCGTGCGACCAGCAGCGTCTCGAACCGATCCTGCTGCGACGCGCGCGAGAGCTGGGAGCGGAGGTCCGGTTCCGCACCACGGCCGTCCTGACGGACATCACCGCCGACCAGGTGACGGTCGGTTTGCGTGGGGAGGACGGCGAGGAGAGGTTCGTACGCGCCCGGTTCCTCGTCGCCGCGGACGGCGCCCGCAGCGGCATCCGCGCCCGGCTCGGCATCGCGCTGCGCGGCGAGGAGATCAAGGGGGAGTCGGTCAGCGTGGTCTTCCGCGCCGATCTGGCACCGGCCCTGCGCGGGCGGGAGGTCAACGCGATCATGTGTCGCGACGCCGGCGCGTTCCTGTTCGCCCGCGGCACCAAGGACGACCGTTCCTGGCAGCTCGGCACCTACCTCCGGCCGGGATGGGCTGCGCTGGAGCCCGGCGAGCTGGACGACCGGCTCGTCGAGGTCATCCGGGCGGCGACGGGCCTGCCCCACCTGCGTCCGGTGATGGAGGACACCGCGCGGTGGACGACCGGCGCCTACGTCGCCGGCCGTTTCCGCGCAGGCCCGGTGTTCCTCGTCGGAGACGCGATCCACGTGATGCCGCCCTACGGCGGCTTCGGCGGCAACACCGGAGTGCAGGACGCCCACAACCTCGCCTGGAAGATCGCCGCCGTGTGCCGTGGCGATGCAGCCGAGACGCTGCTGGACACCTACGAGCCGGAACGGCGGCCGATCGCCGAGCTGACCGTCGCCCAGGCGCTCCTGCGTTCCCGCAAGAGGCCCGGACAGGCGCCGCCACCGGAGCAGATCGACGCCGTCGCGCTCGCGCTCGGCTTCCGATACGGGCACGACTACGGGCACGACGGCGGCGCCCCGGTCGAGGACCCCGCCCGGCCGAGTGGCCGGCCGGGCACCCGGATGCCGCATGTGCGCCTCGGCGACGGCCGCAGCACGCTCGACCTCCTCGATCCCACCCGCTTCAGCCTCGTCGGCCGCAGCACGGAGCCGGTCGTCCGCGATCTCGCGGCCCGCCTCGATGAGCTCCGTGAGCTCGTCGCCGCCGTTCCCGTGGCCGCAGTTCCCGTCGACCCCGGCGTCGTCGACCCCGCCCACCGCGAACGGTGGGACGCGGTGTGGGACCCGGGCGCACTGCTCGTCCGTCCCGACGGCGTCATCGCGGCACGGATCAGGACCCGATCCGAGATGCGCGAGGCGCTCCTCTCCTGCCTCGGGAGACGTCGCTAGACCATGGGCGGCAGCGAGAAGACGGCGAACAGGGCGGGGTCGCCGAACACGACGTTGCGCGCGACGCGGTCCCCGTAGATCGTGAGCACCTGGAGCGAGTGGGCCCGGAAGACGCCGTCGCCGCCGTCCACGTAGGCCGCGAGCGCAGGCTGTCCGTTGGCGCGGGTCGGCACCATCCGCCAGGGGCCCCGGGCGGCGCAGACCCAGCGGATGAAGTCGCCGAACATCTCCCGCCCGGCGAACCACGACAGGAACGGCGGCATCTCCAGCACGGCGTCCTCCCGCAGCAGCCGCTCCAGGGCCTCGACGTCGGCCTTCTCGAACGCCGCGACGTAGCGGTCGAGCAGGTCGCGGCAGGCCGGGTCGTCCGGCTCGACCAGGTCGTCCTCGGCGGGCGCCACCCGGTCGAGCTGGGCGCGGGCGCGCTGCAGGGCGCTGTTGACCGCGGCGACCGAGGTCTCCAGCAGGCCGGCGACCTCGCTCGCCCGCCAGGCCAGCACCTCGCGCAGGATGAGCACCGCCCGCTGCCGTGGCGGCAGATGCTGCAGGGCCGCGACGAACGCCAGCCGGACCCCGCCCCGCGACGCGACGAGCGCGGCGGGGTCCACCAGCGCGTCGGGAACGGGCTCCAGCCAGGTCACCTCGGGCAGCCGCCGCTGCGGTCCCGCCTCCGGGTCGTCGCTCGGGCCGGTGAGGCCGGACGGCAGGGCCCTGCGCCCGCGCTGTTCGAGCGCCGTGAGGCAGGCGTTCGTCGCGATGCGGTAGAGCCAGGTGCGCGGGGAGGCCCGCCGCTCGTCGTAGTCGCCGGACGCCCGCCACGCCCGCAGCATGACCTCCTGCAGCAGGTCCTCCGCGTCGTGCACCGAGCCGAGCATCCGATAGCAGTGCGTCATCAGCTCACGCCGGTAGGGCCCGGTGATCTGCTCGAACTCCTCGTCACTCCACATGTGTTCTCCCGCGTCGCGTGGCCGTCACCGGTATCTACCGCCTCGCCGCGCCGGACTCATCGGTCGCCGATGAGTTTTCCGGCCGGCCCCGGTAGGTACCGGCGAACCCACTGCGGAAGGACACGACGTGACAACCAGCCATACCGTCCGCCCCGCGCCGCCCCGTGCCGGGCGGCCCTGGCCGATGCTGGCGGTGCTGCTCGCCGGCCAGTTCATGGGGCTGCTGGACCTCTACATCGTCAACGTGGCGATCCCCAGGATCGGCGCCGACCTGGGGGCGTCCGGCGCCGCGCTGCAACTGGTCGTGGGCGGCTACATCATCGCGTACGCGACCCTGCTCATCACCGGCGCCCGGCTCGGCGAGCTGTACGGCAGGCGCCGCATGTACGTGATCGGGGTCGCCGGATTCACCGGGGGCTCGCTGCTGTGCGGGCTCGCGCCCGATGCCGGGACGCTGATCGTCTTCAGGTTCGTCCAGGGGGCCGCGGCGGCGGTCATGGTCCCGCAGATCATGAGTGTGATCCAGACCAGGTTCACGGGCAGGGCCAGGGCCACCGCGCTGAGCGCGTACACCGCGGTGCTCTCGGCCGGTTCGGTCGTCGGGCTGGCGCTGGGCGGGGTGCTGGTCGGCGCCGACCTGGCCGGCACCGGCTGGCGGCCGGTGTTCCTCGTGAACGTGCCCGTGGGCGTCGTGCTGACGGTCGTGGTGCCCCGGCTGGTGCCCGCGGACGCGCCGCCGGACCGGCCGCGCGGCTCGCGCCGGCTCGACCTGCGGGGCCTCGCGCTCGCGCTGCCCGCCACGCTGCTGGTCGTGCTCCCGCTCGTGCTGGGCCGGGAGGCCGGGTGGCCCCTGTGGACGTACGCGTCGATGGCCGCGGGGGTGGTGCTCGCCGCCGTGTTCGTCGTGGCGCAGCGCCGTACGGCGGCCCGCGGCGGCGACCCGCTGCTGAACCTGGACGTGCTGCGGGCGACCGGCATGCCCTCGGGGCTGACGACGCTGCTGGCCCTGATGGTCGCCTATGGCGGGTTCCTGTTCACCTTCGCCCTGCATCTGCAGGGCGTGCTCGGGGAGAGCCCGCTGCGTGCCGGGCTCACGTTCCTGCCCATGGCCGCGGCGTTCGGGCTGGGCAGTTTTCACTGGCGCAGGCTTCCGGGGCGGATCCACCACCTGCTGCCACCGGCCGGGCTGGCGCTCAGCGTCGTCGGCACCGCGGCCCTGGCCGTCTCGGCGACCGGCGACCCGGTGATGTGGGCCGCGCTGGTGGTGCTCGGCGCGGGGCTGGGCGTCTCGACCAGCCTGCTCACCCACGCCCTGGTCCACGTGCCGCCCGCCCGCGCCGCCGACGCGAGTGGCCTGCTGACGACGACCATGCAGTTCGGCCAGCTCAGCGGGGTTGCGGTGTTCGGTGCGGTGTTCCTCGCCCTGGCCGATCCGCCGCGTCCGGAGGCCATGGGCGCGACCGCCTGGTGGCTGGCGCTGGCCGCGGCCGCCGGCGCGGTGAGCGCCGTCGCCCTGGCCCGTGCCGTACGGGCCCGGCCCGCGTGAGGCCAGGTGCCGCGTCCGGCGGCGTTGCGTCCCCTGCGGACGGCCTTTGCCAAGGCGGGGTTACCGTGGGGTGTACGCCCTGGGGCCCTGGGGGAGTGATCCGTCATGCCTTACGGCCGACAGCTCGCCGACCGCGTGCTGGACGCGGTGAACGCGCATGACCTCGACCGGCTGGCGGCGTGCTACGACCGGCATGCCGTCCTGGTCACCCCTCTGAGCATGTGCGAGGGGCGCGATCGGATCATCGGCTACTGGAAGGACCTGTTCGGGGGCTTCGTCGACCTGGCCATGACGGTCTGGAACAGGGTGGAGTACACCGAGCCCGGCTTCAACGAGTGGATGATGACGGGCACGCACACCGGCACCATCGCGCTGCCGGACGTCGTCGCGGACGCGAGCGGCCGGCGGATCACCCTGCGCGGCTGCGGGGTGTTCCACACGAAGAACGGCCTCGTGGCCACCCATCGGCACTATTTCGACCTGCTGGAGCTGTACTGCCAGCTCGGATTCTCGCTCGACATCGACTAGCTAACCTCACCCCGCTTTCGGGTGATTTGTGGTGGTTTACGTAGCCTGGAAGCCTGGGAGAGGGGAGGCGTCATGCCCGATCCAGCGGACGCGACCGTGTTCTTCGTGGGAAACGCCACCATGATCATCCGTTCTCACGGTTTCACCGTGCTGACGGATCCGAACTTCCTGCACCAGGGGCAGCGGGCCCATCTCGGCTGGGGGCTGAGCACCCGTCGCCGTACGGAGCCGGCGATGGAGATCACGGAGCTCCCGCCGCTGGACCTGGTCGTGCTGTCGCACATGCACGGCGACCACTGGGACAGGATCGCCAGGAAAGGCCTCGACAAGGACCTGCCGATCGTCACCACCCGACACGCGGCGGCCCGGCTGCGCCGCCAGGGTTTCGTCCGCGCCATCGGCCTGGAGCCGTGGGAGTATCACCACGAGCGCCACGGGGACGGCACGCTCACCGTGACGGCCACGCCCGCCCGGCACGCGCCGGGCCCGGTGAACTCGATGATGCCGCCGGTGATGGGAAGTGTGCTCGACTTCGCGCACGCGGGCGAGGTCGATCTGCGCCTGCACATCAGCGGCGACACGATCATGGACGAGTGCCTGTCGGAGATCCCGCGCCGCTTCCCCGACATCGACGTCGGCATCCTGCACCTCGGCGGCACGCGGATCCTCGGCGTCACCGTGACCATGGACGGCGCCCAGGGGGTGGAGTGGCTCGGGCTGATGCAGCCGGAGTCGGCCCTGCCCGTCCACTACGACGACTACGCGGCGTTCGCCTCCCCGCTCAAGGACTTCCAGCAGCACGTCCGGCGAGCGGGGCTGTCGCACATGGTCCACTACCTCATGCGCGGCGAGACCTACCGCCTGCCCGTACGGAAGGCCGGCGTACGCCCGCACCGCCCGGTCGTCGGGCCCGGCTGACCGCACCGGGGACCTTCGAGGACTCACCACGCGGTGAGAACGCCGCCGCGGCGTTGTCCTGCCCCGGCCGTACGGACCTCGCGATCAGGCGGAGTGGCTCTCCTTCGGAGTGGCGGGATCGGCGCTCCACTCCGACCACGAGCCGTCGTAGACGGTGAGCCGATCGAACCCGATCTCGCGGAGGGCCAGGAAGGCGGCGCTGGCGGAGACCCCGCCGCCGCAGTAGAGGATCGTGGGCCGGTCCCGTACGATGCCGGCCCGCTCGGCGAGCTCCGCGATCTCGGACGGGGCGCGCAGGAGGCCGCCTTCGGCGAAGAGGGCCGGCGCCGGGAACCTGACCGCGCCGGGGATGTGGGCGCCGGCCGCCCGGTAGGTCTCGTCCATCCGGCAGTCGGCGATCGTGACGTCCCCCGTGCCGAGGGCCGCGAGCACGTCGTGCTTGGTGACCCGCAGGTCCCGGGGTCCGGGCACGGGGTACGTACGAGGCTCGGGCGCGGGCACCTCGGCGGTGACCGGCCGGTCCTCGCGCAGCCACGCGGGCAGCCCGCCGTCGAGGACGTGGGCGTCGGCGTGCCCGTACTGGCGAAGCGCCCACACCAGCCGTGCCGCCATGTAGATCGTGCCGTCGTCGTAGGCGACCACGGTCGTGTCCGGCCCGATGCCCGCGGCCCCGAGCACGCGGGCGAACGCCTCCGGCGTGGCGAGCTGGCCCTCGACCGGGTCGTCCTCGTCCGACAGGTCGCGCAGCCAGCTCAGGTAGACAGCGCCGGGGATGTGGCCGTCCGCGTAGGCGCGCGCACCCGCCTCCGGGTCGTCGAGCCGCCACCGTACGTCGACGATCCGGACACCCGGGTCGGTCAGCCGGGCCGCGAGCTCGGCGGTGCCGATGAACGTCATGATTGCTCCTTTGTGCCGAGATAGATGTCGCGGACGCGAGTGGAGGAGGACAGGTCGGCGGCCGGGCCGGATTCGGCGATGCGGCCGGTCTCCAGCACGTAGGCGTGGTCGGCGAGGTCCAGCGCGAGCTTGGCGTTCTGCTCGACCAGCAGGATGGTGTGGCCCTCGTCGCGCAGCCGGGCCAGCGCCTGGTAGATCCGCGTGACGAGCTTGGGCGACAGGCCCATCGACGGCTCGTCGAGGATGAGCAGGGTCGGCCGGGCCATGAGCGCCCGGCCGATGGCGAGCATCTGCTGCTGGCCGCCGGACAGCAGCCCGGCCGGGGCGTCCAGCCGGCCGGCGAGCTCCGGGAAGGTGCCGAGCACCCGGTCCAGCTCGTCGTCGCTCCGCCAGCTCCGGGGGCGGGTCGCCGCTCCCATGCGCAGGTTGTCGCGGACCGACAGCCGGGCGAAGACGCGCCGCCCCTCGGGCACGTACGCGATGCCGAACCCGGCCATCTTGTGCGCCTCGTGCCTGCTCACGTCGGTGTCGCCGACCTTCACCACGCCGGAGCGGTCCGCCTGCAGCCCGAGCAGGCCCCGGATGGTGGTGGTCTTGCCCGCGCCGTTGGCTCCCAGCAGGCAGGTGACCCGGCCGGTGGCGGCCTCGA
Source organism: Microbispora sp. CSR-4 (assembly GCF_008033685.1). Classification (NCBI taxonomy): domain Bacteria; kingdom Bacillati; phylum Actinomycetota; class Actinomycetes; order Streptosporangiales; family Streptosporangiaceae; genus Microbispora; species Microbispora sp. CSR-4. The sequence continues at coordinate 31,520 of NZ_VJVX01000066.1, forward strand.
ACGAGACGCCGTGGACCACCTCGATGCGGCCGTAGGCGACACGCAGGTCGCGGATGGTGAGCGCGGCCGTCATGGTGTCCCCTCTCCCAGGTACGCCTCGATGACGCGGGGATCGGCGCGTACCTCCGCCGGGTCGCCCGCCGTCAGCAGCTCGCCGTGGTCGAGCACCGCGATGTGGTCGGAGACCTCCATGACGAGCTGCATGTTGTGCTCGATGAGCAGCACGGCCACGCCCGCCCGCGCCATGCGGGTCACCTGCTCGCCCACCATCCGCGCGCTGGTCGCGGGCAGCCCGGCGGCCGGCTCGTCGAGCACGACCACGTGGGGGTCGAGGGCGAGTACCCTGGCCAGCTCCAGGAGCTTGGCCTGGCCGAAGGGCAGGGACTCCACCGGCACGTCGGCCGAGTCGGCCAGGCCGAACCGCTCCAGCAGCTCGCGGGCGGCCGTGCGCAGCCGCCGTTCCTCCCGCCGCGCGCCCGGCGGCGCGAGCAGGGCGCCGACCAGCCCGCTGCCGCCCCGGCCGTACGCGCCCATCATGACGTTCTCCAGCACCGTGAGGCCCTTGAAGATCTCCAGGTTCTGGAAGGTGCGGGCCAGGCCCGCCGAGGCGCGCAGCTCGGGACGCTGTCCGGTGAGGTCGCGGCCGGCCACCTCGATCCTGCCCCGGTCGGGGCGTTCGAAGCCGGAGACGATGTTGGCCAGGGTGCTCTTGCCGGCTCCGTTGGGGCCGATCAACGCGGTCACCATGGCCGGCCGCACGGTCAGGCTGACGTCGTTCAGCACGCTGACCCCGCCGAAGCTCTTGGAGACCCCCGTGATCACCAGTCCTTCGCTCATCGGGCCCTCCTCGGCGCCAGGCGCGCGGTCAGGCCGCCGACGCCGTCGGGGAACGCCTGGACGGCCACCAGGAACACCACGCCCACGATCAGCGACTCAAACCCGGCGTATTCGGTGCCGAGCTGGGACAGGCCGGTCAGCAGCGCCGCGCCGATCAGCGGGCCGGTGGGACGGCCCGCGCCGCCGACGGTCAGGCCCACGACGAACAGCACCGCTGTGAAGAAGCCGAAGGACGAGGGGCTGACGAAGGTGTCGTGGAACGTCTGCAGGGCTCCGGCCACCCCCGCGTAGCAGCCGCTGAGGCCGAAGGCGAACAGCCTCAGCCGGTAGGCGGGCACCCCGCTCGCCACGGCGGCGGGCTCGGAGGACCCGAGCGCCCGCAGCGCCCGGCCCGCCCGCGAGGACGCCACGTTGTGCGCCACGAGCACGCCGAGGAAGGCGAGCGCGGCGGCCAGGACGTACATCGCGGTGGTCCCGCTCACGGCCTCGCCGAGCGGCGGGATGCCGAGCAGGCCGTTGGGCCCGCCGGTCAGCCAGGTCAGCCGGCCGAACAGCAGATAGAGCACGTAGCCCGCCGCGAGGGTGGCCATCGTGAAGTACGTGGCCCGCAGCCGCAGCGACGCCGACCCGATCAGCAGCGCGACCACGGTGACCAGCAGCGGCGCGCACACGAAGGCCAGGACCGGCGGCAGGATCGAGCGCGCGCTGAGGATGCCCGCCGTGTAGGCGCCGAGGCCGTAGAGGCCCGCCTGCGCCAGGGAGATCATCCGGGCGTGGCCGTTGATGAAGTCGAGCCCCGTGAGCAGGAGCAGCATGACGCAGAACTGCACCAGCACCGAGTGCGCGTAGTCGGAGACGAACACCAGGGGGAGGGCCACGAGCAGGACGCCGGTCGCCACCGGCGGCGACAGGACACGCGAGACGGCCATCAGACGCGCACCGCCTTCCGCTGCGCGAACAGGCCGGTGGGCCGGGTGAACAGCACGATCAGCAGGACGACGAACGCGACCGCGTCGCTGTAGGTGGCCGAGCCGTACCCGGCGACCACGGCCTCGGTCAGCCCGAGCAGCAGCCCGCCGGCCAGGGCGCCGTAGAGGTTGCCCAGCCCGCCGAGCATCGCGGCGGCGAACCCCTTGAGCCCGAGCAGGGTCCCCGAGTCGTAGGACATCACCGACAGCGGTGCGAGGCCGACCCCGGCGAGCGCGCCCAGCACCCCGGCGAGCACGAACGCCCAGCGGGCGGTCGTACGGAACGGCACGCCAAGGGAGGCGACCATCTCGGGGTCGTCGGCGGCGGCCCGCAGGATCGTGCCCCGGCGGGTGCGCCGGAAGAACGCCGACAGCGCCGCGGCGACCACCACGACGACCGCGAGGTTCCACAGCGCCTGGGTGTCGACGACCGCTCCGGCGACGTGCAGCGGCGCCTCCCCGAGGAAGTGGGGAAGCTGGTAGGTGCGCGCGCCGGTGGCCAGCAGGACCACCGCTTTGATCACCAACGTCAGCCCGATCGTCGCGAGGGTGATCACGTCGGCGTTGTGGGAGCGGGAGAAACGACCGGCCGCCAGCTCCGTCAGCAGGCCGGCCGCCACTCCGACGGCCAGGGCGGCGAGCAGGCTCACGACCAGCGGCGGTCGCAGCCACTCGTTGACGATCCCGGCCATGACGCCGCCCAGCATGACGAACTCGCCCTGCACGAAGTTCACCGCGCCGGTGCCGTTGGCGACCACGCCGAAGCCCACGGCCACCAGCGCGTACACCGCGCCCACGCTGAGCCCGGCGAACAGGACCTGGAGCAGCAGGGTCACCGGGCCTCCCACCGGGCCTCCCACCGGGCCTCCCACCCGGCGCGGGAGAGCGGGGGCCGGGTCGTCCGGCCCCCCGCCAGGTCTCCGCTCGGGCGAACCACGCCGGACACGACCTAGCTCCCGGCGGGCACGAAGCGCGTGCCGTCCCACTTGATCATCGTCACGCCGTCGGAGGCGAGGCCGCTGTGGTCCTGGGCGCTGTACCGGAACACGCCGGTGAGGCCGACGTACTCGCCCAGGTTCTCCAGCGCCTTGGCCAGCGCCGGGCCGTCGGTGGTGCCCGCCTTCTCGATGGCCTCGGCGGTGATCATCATGGCGTCGTACGCCTGGCCCGCGTAGACGTTGGGCTGCTCCTGGTACTTCGCCTGGTAGGCCGTGACGAAGTCGCCGATCGTCTTCTTCTGCGGGTCGGAGTCGGGCAGCAGGTCGTAGACGGGGAGCTTGGGGGAGGCCAGCACGGTGCCGACGCTCGCCTCCCCCGCCTGCCGCATGTACCTGTCGTCCACGAAGCCGTGGCCGTGCTGGATCAGCACCGAGTCGTCGCGCACCAGCGCCCGCGCGTTCTTGATGAAGGCGACGCCCGAGCTGTCGGTGGTCCAGGCGAGGTAGGCCTGGGGCTTGCCGGCCGCGAGCTTGCCGAGCGTGGGGGTGAAGTCGTTGGTGCCCGTGTCGAAGGACGCGACGTCCATCTTGATGCCGGCCGCGGGGACCTCCTGCTTGGCCACCTCCAGCGCCGACTGCCCGAAGCCCGTGGTGTCGGGCAGCATCGCGACCCGCGAGACGCCCTTGGCCTTCCAGAACTCGATGATCTTCTGGATGACGACGGTGTCGTTGAAGGTCGCCTTGAACGTCAGCGCGTGCGCGCTTTCCGGCTGCACGATGTTGCGGGCGCCCTCGGTGGCGACGAACAGCTTCTTCGCCGGTTCGGTGAGCTGCGCCATGGCCAGCGCGATGCCGCTGGCGCTGCCGCCGCCGACCACGACGTCGACCTTGTCACTGGTCAGCAGCTTGCGGGTCTGCGACACCGCCGTCGCCGTGTCGCCGGCCGGGTCGTAGAACTTCCACTCGATCTTCTTGCCGTCGATGCCGCCCCGCTGGTTGATCTGGTCGATGGCGAGCTCGATGCCCTTGCGCATCTTGTCGCCGACGTTCGCCGCCGGGCCCGTCACCGAGAACAGCGTGCCGACCTTGATCGTCTTTGCTTCGCCGCCGCCGGAGTCCGCGCCGGCCGAGCAGCCGGCCACCAGGACCGCGGTGGAGAGTGCGGCGGCGAGCCCATGCCTTGTCTTCATGTTTCTCCTAGTGCTGCCGATCGGTGTGCTGTTGATCGGGAACGTCGCGTTCCCACTGCTCGTCCGCCTGCCGTACGGCGGCGATGATGCCCTGGTAGCCGGTGCACCGGCAGAGGTTGCCGGACAGCGCGACGCGGATGTCGCGCTCGGACAGCCCCCGCCGGGTGCTGAGCAGCTCGTACGCCGTCATCAGCACCCCGGGGGTGCAGAACCCGCACTGCAGGGCGTGGTTGTCGGTGAAGGCGCGCCGCAGCGGATGGGAGGCCGAAGCGCCGGAGGCGAGGCCCTCCACGGTGGTGACCTCGTGCCCATCCGCCTGGACGGCCAGCAGCAGGCAGGACCGCACCGACGCGCCGTCGAGCAGGACCGTGCACGCGCCGCACACCCCCTGCTCGCATCCGACATGCGTGCCGGTGAGCCGCAGCTTCTCGCGCAGCAGCTCGGCGAGGCTCTCGCGCGGCTCGGCCCGTACGGCGTGCTCCACGCCGTTGACGCGCAGCCGGACGAGAATCCGCTCGTCACGCTCCCCGGGACCGGTGGTCACCGCTGCTCACCCGCCCGGGACCAGGCCGTCTCCAGGCTCCGCAGCGTCAGCGCGTACACCAGCCGCCGCCGGTGCGCGGCGTCGGTGCGGGCGTCGCCGTACGGCTCGCACTGGACCGCGGCGGCCCTCGCCACCGCCCGGAACGCCTCGGGAGACGCCGCGGACGCCTCCGCAGACGCCTCCGGAGCGGCGCCGATCAGCGAGGCCGCCGCGGGCACGCGCCACGGACGCGGCCCGACCCCGGCGCAGACGAGGGCGGCGTCCGCGATCACGCCGCCAGCGGTCAGCGTCAGCTCGCAGGCGACGCCCACCAACGGCAGGTCCGCGTGCCTGCGGCTGTACTCCACCCACGCCTGGCCGGTGCGCGGCGGCGGGAGCGGGAACCGCACGCCGATCGCCATCTCGCCCAGGGCCAGCGACGTGTGGTTCGCCCCGAGGAAGAACTCGCCGGCGGGACACGTCCTGAGCCCGGCCGCGGACGCGATGCTCACCTCGGCCCGGCAGGCCACGGCCACCGCGGGCAGCTCCGCGGACGGGTCGGCGTGCGTCAGGCTGCCGACGATCGTGCCCCGGTTGCGGATGGCGATCCTGCCGATCAACGCCGTCGCCTCGGAGAGGATCGGAATCCGGGCGCGCACGTCCGCGTCCAGCTCCACGCGGCGCTGCCGTACGGTGGCGCCGATGTGGAGCGCGTCGTCGTCCCACCGCAGGACGTCCAGGCCGGCGACGGCGTTGATGTCGACCAGCGTCCCGGGGCGCGCCGCCCGCCGGTTGAGCAGCGGCACGAGGCTCTGCCCGCCGGCGAGCACCCGGGCGTGCCGATTCCCGGCGAGGTGGGCGAGCGTCTCCTCCAGCGAACGCGGGCGCACGTAGTCGAAGGCGGCGGGTCTCATCGGGGGTCAGGCTCCGATCGGGGACCCGATGCGGGTGATGTCCCAGGCCTCGGACATGTGCAGCGGCAGCACGTTGTCGCCGCCGATCTCCTTGAGCTTGAGCATCGTCTCGTACGACTCGAACAGGTCGGTGTGGCCGCCCGGCGGGATGACCTTGAAGTGCTCCTGCTGCTCTTCGGTGGGGTAGAAGTTCTCCTTCAGCACGCACATGCCGGCGATGACGAAGGTGCCCTCGCTCGTCTTGACGATCGCGGACTGGCCGCCGAAGGTGTGCCCGGGGGACAGGATGAGCTCGAGCCCTTCGGCGATCTTGTGCGTGCCGTCGAGGAGCTCCAGGTTCCCCTCGGCGATCTTGTCGTAGTGCTCCTTGGGGGCGAACGAGGTGGCGAACATCTCGTGCGACGGGGTGGTCTCCCACTCCCTGCGCTGCACGTAGACGGTGCTCTCCGTGAACGGGTCCATCGTCATGCAGTGGTCCCAGTCCAGGTGGGACAGGACGACGAAGTCGATGTCGCGCGGGGCCAGGCCGCGGTCGCGCAGGTGCTCGGTGATCGGCTTGACGTCGACCACGTCGGCGAAGACCTGGCCGACGTGCACGAGCTGGCGGTCCTTGGGCCGGATGTGCTCGGCGTAGTCCCGGGCGCTGCACCCCACGTCGATCAGCACGTTGAGGTCCTTGCCGCGCACCAGCCAGGACACGTACGGGATGTCGATGGCCACGCCCGCGTTGTGCATGTAGGTGAAGCGGCTCTTCTCCCTGTGTGGTCCGTACGCGACGACCATGGGCTCGATCGTGAACAACGTTGTCTCCTTGTCGGGGATCAGAAGGGGCCGGGCAGCAGACCGGACACGTAGGCGGGCGTCAGCGGGGTGCGGTCCACCTCGACGCCGAAGGGGGCGAGCGCGTCGGCGACGGCGCAGGCCACGGCGGCCGGCGTCGCGATCACTCCGGATTCGCCCATTCCTTTGCTGCCGTTGACGGTGAGCGGAGACGGCGAGCAACAGTGCCCGAGCCGTACGTGGGGGATCTCGGCGGCGGTCGGCAGCAGGTAGTCGGAGAACGAGGTGGCCAGCGGCACGCCGTCGGCGGTGTAGGGGACGTGCTCGTACAGCGCGCCGCCGACGCCCTGGACGAACGCGCCGAGGACCTGGCCCTCGACCATGAGGGGGTTGAGCATCGTGCCGCAGTCCTCCACGGCCGCGGCGTCCACCACCGCCACGTCGCCGGTGAGCGGATCGACCTCGACGACCACGGCCACGCAGCCGTTGGAGTAGGTGGCCGGGGGGTCGTAGAACCGGTTGGCGACCAGGTCGGGCTCGGGGAGGCGCTCGCGCACGGCGGGATCGAAGTGCGCCCGGCCGGCCAGCTCGGCCAGCGGCACGCTCCGTGCCGGCACGCCGCGAACCCGGACGTGCCCCTGGTCGAACTCCAGGTCGCGGGGGTCGCACTCGAGCAGGCCGGCGGCGAGGCGGGCGAGCTTGTCCCGCAGGTCGCGGGCGGCCAGGGTGAGCGCCCCGCCGATGACCGTGGCGGTCCGGCTGGCCCTCGTGCCCGCCGTGCTGATCGGGACGGCGGCGGTGTCGTCGGCCAGCACGGTCACCGTCGCCGGGTCGACGCCCAGCACGTCGGCCACCACCTGGGCCAGCACCGTGGCGTGCCCCTGCCCCTGGGACGGCGTGCCGACCGCCACGGTCACCTCGCCGGACGGCTCCATGGTGACCCGCACGTGGTCGTGCGAGGCGAAGGACCACGACGACTGCAGCGCCCCTGCGGTGCCCCAGCCGCTGGGCTCGACGTACGGGCTGACGCCGACGCCCAGGTAGCGGCCGCGCTCGCGGGCGGCCGCGCGGCGCTCCTCCAGGCCGGTGTAGCCGATCAGGCCGGCCGCCTTGTCGAGGGACTCGACGTAGCTCCCGCTGTCGTAGTCCATCCCGGTGGCCGAGGTGTAGGGGAACTCCCGGACGAGGTTCTGCCTGCGCAGGTCGAGCGGGTCGCGGCCGAGCAGCCGGGCGGCCCGGTCGATCAGGACCTCCCGCGCGGAGTGGCTCGCCGTCCAGCCGACCCCCCGATACGGGGAGATCGGGGACTTGTTGGTCAGCACCGCGGTGACTTCCCAGGCCACGTTGCGGATCCGGTACGGCCCGGGCAGCAGCCCGGCCGACAGGTAGCACTCGATGAGCGCGCTCGCGCTGTTGAAGGAGTAGGCCCCGCAGTCGCCGACGATCCGTGCGCGGACCGCCTCGAACGCGCCGTCCGCCGACAGCGCCAGCTCCATGTCGACGATCTGGTCCTTGGCGTGCGGGGCGGCGGTGATGTTCTCCTGCCGGTCCTCCACCCACCGCACCGGAAGGCCGGTGGCCCGCGCGGCCAGCGCGACGGCGATCTCCTCGGGGGCCGCCGGGATCTTCTGGCCGAAGCCGCCGCCGACGTCGGGGACGAGCACCCTGATCCGGCCCTCGCCCATCTCCAGGCAGTGCGCCAGCTTCCGCCGCAGCAGGTGGGGCGACTGGGTGGAGCAGTGCACGGTCAGCCGGTCGCCGGCCGCGTCGTAGTCCGCCAGGCAGCCGCGGGTCTCCATCGGCGCGGCGATGAAGCGGCCGGTGGTGAACCGCCCGGTGACGACGTGTGCGGCGGACGCGAAGGCGTCGTCCACGTTCCCGTACGTCCGGCTGCCCGCGTAGATCACGTTGCCGGGAATGTCCTCGAAGAGCGGCTCGGCCCGGCCGTGCTGTCCGGCGAGCGGGTCGGTGGCGGCCGGCAGCGGCGCGTAGCCGACCCGGATCAGCTCCGCCGCGTCCTCGGCCACCGCCCTGCTGCCGGCGAGCACGATCGCCACCGGCTCTCCCACGTAGCGCACCCGGTCGGAGGCGAGGGCCGGTTGCGGGGTCTTCACCAGCCCGGGTACGGCGACGGAGTCGACCAGCGGCCGGTGCGGAAGCTCGGCCGCGGTGAGCACCGCGTGCACCCCGGGCAGCGACCGGGCCGCGCTGGTGTCGATGGAGACGATCCTCGCGTGCGCGTGGGGCGAGCGGAGGAAGTGCGCGTGCGTCATCCCCGGCACGGTGACGTCGGCGAGGAACCTCCCCGCGCCGGCGAGGAGCCGTGCGTCCTCCAGCCGCGTCAGGCGTGCGCCCAGTGCCCGCTCGCTGGGGCCGGAACCGGTGAGCCGCTCGCTCATGTCCCCTTCCGAGGATCTAACAGTTCGGTCTGATAGTTGTAGTCACGCCTGCCGGCCATGCTCGTGAGGTCGTGATCATCTGGGTTGATCAGTGATTTTGACCGGAGCGAGTCCGGCAGTGGAGTCCGTTCCTGTTTGCTCGAACAGGAACAGCATACATAGCCTACCGGCTGTGTCGGAAATTCTGCACGTTAGGGTGATCGAGGCCGCGCACCCCCGTCCGCTGTGAAAGGAGAGCCCGGGTGACCGTCAAGAATCGCGATGGGTCGGCCGTGGACGGCAAGGTGCGGCGTCGTGATCCCGACCGGTCCCGGCAGGCGATCCTGGACGCGGCCGAGCAGGTCTTCGCCAGGGAGGGCTACGACGGGGCGAGCATGGCCGCGATCGGCAAGGCGGCCGGGGTCTCGGGCACGCTGCCCGGCTACTTCTTCGGCGACAAGGCGACCCTGTACGCGGCGGTCATCGACCGGCTGTTCGAGGAGCGCAACCGCGCGCTGGAGGAGCTGGGCAGGGCGGCGACGGCCGTGCTGAAGGAGGAGGACGGGCTCCGCCGCGGGCTGGAGGTGCTGGTCGGCGGTTATCTGCGGTTCCTGCTCGCGCGCCCCACGTTCGTGCAGCTGATGGCGCGCGACGCCCTCGAGATGACCCGCAGCGGCCGGGCGACCGAGCCGCGCCATTCGGCCGCCTACGAAAGCAGCGTGCGCGGGTTCCTCGCGGCGCTGTCGCCGCCGCCCGGTCCGGGAGTCGAGCCCGACCAGTTGCTGATCAGCATCGTGGCGCTGTGCTTCTTCCCTCTCGAGCACGACGCGACCATGCTCGCCGGCATGGGGTACCGCGCGTGGACCCCCGCCTTCGTGGGCAAACGCACCGAGCACGTGGTGGACATCCTGCTCCGGGTGCTGACCACCACGCCCGTACGGTAGACCTGCTCGATCGGCCTTCGAGGACATGCCCTCCGCTGTTCACGGGCTCACGGGCGTACGGCTCGCAGGCGTACGGGCTCACGGGCGTACGGGCTCACAGGCGTACGGGCTCACAGGCGTACGGGCTCACGGGCTCGCCGCGAGGAGCAGGAAGGCGGCGCACAGCGTGAGGTGCACGCACGCCTGCAGCAGGTGGGCCCGGCCGGGCATCACGGTCAGCGTCGCCACGACGACGGTGATGCCGAGCAGCACGATGTGCGTCGGGCCGAGCCCGAGCAGCAGCGGGCCCTTCATCCACAACGACGCGACGGCGATCGTCGGAATGGTGAGCCCGATGCTGGCCATGGCCGAGCCGAAGGCGAGGTTCATACTGACCTGCACCCGGGCCCGCCGGGCCGCGCGCACGGCCGCGAGGGTCTCCGGCAGCAGCACCAGCAGCGCGATCACGACGCCCACGGCCGACTGCGGGAGGCCCGCCGCGCTCACGGCCGTCTCGATCGCGGGAGACTCGACCTTCGCCAGGCCGACCACGGCGACCAGCGCGCTCAGCAGCAGCGCCAGACTGGCCACGGTGGCCCGCGTGCTCGGCGGGCTGGCGTGTTCGGCGGCCTCTCCGCCATCCTCGTCCGTCTCCACGGGCAGGAAGTAGTCGCGGTGCCGCACGGTCTGGGTGAGCACGAACAGGCCGTACAGCGCGATCGAGGCGAGCGCCGCGAACGCGAGCTGGGCCGGGGCGAAGGCGGGGCCGGGGCTGCTCGTGGTGAACGTCGGCAGGACGAGGCTCAACGTGGACAGGGTGGCGACGGTGGCCAGCGCGGCTCCCGTCCCCTCCGCGTTGAACACCGCCACCCGCCGCCGCAGGGCCGCGACCAGCAGCGACAGGCCGACGATCCCGTTACAGGTGAGCATCACGGCGGCGAAGACGGTGTCGCGGGCGAGCGACGACGCGGCCGGGCCCCCGGACGCGGTGAGGCTGATGATCAGGGCCACCTCGATCACGGTGACCGCCACGGCGAGCACGAGCGACCCGAACGGCTCGCCCACCCGATGGGCGATGACCTCGGCGTGGTGCACGGCCGCGAGCACGGAGACCGCGAGGAACAGCGCCGCGATCACCACGACGACGAGAGGAATGGTCCGTCCCCACGCCAGCGCGAGCACTGCCACGGCGAGGATCGGGACGGTCACGGTCCAGGTGGCGGCCAGTCGGCGGAAGAGCAGGATCACATGCTTTATCCTGCCCAAATGGGACGAATGGTATAAAAGTCTCAGCTCAGAGCTGCTTGAGCAGCCAGCGGGGACCGGCGACCACGGCGCCGAGGGCCGTCACCCGCTCGCGCAGCCCGCGGTCGGCGGTGACGACGAGCGTGGTCTCCCAGGGCCGCATGTCGCGCACCGCCTCCACGATCGCGTCGTCCCCGCTGCCTCCCGCCGCCACGACCGTCAGGTCCCCGGTCACCGGCCCGGAGTCGGCGGCACCGGTCGCCGCCCCTTCGAGCACCGCGACCATGCGCGGGAACCACCGGGTCAGGGCCGGCACGCCTTCGGGCATCTCGCCGATGCCCTGTTCGCAGAGCGGGACCAGCTCGTTGAGCAGGCGGTTCGCGGCGCCCGCCCGGTCCTTCCACCAGCCGTGCTCGGCCCGCGCGCCGATGATGTTGGCCATGTCGAGCACGACGACCACCGGGCTCAGCGCGGGCCTGATCCTCGGCCACGACTCGGCGAAGCCGGGGTGCAGCTCCCTCGCCGGGACCTCGTCGGCCGCCACCCAGCGCATGTCCGCGCTCTCGCCGTTGGCGGGCGAGGCGTCGAGCAGCCCTTCGGCCTCCGCGATCACCGTCTGGAACGACCAGCCGCCGTGGTCGTCGACGTAGAGCCCGCGCACCCGGACGAGCTCGGAGTCGAGCGCCGCCTCCTCGCGGGCCTCTCGCAGCGCGCCGGCGATGGCGTCCTCGTGGCTGTCACGCGCGCCGCCCGGCAGGCCCCACGTCCCGCCGTGATGGCTCCACCAGGAACGCTTCTGCATCAGCACGTACGGCATGCCGTCGAGCGTGTGGTGCACGGTGAGCAGGCCGGCGGCGCCGTACAGCCCCCAGTGCTGGTGTCCCAGTGAGCACAGGGCCCAGCCGTCGCCGTCCTTCGCCGTCATGCACCCATCTTGCCGCAGCCTGCCGAGGCGCTCTAAGGGTCACCAGTGTTCGAGAGGGACCTCCACCCCTGCGGTCAGATCGAAGAGGGTCACTCCGTCCATGATGCGGACGACCTGGATCTGTGTCGCGAAACGTACTTCCCGTAGGCGCGTGGCGGCCTCGTGGGCGGTCTGCGGGAAGTGATAGCGATCGGCCGCTTCGCCGTCCGGGACGGGCCGGATCGAGCGGACCTCGAACCGGTCCGGCGGCCATACAGGGGGAAGAGGAGCTGAGTGGTGCCAACCGGACATGTCTCTCCCGTCAGGCCGTTTCCAGAGAAGTTGACCCATGGGGCCTTGTTGATCGCCAGTGCGTGACGGGGTCGTAGGCCGATCGTTATTAACCGGTAAGCGATCCTTTCTGGCCTGGAGTCCCTAGCCCGTTAGCGTTTGAGCCCTCACTCGTGATTCCCCCATTGTCCGGAGAATCAGGAGATGTCATATCTGGAGAGGCGCCCGCTTCCTGCGGCCGGAGGAGCGGGCGTTGTCCTCCCACTTTTCTCCTCCGTCTCGCGCCGTCATCGGCGCGGGTGGCGGTGACCGTTGCCCGTCGCCGTCCCCTGCCGGTCCATCGATCCCGGCAGGGGACGGCGCAGGCGTGGCGGCGGCAGCCCGGTGAGCGTGTCGACCTGGGGTCGAGCGCCGAGGTCTCCGTCGGCGCGTAGCCGGTGAAACGCCGTGCCTGCGCTCGGGCCCTTCGAGCCCACCCGCGGCTGCCGCCGCCCTTGCTTTCCTCGTTCTCGCCTGAACGTTTCACCCGCTCCCGGGTTCCGGTGTGCCGTCTCCGGTGGTTTCTGTGCTTGTGGGGGCCGGTGTACGCGGTTGCCGCTGTGGGGTGTCGTTGACCGGTGATCGGTGGGGTCGTACGTTGCTGTGCGGTGTTCCTGGGTGTGGATGTCCGGGTGTGGATGTCGTT
>NZ_VJVX01000067.1:0-41134 GCF_008033685.1 Microbispora sp. CSR-4
CCTCACCGCCGTCGAACTCCGCAACCGCCTCACCACCACAACCACCCTCCGCCTCCCCGCCACCCTCACCTTCGACCACCCCACCCCCCGCGCCATCGCGGCGTACCTCGACCGGGAGCTGCCCGGCCTGGCGAGCGGCCCGGCCGGACCGGCCCGCCGTACGGACGCGGGGTCCGGCGGTGGTCTGGCCGCCCTGCACCGGCGGATGCACGAGACGGGCAAGCACGACGAGGCAGCACAACTGCTGGTGGCGGCGTCGCACGCGCGGAGCCACTTCGGTGCGCAGGACCGGGACCGGTACGCGCTGCCGCCGGTGAGGCTGGCGACGGGACCCGGCGGGGTCTCCGTGGTCTGCTTCCCCGCGCTCAGCGCGATCTCCGGGCCGCACGAGTACTCCCGGTTCGGCCAGGCCTTCCGCGACGACCGGAACGTGTACGTGGTGCCGTCCCCGGGATTCACCGACGGGGAGGACGACGCGCTGCCCGACTCGCTGGAGACGCTGATCCAGATGAACGTCGAGGGCCTGCGCGAATGCGTGGGCGACGAGCCGTTCGTCGTCGTGGGCCGCTCCATGGGCGGCTGTGTGGCGCACGCCGTCACGGTGGCCCTGGAGGAGCAGGGCCTGCGGCCGGCCGGGCTGGCGCTGATCGACAGCTACCCGATCGACGCCTCCGCCCAGGACGGCATGGGCTGGTGGCAGGGCGCGATGATCGGCGGCATGCTCGAACGCATCGACCGGTTCGACATGACGCTCCACGACACGAGGCTGACGACGATGGGCGTCTACAACCGGTTGTTCATCGGCTGGCAGCCGAAGCCGGTGGACGCCCCGATCCTGCTGCTGCGTGCCGTCGAGCCGCTGCGCGGTACCACGATCGAGGCGGACGACCCGGCCCGCTGGAAGGCGTACTGGCCGGTGCCGCACGATGCCGTCGACATCCCCGGCGATCATTTCACCACGCTGGAGGAGCACGCGGGCACGACCGCGGAGGCGATCCGCGCCTGGATCGGCACGCTCAGAATCGAGGAGCCCGCGGCGTGACACGGCCTGCGGCCGTCGTCACCGGTGCGGCGGCGGCCATCGGGCGGGCGGTCGCGGAGCTGTTCGCCGAGCGCGGCTACGGCGTGGTCGCGGTCGCCCTCGCCGAGCCGCCGCCGGCCGACCTCGCGCGGACCCCCGGGATCGTGCCGCCGGCCGGGGATGTGGCGGAGGAGGCCGTCAACGAGGCGGCCGTCCGCCTCACGCTCGATCGCTTCGGGAGCCTCGGCACAGTGGTGCTCAACGCGGGCATCGGCGGCACGCCTCCGCTGGAGGCTCCCGGCGCGGTGGAGCGGTTCGACCGCATGGTCGCGGTCAACCTGCGCGGCCCGGGGCGGCGGCGCGATCGTGCTGACCGCGTCGGTGTCGGGGCTGGCCGGCGACCCGGGCGTCTGGGCCTACAACGCGACGTAACGCGCCATATTCGTCATCGCTGAATCACCGATCGGCCCGCGGTCCACGCGAACAGGAGGCGGTCGTGTCCGGCTTGGACGCGTTCCCCGCCCGCGGGAAGGGAAGCGCCCGCGACCCACTTCCGGCTTCAGCCGATGAGCTGCTGCACGATGCCCAGCCGGTCGGGGAGCACCTCGTACTCGACGATCCGCCCGTCGCGGAACCGGATCGTGCTGATGCTCTGGCCGGTGAAGCGGCGTCCGCTCGGCGGGGCGCCGAACACCTCGCCGCGCTGGACCCCCTCGATGGTCCAGTAGACGACGACCCGGTCGCCCTCGGCGACGGTGTCCGTCACGGTCGCGGTCACGCCCTCGACCGCCGAGCGCAGCCAGGTGATGTGCTGGACGAATCCGGCACGCCCCAGGTCGCCCCCGGCGGGCCCGGCCGCGTCCGACGCGTCGTCGGCGACGATCTCGTCGAGGACATCGAGCCGGCCCTGCGAGACGACCTCCTCGTAGAAGCGTCTGGCCACCGCGCGGTTGATCTCCGTGGTGCTCGTCTCCGTCGTGCTCATGAGTGGTCTCCTTCTCTGTGCGAGGGTCACCGGCGTACGGCCGGCAGCGGGAGGATTCCGAGGCTCGCGTCGAGACCGCCGTCGACGACCAGCGTGGTCCCGGTGACGTACGACGCGGCGGGCGAGGTGAGGAACCAGACGGCCTCGGCCTGCTCGCGGGGCTCGGCGAACCGCTGAAGCGGCACTCGGCGCTCGATCTCGGCGGTGAGCACCGGGTCCTGGCGGACGCCCGCGTTGATCCGCGTCCAGGTGAGCCCGGGGGCGAGTGCGTTGACCCGGATGCCGTCGGGCGCGTGGTCGATGGCCGCGGCGCGGACGAGATTGATCACCGCGCCCTTCGAGGCGTTGTAGGCCCAGTTGCCGGGGTCGCCGCGCAGTCCGGCGACGGAGGCGGTGACGACGATCGCACCGCCTCCCGCCGCCCGCAGCGCGGGCGCGGCGGCCCAGATGCCCAGGATCGGACCCCGGAGGTTGACGGCGAGGATGCGGTCGGCGGCCTCCACCGCGCCGGGCGACTCCCAGGGCCGGGTGCCGCCGATGCCGGCGTTGAGCACGACCGCGTCGAGCCGGCCGAACTCCCGCTCCGCCAGCGCGACCGCGGCCACGTTGGTCTCCTCCAGGGACACGTCGCCGGCCAGCGTCACCACGCGGTCGAGCGTGGCGAGCTCCTTGAGCGCGTGCTCGTCGCGGTCCACGGCGAGCACGGCGACGCCGCGCTCGGCGTACAGCTCGGCGGTCGCCCGGCCGATGCCCGAGCCGGCGCCGGTCACGAGGACGACGCGCGGGCCGGGGATGGGTGAGGTCATGGCAGGCCCTCCAGATTCATAGCGGGTGCGGCTCGTTCCGTCGTCCACCCCACGTCGATCCTCGGGACGGCGGCGAGCAGCTCGGCGGTGTAGGCGGCACGCGGGGCGCGGAAGACGTCCGCGACGTCGCCGGTCTCGACCAGGGCGCCGTCCTTCATCACCGCCACCCGGTCGCAGACCTGGCGGACGACGCCCAGGTCGTGGGAGATGAACAGCAGCGCCACCCCGGCCTCGCGCCGCAGCCGGGCGAGCAGGGCCAGGATCTGCGCCTGGACGGTGACGTCGAGCGCCGAGACCGGTTCGTCGCAGACGATCACCTCGGGACGCGGGGCGAGCGCCCGCGCGATCGCCACCCGCTGCCGCTGGCCGCCGCTCAACTGGGCGGGGCGCCGGTCCAGCAGGGCGTCGTCCAGTCCGACCTCGGCGAGCAGCCCGGCGACCCGGTCGCGCCGCAGGCGGCGCGACATCCTTCCCGGCACCGCCTCCCCGACGACCCGCTCGACCGTGAACCGCGGGTCGAACGAGCTGAGCGGGTCCTGGTCGACGAGCTGGATACGAGAGCGGCGGGCGCGCCGGTCGCGCTCCCGCGGCACGCTCCACGCCTCGCCGTCCAGCAGCACGGTTCCGGCGTCGGGGGCGATCTCGGCAAGCACGATCCGTGCGGTGGTGCTCTTGCCCGACCCCGACTCGCCGACCAGGCCCAGCGCCTCGCCCGCGCGCAGGTCGAATGAGACGTCGTCCACCGCCGTACGCCACGAGCCGCCCGGGGAGCGGTACCGCTTGGTCACCCCCCGCACCGAGACGACCGCGTGGTCCTTCACCCGGGGCGGCGCCGCCGCCGCACCTGAAGCGGGGACGGGCCGTTCCCGGTCCGCGTGGAAGCAGCGGACCTCCCGGCCCGGCCCGTACGGCACGGGCGGCGGCGGCTCGGCACGGCAGCGGTCGTCGGCCAGCGCGCAGCGCGGCGCGTACGGGCAGCCGCCGGCGGCGGGAGGGCCGGTGCGGACGAGGGGCAGCTCCCGCGCCGGACCGTCCACGGCGGGCACGGCGGCCAGCAGGTCGGCGGTGTAGGGATGGGCGGGGGCCCGCAGCAGCGCGTCCGCCGGTCCCCGTTCCACGACGAGCCCGGCGTAGATGACGGAGACCTGGTCGGCGAGCCGGGCCACGACCGCCAGGTCGTGGCTGATGAGCAGCACCGCCGTGCCCGCCCGCACGCGTGCCCTGAGCAGGTCGAGCACCTGCGCCTGCACGGTGACGTCGAGGGCCGTGGTGGGCTCGTCCGCGACCAGCAGCGACGGCCGGGCGGCGATCGCGGAGGCGATCAGCGCCCGTTGCCGCAGGCCGCCGGACAGCTCGTGCGGATACTGCAGGAACCGCACGTCGGGATCGGGCACGCCCGCCTCCGCGAGCAGCCCGATCACCTGGTCGTCGAGGTCGTCGCGGTCCGCCAGGCCGTGCACCTCCAGTGCCTCCGCCACCTCGTGCCCGACCCGGCGAAGCGGGTCGAGCGAGGTCAGCGCGTCCTGCAGGACGTAGCCGATGCGACGCCCGCGCAGCCGCCGCCACTCGCGGCCGCTCAGCCGGCGCAGGTCGCGCCCCTCGAAGGACAGCGTCCGCGCCCGCACCCGCGCGCCCGTGCCGGCGAGACCGAGCAGCGCCCGGGCGGTGACGCTCTTGCCCGAGCCCGACTCGCCCACGACCGCGAGGCACTCCCCCGCACGCAGGGACAGGTCGACGTCGCGTACGGCCCGGACCACGCCGCGCCGGGTGGCGAAGTCCACCGACAGCCCGGCGACCTCCAGCAGGGGTGCCTCGGTCATCCGGCCTCCCGCCCTTCGTAACGGGCCTGCAGGGCCCGCCCCACGACGGTGGCGGACATGACGGTCAGCGTGATGGCGGCCCCCGGGAACAGGGCCAGGGTCCAGCTCGCGTCGAGGTAGTCGCGTGCCTGCGCGAGCATCGCCCCCCACTCGGGGGCGGGCGGCTGCGGACCTAGCCCGAGGAAGCTCAGCGAGGCACCGGCGATGAGCGCGGTGCCCACGTTGATCGTGGCCAGGATCAGCAGCGGCGCGACGACGTTGGGCGCGATGTGCCGCAGCAGGATCCTCCCCGGCGTCAGCCCCAGGTTGACCGCGGCCCGCACGTACGCCGAGCCGCGGACCACGAGCGCCTGCGCGCGGACGACTCGGGCGAAGCCCGGCGCGAGCGCCACCGTGATGGCCAGGACGGCGTTGCGTGTGCCCGGCCCGAGGACGGCCACGACGAGCAGGGCCATCAGGATGGCCGGGAACGACAGCAGCACGTCGGCCAGCCGCATGGCCGCCTCGCCCACGAGGCGGCCGCCCAGCGCCGCCAGCAGGCCCCAGGCGGAGCCGGCGAGCCCGGCCAGCAGCGTCGAGCCGACGCCGACCAGCAGCGACGGCCGGGCACCGAAGACCAGCCGGGCCAGCACGTCGCGGCCGAGCTGGTCGGTGCCGAGCGGGTGGCCCGGCATCGGGTCGCGCAGCGCGAGGGCCGGGTTCACCTGGTCAGGGCCGTGGGCGAACAGGCCGGGGGCGAGAGCGGCGAGGCAGACGAGCGCGAAGAACGCGGCGGCCAGCGCCACGCCGGCGTGCGCGGCCCCCACCCGCAGGCGCGGGAGCGCCGCCGGGCCGTACGAGGCCGGGGCGGTCATGCGGCGGCCTCCCGGACGCGGGGGTCGACCAGCCCGTAGAGCAGGTCGAGCCCGATGTTGATCAGCGAGAACGTGAGCGCGGAGAGCACGACCACGCCGGTCACGACGGGAAAGTCCCGGCCGCGCACCGCCGCCACCACGACGTGGCCGAGGCCCTGGCGGGCGAAGACGGTCTCCACGACGACGGTCCCGGCGAGGAGCTCGCCGAGCACCCAGCCGGAGAGCGTGAGCACCGGCAGCGCGGCGTGCCGCAGCGCATGGCGCGCGCGGATGCGGTTCTCGGTGGCGCCCCTCGACCTGGCGGTCAGGGCGAACGGCTGGTCGAGAGCGCGTTCGAGCCCCTCCCTGGTCACCTGGGCCAGCACGCCGGCGATGGGCAGCGCGAGCGCCGCGCACGGAAGCACCAGCGCGGCCGCTCCCTCGTCGCCGAGCACGGGGAACCAGCGCAGGCGGAAGGAGAAGGCGGCCAGCAGCAGGATGCCGATCCAGAAGTTCGGCGTCGAGATCGAGCAGAACTCCAGGACCCGGGAGATCGCCCGTGCGCGCGGCCTGCCGGCCGTGAGCAGGGCCAGCGCGACCGCGAGGCAGAAGCCGAGGACCGCCGCCCCCGTCGCGAGCGACAGGGTGGAGCCGAGCTGCTCGCCGATCACGCTGCTCACCGGCCGGCCGAGCTGGTAGGAGCCGCCGAGGTCGGCACGCAGGAGGCGGCCGAGGAACAGGACGTACTGCACGCCGACCGGCTCGCGCAGGCCGTACTGGTCGCGGATGGCGTCGAGCACCTCGGGAGTGGCGTTGGCCTGGACCCCGCCCGCGATGATCCGGGCGGGGTCGCCCGGCACCAGCCGCATGCCGGCGAAGGCCAGCGTCGCCGCGCCCCACAGCACGAACAGGGTCAGCGCCAGCCTGCGGGCCAGCCGGATGGCCAGCGGAGCCACCGGGATCAGTCCCCCAGCCAGGCGCCGTGGAAGACCGGGTAGGTCTGGGCGTCGAAGGCGACGCCGCGCACCTTCGCCGAGAAGGCGGTGAGCTGCACGGGAGTGTAGAGCGGCAGCACGTACGCCTGCCGGAGCACCTCGCGCTGCACGGCGGCGTAATCCTTGTCCGCCGTGGCCGGGTCGGATGTCTCCGCCGCCTCCTCCACCCACCTGTCGATCTGCGGCGAGTCCACCAGCGCGACGTTGCCGCCGGCCTTGGCGTAGGTGTTGCCCGAGGCGAACGCGAAGCGCAGCACGTCGGGCGTGGGCCGGGCGAAGCTGACGTCCACCAGGTCGTAGCCGCCCCCGATGAGGTACTTGGCGACGAAGGCCCCGGTGTCCACGGCCGGCCGTTCGATCTTGATGCCGACCTGCTTGGCCTGCGCCTGGATGCCCTCGGCGAGAACGTCGCGCTGCTCCTTGTTGCCCTCCGCCCAGTAGGGCCAGACGAGGGTGAGGGTCTTGCCGTCCTTGACGCGGTAGCCGTCGGCGTCCGTCTTCGTCCAGCCCGCCTCGTCGAGCAGCCGCCTCGCCGCGTCCGGGTCGTACGACGCCAGTTCGCTCTCGGCCGTCGGGTCGTACGACGCGGTGGTGCGGCTGAGCGGATTGCGCGCGACCGGGAAATGCCCGAAATAAATGTTGCGCACGAGTTCCTCGACGTTCACGGCGGCCGAAAGGGCGCGCCGCACCCGCACGTCCCGCAGCGGCCCGCGGGTCTGGTTCAGATAGAGGTTGTAATTCAGGCCCGGCGTCTCCTGGGAATTCAGCGCGAACCCGGGGAGGGACCGCAGCTTTCCCGCGTTCACCGGAGGGACGCCGGCGATCGCCTGCACCTGCCCGCTCGTGAGGGCGCCCCACCGGGTGGCGTCCTCGGGGACGAACTCGAACACCAGGGTGTCGAGGTAGGCCGCGCCCTCATGGGACGCGCCGGCGGGGGGCGAGGCATAACCGGCGTTCTTGCGCAGCGTGACGCGCTTGTCCTTCTCCCAGGAGACGTAGGAGAACGGTCCGGTGCCGACCGGCCGGTAGTCCGCGACGGGCTTCGCGAGCGCCGCCGGACTCTGGATGCCCAGGTACGGCACCGACAGCGCCTGCAGGAACGGGGTGAACGGCCGCTTCAGCGTCACCTCGACGACATGGTCGCTCACCACCCGCGACTTCTCGTACGGCGCGATCAGCGAGGCGGCGTAGGCCGACTTGGTCGCCGGGTCCACGACGTGGTCGAGGCTCGCCTTCACGGCCTCGGCGGTGAACGGCGTGCCGTCGTGGAAGGTGACGCCCTCCCTGAGCGTGAACGTGTAGGTCTTCCCGTCGCCGGACACGGTCCACTTGGTGGCGAGCCAGGGCGCGAAGGTGTCCGGACCGGTCTGCGCGACCAGCGAGTCGAAGATGTTGCGGTCGATCAGGCCGGTCACCGCGGTGGCCGCGACGGCCGGGTCGAGCGACACCTGCGTGCCGGCCAGGGCGTAGGTGAGGGTGCCGCCTGCCACCGGGCCTCCGCCCGCGGCCCGGACGGCCGGCCGCTCGTCCCCGCCGCCTGCCGAGACGACCAGGACGACTGCGGCGACGGCGATCACCGCCAGGACCGCCCCCAGGACGGCCGGGCGTCTGGAGCGCAGGCTGCGCCTCTTCCTGACCGGCCCGTCGTCGACGCGGGTGGCGGTGTCGTCGCTCAGTGACATGGCGGAACCTTCTCTGTCGCGCAATGGGGCACAAGGGGACACCACGGGGATACGGGCGTGCGGAAGCGCCGGAGACGGGGTGGTGCGGCGGGACCGCACCATCCCGCCGCACTCGCCCTCCGCGCCGGCCTCTGCACCGGCCCTTCGTACAGGCCCTCCGCATTGGCCGGCCCGAACCCCGGAGACCCGGAAAACGACCGCCAGCGAAATCGAATTTTCGAGCGGCGGCTAGATCACACCATATCCGAGCGGGCCGGTCAATATGAAAGCATCATTATCGCGACCGATTGTAAACGCCGATCGATATCAATTCGAATTTCCAATGGAAACCTGTTCGGAACGCGATCCGGACAAACGCGTGACGGACGAGAAGAACGCTTCGAGGGCCTCGCCCGCCCGCTCCCCGATCGCCGGGTCCAGCCCCTGCCGGCTCACCAGGCGCAGCCCGATGGCCTCCTGCCGGGGAAGCGGCGCGATCTCCTCCAGGCCGTCCGGAACGCCGTACGCGGTGGGCAGCAGGGCGAGGCCGAGGCGCGCGCGGGCCGCCGCCAGCACCCCTTCGAGGTTGGTGGCCTCCGTCGTGATGCGTACGGACCAGCCGAGACGCTCCAGCACGCGTACGGCCTGCGCGCGGAGCGAGCACGGCTCCTGGAAGGCGACCAGCGGCACCGGGCGGTCCGGCTGCGGGAGGAACCAGCCCGGGGCGCCGAGCCAGCGCAGCGGCAGCGTGGCGACCTGCCTGCCTCCGGCATTCGGCACCACACCGAGGATCAGCGCCATGTCGAGCGTGCCGCGCATGGTGGCCTCCGCCAGCGTGGTGCTGCGGTCCAGCCGGAACACGACGTCCTGCGCCGGGAGCGCGGCCATCAGGGCGCCCAGGAGGTCGGGCAGCGCCCCGCATCCCGCGTGCTCGACCGCGCCCACGCTCAGGGCGGCCCGGCGCTCGGCGCCGAGGCGGCCCATCGCCTCGTCGTGCACGGCGAGCAGCCGCCGCGCCTCAACCAGCAGCGCCTCGCCCGCGAGCGTGAAGCGGGTCGACCGGCCGGTCCGCTCGACCAGAGGCTGCCCGATGACGCGTTCCAGCGACCGGACATGCTGGCTTACCGTCGGCTGACTGGTCCGCAGGGCGGATGCGGCCCGCCCGAAGCCGCCGCACTCGGCGATGGCCACGAAAGTTCGCAGTTGCACGAGATCGAGCAATGCTCCCATGGCCGCATCATAGCCTAAAACCCACTTTACCTACATAGAATTAGGGCTGTGAACCTCCGGTCCACCAGCGGACGGCCGCGGCCGCGATCTCCGGCGGCACCTGGTGCCCGCCGCGGAACTCCTCGTACGTCACCTCGTAGCCGCTCTCCCGCAGCTCGGGGACGAGCCGCCTGCTGCATTCGCCGATCGGCAGCACGCGGTCGGAGACGCCGTGCGAGACGAAGATCCGGGGACGGCCGTGCCGGATCATCGGCACCATGAACCCCGGGGAGAACGCGAGCACGGCCCCGAACAGGTCGCCGTTGGCCGGCCCCAGCGACAGGGCGTAGGAGGCGCCGTCGGAGAAACCGGCCACGGCCACCTTGCCGACCGCGACCGGCGCACGGGCGAACGCCTCCTCCAGCGCGGCGTCGATCCTGGAGACGTCCGCGCCGTATCCGCCGACGATGACGTCCCAGGTGGCGGAGACGGCCTGCGGCGCGAGCAGCAGCACGCCGAGCTCCGACGCGTGGGGAAGCAGCCACTCCAGCGCCTCCTCCGCCGTGCCGCCCGCGCCGTGCAGCACGACGGCGAGCGGGGACGGCCCGGCCGCCGGGGAGGGCGGCACGGCGAACAGGGCGCGCCCGTCCAGGCGGTGCACCCCCGGCTCCAGAGGGGAGGCCGTCCGTGCGACGGCCACCGGGCGGGCGGACAACCGGCCGTGCCGCACGCCCTCCTCGGGCCCCGGATGGGGCCGGCTGCGCTCCGGCGTGCCCATCGGCCATCACCCCCCGCCCAGGATTTACCCCTCCTGCCCGCGGGTCACCGCGTCACGGCCCGGCTTCGGCCGCGCGATCACGGCTCCGGCTTCAGCCGCGCGTGGCGGCGATCACCTCGGCGACCAGCGCGGGCGAGGTGACCCGGCGGACGTACTCGGGCTGGCGCAGCTCACCGCCCATGAAGGGGTACGGGTTGCGGTGGACGGCCGGGCTGGGCTCGTCCACCAGGGCGGCGAAGTGGACCTCCCCGGCCCCGGTCGCCTCGACCACCCGGCTCACGTTGCGCGGGGTGATGCCGCCCCCCGGCATGACGCCCAGCCGGTCGCCCGCCCGCCGCACCAGCTCGGCGATCAGCGGCGCGCCCTCCAGGGCCGAGCTGTCCTGGCCGGAGGTGAGCACCCGGTCGATCCCCAGGCCGGCGAGGGTCTCCAGCGCGGCGAACGGGTCGGCCGTCATGTCGAAGGCCCGGTGGAAGGTGACCGAGAGCCCGCCTGCGGCGTCGATCAGCCGCTTGGCCACCTCGACGTCCACCTCCCCCTCCGGGGTTAGCACGCCGATCACCACGCCCTGCGCCCCGGCGTCGCGCACCGCCGCCACGTCGCGGACCATGGCCGCGACCTCGTGCTCGTCGTAGACGAAGTCGCCGCCGCGCGGGCGGATGATCACGTGGACCCGGATCGCCGAGACGGCCGCGAGCGTGGCCTCGACCGTGCCCAGGGTGGGCGTCAGGCCGCCCTCGAACAGCGCGGCGCACAGCTCCACGCGGTGCGCGCCCGCACGCTCGGCGGCCAGCGCCCCGGCCGTGCTGTCGATGCAGATCTCGTACGTCAGGCTCATCTCTCCCCCATCACGAAAGCCGCCGCGCGGAAAGCGGCCGCTCAGAAAACAGCACTGATCTCGCCGACGGGGACTCCCCCGCCCAGCACCGGGACGGTCGTGAACTCGGCCGCCGCCGAGACGTCGGCGCCCGCGGCCCGCAGCGCGGCGAGCGCGATCGCGGTCGTCGCCCGGGGGCCGCCGTCGATCGCCTTGACGGCCGCCGCGTGCCCGGAGGCGAGCGCCACGACCAGCACCCCCTCGGCGCCGCCCTTCACCACGGCGCCGGGCAGCGCCCGCATCAGGCGGGTGTTCAGGTGGCCGGTCCCGCCGACGTACTCCGGGTGGGCCCGCATGGCGTCGGCGACCGCGCGCGGCGGCGTGCCCTGCGGGGACACGGCCATGGCGCGTACGGCGCGGGCCAGGCCGGTCAGGGAGATCCCGAACAGCGGGGCGCCGCAGCCGTCGACGGCGACGTGGGCGGCCTTCTCCCCCGACAGCTCCTCCACGACCGACCTGACCCGTTCCTGCACGGGGTGGCCGGGGTCGAGGTAGCCGTCGGCAGGCGCGCCCGCGGCGACGGCGGCGGCGAGCATCGCGGCGTGCTTGCCGGAGCAGTTCATCCGCTCCCGCGACGGTCCGAGACCGGCCCGGATCAGGGCCTGCCGGGTGTCCTCGTCCTCCGGCCAGTCGGGCGGGCAGCGCAGGTCGTCGAAGCCGAGCCCGGCCTCGGCGAGCATCTCTGCAACGAGCCGCACGTGGAAGTCCTCCCCCGTGTGGCTGCCGGCGGCGATGGCGAGCGCGGGGCCCTGCAGGTGGGCCCCGGCGAGCAGGCAGGCGAGAGCCTGGAACGGCTTGGCCGACGAGCGCGGCAGCACCGGCGCGTCCACCGAGCCGCGCGCCACGGCGACCTCGCCGCCCGCCGACAGCGCGACCACGCTGCCGAAGTGGACGCTCTCCACGAAACCGGACCGCACGACCTCCGCGAGCGGGGCGTATTCAGCGAGGGACACGAGTGATCTTCCTCCTGCGCGGGCCGCCCCCGCCCGCCACGGAGCGGTCGAGGGAGCGGGCGAGCGCGGACAGCGACGCGTTGACCACGAGGTAGACCAGCGCGACGACGATGTACGTCTGGATGAGCAGGCCGTTGTAGTTGGCCAGGACCTTGCCGCTGTAGAGCAGCTCGGCGTAGCTGACGACGAACCCGAGCGAGGTGTCCTTCAGCAGGCCGACCGACTGGCTGACCAGCGAGGGCAGCACCCGGCGGGCCGCCTGCGGCAGCACGACCAGGCGCATCGACTGCCCCTGGGTGAGCCCGAGGGCGAGGGCGGCCTCGCCCTGTCCCCGTTCCACGGACATGATCCCGGCCCGGAAGACCTCGGCGAACAGCGCCGCGTTCGACACGGAGAGCGGCACCACGAGCTTCCAGAACAGCGGCAGGTCGAGGCCATATCTCGGCAGCGCGAACAGCACGAGGTAGACCAGCAGCAGGGCCGGGATGGTCCGCACGGCCTCGACGTACGCGGCGGACGGCAGGCGGATCGCCCGGCGCCGCGACAGCCGTCCGAGCGCGAGGGCGATCCCGGCCGCCATCGAGAGCGCGGCGGCCACGACGGCGGCCAGCGCGGTGGACCACAGCCCGCCGAGCAGGTAGCGCCACATCGGCCAGGTCGCGTACGGCTGCCAGCGCTCGGCGGCGAGCTGCCCGTTGGCGGCGAACTGGCGCAGGGCCAGGGCCAGCAGGGCGAGCAGCACCAGCACGCCCGCGATGGTGGCGAGGCGGATGCGACGGCGGGCGCGCGGGCCCGGCTCGTCGAACAGCAGGTTGCTCATCGCGCCACCGCCAGCCGCCGTTCGAGCCGCCCGGTCACGAACCCGGCGCAGGCGGCGATCGCGGCGTACGCCAGGCCCGCCCCCACGAAGATCGGGATGGGCTGCGCCTCCAGCAGGTTCACCCGGTTGGCGGCGGCGGTCAGCTCGACCACGCCCACGGCCGCCGCGAGCGAGGTGTTCATCGTGAGCGCGATGAAGATGTTGCCGATCGGCTGCACGACGGTCCGCAGCGCCTGGGGCAGCACGACGTGGCGCAGCGACTGGCCGAACGTCAGCCCCAGGGCGCGGGCCGCCTCGCCCTGACCGGCGGAGATCGCGTTGACGCCCGAACGGAGGGCCTCGGCGATGTAGGCGCCCTCGTACAGCGCGATCACCACGATGGCCGTGGTGGTCAGGCCGGCCT
Organism: Microbispora sp. CSR-4; assembly: GCF_008033685.1. Classification (NCBI taxonomy): domain Bacteria; kingdom Bacillati; phylum Actinomycetota; class Actinomycetes; order Streptosporangiales; family Streptosporangiaceae; genus Microbispora; species Microbispora sp. CSR-4. The sequence continues at coordinate 13,162 of NZ_VJVX01000067.1, forward strand.
TGAGCCCGATCTCGGGCAGGCCGAAGACCGCGAGCACGAGCAGCACGAGCAGCGGGAGGTTCTGCAGGGTCTCGACGTAGACCGTCGCGACCGCGCGCAGCACCGGGACCGGCCCGACCCGCATCGCCACGATCACGAGCCCCACGACCGCGGCGCCCACGAAGGACGCCGCGGTCATCTGGAGGGTCACGACCAGCCCCTGCCAGAACTCGGGCAGGTGATCAAGCAGTGCCGACATCAGGAACCCGGCACCGAGCCGATCTCGGGCGGCGTGGGGGCCTCACCCTGCACGACCGTGCCGAGGGAGTTCTTCCAGATGTCCTGCCAGACGCCGTCGGCCTGGATCTTCTTCAGCCAGTCGTTGACGAACGACTTGAACTGGTCGTCGCCGTGCTTGAGCCCGATGCCGTACGGGTCCTGGGTGAACGGCTTGGTGACGATCTCCAGCTCGGGGTCCTTCTTGGCGTCGGCGACGAGCAGCGTCTCGTCCTGCACGTAGGCCACGCCGCGGTCCTGCTTGAGCGCCTGGACGCACTCGGGGTCGCCGCCGAAGGTGATGATCTTCGCCTGCGGAGCGAGCTTCTTGATCTCGGGGATCGCGGGGGTGTTGGCCCCGGCGATGACGGTCTTGCCGTTCAGGTCCTGCGGCGAGGAGATCCCCGTCGTGCCCTTCTTGACCGCGATGGACAGGCCCGAGGAGTAGTAGGGCCCGGCGAAGGCGACCTGCTCGGCCCGCTCCGGCGTGATCGTGTAGGTCTGGAAGACCACGTCGACGGTGCCGTTGCTCAGCAGCGCCTCGCGGGTCTCGGACGCCGAGTTGACGATCTTGACCTTCGGCTGCCCGATGATGTACTTGGCCAGCGCCTTGCCGAGGTCGGCGTCGAAGCCCTCCACCTCGCCGGTGGCCGGGTTCTGCTGGGACAGCAGCGGCGCGTCGAGCGAGCCGCCGACGATGAGCTCGCCGCGCTGCTTGATCTTCTCCATCGTCGAGCCGGGCAGGATGTCCGCGGCGGCGGCCACCGGAGCCTTGGCGATCACGCCGCTCCCGCCGCCCTCACTCGGGGCCGCGCCCGGCACGGCGGAGCTCGCCGAGTCCGTCCCGGCACAGGCCGTCAGGCCGGCCATCGCCACGGCGGCGACAGCGGCCACCCGCTTAATGGACACCATCGGGGTCCACCATCCTTTGCGATCAGTGCGTGAGTACCTTGGCCAGGAAGTCCCTGGCCCGATCGGTCCGAGGGGAGTCGAAGAAGGCGTTCGGCTCCCCCGTCTCGACGATCCGGCCGCCGTCCATGAAGACCACGCGGTCGGCCGCGCGGCGCGCGAAGCCCATCTCGTGGGTGACGACGACCATGGTCATGCCGTCGGCGGCCAGGCCCGTCATCACGTCGATGACCTCGCCGACCATCTCCGGGTCGAGCGCCGAGGTGGGCTCGTCGAAGAGCATGACCTTCGGCCGCATGGCCAGCGCGCGGGCGATGGCCGCGCGCTGCTGCTGACCGCCCGACAGCCGGGCGGGCTGCTTGCCCGCCTGCTCGGCGATGCCCACCCTGGCCAGCAGCTCGTGGGCGGTCCGCTCGGCCTCGGCGCGGCTCACACCGCGCACCTTCATCGGCGCGAGCATCACGTTCTCCAGCACGGTCTTGTGCTGGAAGAGGTTGAAGTTCTGGAAGACCATCCCCACGTCGGCCCGCAGCCGGGCCAGCGCGCGGCCCTCGGCAGGCACGGGGACGCCGTCCACGAGGACCTCGCCCGAGTCGGCCGCCTCCAGCCGGTTGAGGCACCGGCACAGCGTCGACTTGCCGGACCCGGAGGGCCCGATCACCACCACGACCTCGCCGCGCGCCACGTCGAGATCGACGTCGTGCAGCACGTGGTGGTCACCGAACCACTTGTTGAGGCCTCGTACCCGAATCATCGCCATCTTCCTTCGAAATCGAAGTTATGGCGGACCGTAATGGATGATTCTGGGCGAAGTCAACGCGTTGGCGGACAAAGTCACACCGTGGTATCTCTTACCCCTATGCCAGGCAAAGAGAGGTTGCCGGTGCGGGGGGCGCAGGGCGACCTCCTGCGCCTCGTCGCCGCCGGCCACGCCGAGTCGCGGGCGGAACTCGCCCGCCTGTCCGGCCTGGCGGCCTCCAGCGTCTCGTTGCGCGTCGAAGAGCTGATCGGCAGCGGGCTGCTGGTGGAGGAGGGCGCGGGCACCTCCCGCGGCGGCCGGCGCCCACGCCGGCTGCGGCTCAGCCCCAGCGCGGGACTGCTCGCGGTCGCCGACCTGGGCGCCCACCACGCGCGCCTCGGCCTCCTCGACCTCAGCGGCACCCCGCTGGTGGTCGAGGAGCGCCCCTGCGAGATCGCGGACGGCCCCGAGGCGACCATCGACTGGATGGCCGCCGCGTTCGAGGACCTGCTGGCCGCGCACGGCCCGCCCGGGGTCCCGCTGCGCGGGGTCGGCACGGGCATCCCCGGTCCCGTGGACCCGGCGACCGGCCGGGTCGTCGCACCCTCGCGCATGCCCGGCTGGAACAACTTCCCCGTCGCCGAGCGCCTCGGCGCGCACTTCGACCTGCCGGTGCTCGTGGAGAACGACGCCAACCTCATGGCGGCCGGCGAGGCCAGGGCGTGGCCGAAGTGCGAGACGCTGATGGTGCTCAAGGCCGGCAGCGGCATCGGCTGCGGCGTGATCGTGAACGGCACCCTCCATCGGGGGCGGGGCGCCGCCGGCGACATCAGCCACGTGCGGGTCAGGAGCGACTCGTCGGTCACCTGCTCCTGCGGGCACGACGACTGCCTTGAGGCCTACGCCAGCGGTGCGGCCCTCATGAGCGTGCTCAACGAGCAGGGCATCGAGGTGCGGCGGCCGTCCGACGTCGTCGCGCTGGTCGAGGACGGGGTGCCCGAGGCCACCGCCCTCGTCCGCAACGCCGGGCGGCTCATCGGCGAGGTGCTGACCGTGCTGGTCAACTTCATCAACCCCGACGCGATCGTGGTCGGCGGCAGCCTGTCGCCGGCCGAGCCGCTGATCGCGTCGATCCGCGCGGCCGTGTACGAGCGGTGCCTGCCGCTGGCCACCCGCGACCTGGAGATCTCCACCACGCGGTCGGGACCCGACGCCGCCCTGCTCGGCGCCGGATCCTTGCTGCTCGACGCCGTGCTCGCCTGACCACCGACCCCGAACGGACGGCCGTGACCCGCTACTGCCTCTTCGACCTCGACGGCACGCTGACCGACCCCGAGACCGGCATCGTCGCCTCGCTGCGGCACGCCCTTTCCGCCGTCGGGGTCCCGGAGGCGGAGCACGAGCGGCTCCGCGCCATGATCGGCCCTCCCCTCCAGGAAGGCTTCCTCATGCTCGGCGTGCCGCCGGAGCGTGTCGACGACGCGGTGCGCGCCTACCGGGAGCGCTACACCGACGGGATGTACGAGAACGAGGTCATCGAGGGAATCCCCGCCGTGCTGGAGGCGCTCGTCGCCGGCGGCTGGACCCTGGCGGTGGCGACCTCGAAACCGGCCGTCTACGCCGAGAAGATCCTTGTGCACTTCGGGCTCGACGGCTTCTTCACGTACGTCGCCGGTGCGACGCTCGACGGGTCACGACGGCACAAGGCCGACGTCATCCGGCACGCGCTCGACGTCCTCGGCGCTCCACCCGAGGCCGCCGTCATGATCGGCGACCGCATGGAGGACGTCGCCGGCGCGGCCGCCTGCCGGGTGCGGAGCATCGCCGTCACCTGGGGTTTCGGCGACGCGGCCGAGTTCGTCGATCCCGGCCTCATCGCCGTTGTGGACACGCCCCGACGCATCCTCGACGTGCTCTCCCAAACGGCCATCCCTGAAATGGATACGCCCGGCGGGTCGTAAACGCACGAATACGCCTGCGTACGAGGCGAAATCGCCTTGACGTGATCGGGATGGACATGACTAGATCACTTTCGTGATCATCACTTTCCCTCCGAAACGTCCCAGTCGTTCCAGCACATCGGAATCAGGAATTTCTGGGCGCTCGTCGCCCCGCGAAGAGAGCGGCGGATTCCATAAGTCGTCAATCACCCGGCTGCTGGCCTGCCTCGCAACCGCTTTGGCGGTGACCGCCGGCCTTTTCGTCGTGCAGGCACCGGCCGCCTCGGCCGCCGGCATCACGACCGACCTGGGCATCACGAGCGGCGGTGACGTGGTCGCGGGCGGAGGAAAGGCCTTCATCGCCGGGGACGACCAACTCCTCGTCGTCAACGCCAACGGCACGCGCAACGCCGGCTTCAGCCTGCCCGGCATTCAGGGCCTTGCCATCACACCGGACGGCACACGGTTGTACGTGGCGCTACGCGATTTGAACGAGATTATGGAGCTCGACACCGCCACTCTCGACACCACCCGGGAGATCAGCCTGGCCGAATACCCATGCCCGACGAACTTGGCGTTGTCGGGCAGATGGCTCTGGGTGGGATACGGATGCGACCAATGGGATGGCGGTGTCGTCGGCATCGACATGGCGTCCGGACACCGATCACGGCTGATCCGGGTGGCAGCCACCTATGCCAGCCCCAAGGTCGCCGCCGCCGGAAATACTCTGGTGGTCGGCGATGCGCTCTCCCCGGCCACCCTGAGCGTGTACGACGTGAACGCGTTCCATACCACCCTGCGCGGCATCATCGACGGCCACGACTACCACGCGGGCTTCCTGGGAGACCTCGCCATCACACCGGACGGTTCGACCATCATCGCGGCATTCCTCAATTCGGCCGAATACTTCGCCTGGGACACGACCAGTCTGCAAGAGGTCCACGCCTACGGCCCGGATCCGTCCTCCGGCTACTACGCGCCGGTCGTCGCGGTCAGCCCGGACGGAACTCGCGTCGCGGGCGGGCGCGGGACCAAGTCAGGTCTGGTCGTGACCGTGTACGACAGCGCGACGACGACCCCGGTCTACACCGGCACGCTCAGGGACCATGGCGCTTTTATGGACCTGCAGAGTCTCACGTTCTCGGGTGACGACCTCTTCGCCCTGTGGAAGGACCTGGCTACTCACCATCTGCACCTGTGGCGGCTGGAAACCGGCGCGCTCCCGGAGTCCACGCTGACCCTGACGGCTCCGTCCACCGGGACCGGGGCCGACGTCCTCACCCTGACCGGCCGGCTCACGATGCCCGACGGGTCGGCTCCGGGTGAGCAGCCGCTCGTGGTGACCCGCCACGTGAACGACAGCGCCGAAATCACCCGCGAAGTGACGACCGCGGAGGACGGCACGTTCACCTTCACAGACGGGCCGAGAAGCGCAGGGGTGATCAGATACGACGTGATCTGGAACGGCAGCCCGACCGTGCACTGGAGCACCGCTTCGGCGACCGTCACCTTGGTCAAGGCAGAGTCGTCGATCACCCTGTCCGGACCGGAGACGGGCACCGTCGGCACACAGCTCAAGGTGAGCGGTGCGCTTTTCCAGGGTGGTCAGCCCATGGGTTCCACCATCCCGTTGAAAGTCCTACGCACGGTAATCAACAGCGAGGGCACCGTGGTCACCGAGCTGCCGCACCCACGCATGGTCATCTTCGACGGAAGATTCACCTTCACGGATACACCCACCGAGGCGGGCGAGTACTCGTATCGCGTCGAGTGGGCCGGAGATCAGGCGAGCCTGCCGACGACGGCCACCTTCGATGTGACGGTCGGAGAGGCACCGCAGGAATGACCGGCTCGGCGACCACACGAGACCGATCTGGGGAGGCTCCCCGGCGGACGCCATCGCGTCCTCTCCTCCCCCTGCGCTGACCCTGCTCTGACGGTGCGCGGCGGCCTCGGCCGGTCCGAAGACCGGCTGAGGCCGCCGTGGTGAGCGCCTCCGGGCGACGGCCCTTGCCATCCGGCTACCCGTCGGTTCGCCTCTTGCCCGGATTTGCGATGTGCCCTGGGGCCTGCTGATCCCCTCTTCGCGCCAGTGCCTCTCGGGGCGGAGTCCCCTCAGGAGCCCTTCAGGAGCACCTCAGGGGGCGTCAGGACGTGGCGATGGCGGTGAGCACGTCGAGCCTGGCGGCACGTCGGGCCGGCAAGAGCCCGGCCAGCAGGCCGGCGAGTGCGGCCACCGCGACGACGAGCAGGAGCGGACCGACCGGCACTGTGAGCGTGGTCTCGGTCGTGCGGCCCAGGGCGGTGACCGTGCCCGCGGCGAACGCGACGCCCAGGCCGACCCCGGCCACGATCGCCAGGGCCGCGACGAGGACCGCCTCACCGCGGATCATCCAGCGCATCTGGGCACCGGTCATGCCGACCGCCCGCAGCAGCCCGAGCTCCCTGGTCCGCTCGATGATCGACAGGGCCAGGGTGTTGGTGATGCCCATCAGCGCGATGAGGACGGTGAGCATCAGCAGCACGCTCACCAGGCCCAGGACCTGGTCGATCATCGCGTTCCGCCCGGCGACGGCCGCGGCCTGGTCGCGCACCTGCGCGGTCGGGGCGTCGGCCAGGGCCCGTTCGATGGCCTTCTTGGCGTCCGCACCGCTCACTCCGTCGGCCACCTTGACGAAGACGCTCGCGTCGACGTCCTCTCGGTAGTTCCGTTCGTAAGTGTCCAGGGAGATGACGTAGCCGGTCGACAGCGCCTGCGCGTCGCGGTCGCGCAGCAGGCCGACCACCGGGAGGCGCTGGACGCCGGTGCGGGAGAACGTCATCGCCAGGGTGTCGCCGACCTTGAGGTTCCGCTCCTTGGCGACGTTCGCCGCCAGGACGACGCCGCCGCCCGCGACCGCGTCCAGGCGTCCGGCGACCATGTGGAGCGAGGTCACGCGGGGCAGCGTGACCGGGTCGACCGCGGTGAGCGCCTCGACCGACTGCCCGTCCTTCCAGTGGCCGTAGCGCAGCCGGGAGGCCACGGCGACCTGCGGCAGCTCGCTGACGTGGTGATGGACATGCGCGGGCAGCCCGCCGAGCATCTCGTTGCGTGCGCTCTCCACCACGTAGTCGGCGGTGATCGTCTCGGCGTACGACCGTGCGGTCGACTCCTTGATCGAGGTCCCCAGCACGGTCGTGAAGCTGACGAGCGCCAGGCCGAAAGCCAGGGCGAGGGCGGTCGCGGAGGTCCGCCGGGGCGACCGCGCGGCGGACTCGCGCGCCAGCCGTCCGGGGACCCCGGCCACGCCGAGCGGCCTGCCGAGCAGCCGGACCAGGCCCGGGATGACCGCCGGTCCGAGCAGGGCCAGCCCCACGACGGTGCTCACCGCCGCCTCGCCGAGCACGACGACCGACCCCGGCCCGGCCAGGACGATCGACAGCCCGGCCGCACCGAGCGCGGTGAGAACCGCGCCGGCGACCGTGCGGCCCCAGCCCGCCCGCCCGGAGAGATGGTCGGCCGACGAGCGCCGCATCGCCTCGACCGGCGCCACCGCGGCCGCGCGGCGAGCCGGCCCGAACGCCGACAGGACCGTGACACCGACGCCGACCACGAACGCGACGGCGAAGGTCCGGGGCGTGACGACGAGCCCGCCGCCGGGCAGCGTCATTCCGAAGACGCCGGCGAGATCGCGCAGCCCCGCCGCGCAGGCGACGCCGAGGCCCACGCCCGCCACGGAGGCGGCCAGCCCAACCAGCAGCGCCTCGCCGAGCACCGAGCGCATCACCTGACCGCCGGTGGCCCCGGCCGCGCGCAGCACGGCCAGCTCACGTGTGCGCTGGGTGACGACGATCGAGAAGGTGTTGGCGATGAGGAACGCGCCGACGAGCAGGGCCGCCGCCGCCAGAGCCAGCAGCATCATCTGCAGGGAGGAGATCTGCGTCTTGGCCGCCGCCGCGCTGGCTGCGGCGACGTCCCGGCTGGAGGAGACCTCATATCCGGAGCCGAGCGCGGCCGACACCGCGGAGCGCAGCCGCCGGACGTCCGCGCCCTCCGCCGCGACGACGGCGACCTCCGACGAGCCCCCGCCGAGGGCGAGCAGACGCTGCGCCGCAGGTAGCGTGACCAGGGCGACCGTGGTCTCGGGCAGCCCCTCGCCCGGCCCGAACCCGGCCAGCCCCACCACTCGGAGCCGTTTCGTGCGCTCGGCCCGTACGGTCACCTCGGCGCCGAGGCCGATGCGGTGCCGCCGGGCGGTCGCGGCGTCGATCACGACCTCGCCCTCGGTGACCGGAGCGCGTCCGGCGCGCAGGGTGAACGGGCCGACCGGTGCGGGGTCCCAGGACAGCAGCAGCGACGGGCCCGCCGGGACGATGGTCTTCCCGCCGACGCCGATCAGTCCCTTGCCCCGTACGACGGGGGTGGCGGCGGCCACGCCCGGCACCGCGCGGACGCGGTCCGCGACCTCGGCGGGCAGCGGGTCGCGCTCGACCTCCACTCCCATCGCCGAGTCGAACGCGACCGCGTCGCGGACGGTCAGGTCGACCCCCGCGGCGGCCGTACGGAACTGGTCGTCGAGCAGCCGCTGTGAGGTGTCGGTGAGCACCAGGCTGCCGGTGACGAAGGTGACGCCGAGCAGGACGGCGAGCAGGGTCAGCGCCAGTCTGCCCCGGCGAGCGACGGTGTTGCGGATGATCAGGTACCACATCGCGATCACTTCTCCTCGTTGCGGGTGACGCCGGCCACCCGGCCGTCGGCGAAGTGGGCCACCTGGTCGGCGTACGCGGCGGCGTTCGCGTCGTGGGTGACCATGACGATGGTCTGGCCCAGCTCGTGGGCGGCGTGGCGGAGGAAACCGAGCAGCGCCTCCCCCGCCCGGGAGTCGAGGTTGCCGGTCGGTTCGTCGGCGAAGACGATCCGCGGGCGGGCGGCCAGCGCGCGGGCCACGGCGACCCGTTGCCGCTGTCCGCCGGACATCTCGGCGGGGCGGTGCCGCAGCCGGTCGCCCAGCCCGAGCATCGCGACGATCTCGTCGATCCACGCCTGGTCGGCCCGCCGGCCGGCGAGGGTCAGCGGCAGCGCGATGTTCTCGGCGGCGGTCAGCGTGGGAACCAGGTTGAAGCTCTGGAACACGAAGCCCACGTGGTCGCGGCGCAGCAGTGTGCGCTGCCGCTCGCTGAGCCGGCCGAGGTCGGTGTCCCCGATGAGCACCTGTCCCTCGTCCACGGTGTCCAGACCGGCCATGGCGTGCATGAGCGTGGACTTGCCGGACCCGGACGGGCCCATGACGGCGGTGAACCGCCCGGCGGGGATCGACAGGGTGGCACCGTCGAGGGCCCGGACGGCGGTCTCGCCGCGGCCGTAGATCTTCACGACGTCGCGGGCCAGCGCGGCGACGTCGGTACGCACGGATGTGATGGTCATGGCGTGCTCCTCGAGTGATCAGTGGAGGTCGAGCGGGCCGCGCCGCACCCAGCGCCGGGTGGCGGGGACGGCTCGGGCCTGCCGGGTTCGTCGGTGCTGCTCGGCCTGCCGCAGCAGCTCGTGATGCCTCAGCCGGATCAGCTCGGGAAGAACGGGGAGGATGATGTTCATGTCAGGAGCGTCGCGGTCCGGGCTGTCCGGGGGCTGGCCGCCGGCTTTGCGCGTCCCCTGCGGCACCTGACAGACCCGGACAGCTCCGGACAGCGGACGGACAGCCGTTCGCCAGGCCGGGACGGCACGCTGAACGGCATGGCAGACCAGAGCCGTCAGGGGGCGGCGGCGGAGACGACCGTGTGCGTGCCGGCCCTGCTGTGCCGCAGATGCGTCCGTCTCCTGAGCAGACACGTACGAGACGTTCCCGGCGTCTCCTCGTTCGAGGTGGACGCCGGGCGGGGCCTGCTGCGCGTACGCGGGGTCGTGGACCCGGCGGAGCTGCGGGCGGCGCTGGCGTCGGCGGGGTTCTCGGGCGACCGGTGCGAACACCGGGATGTCAGTATGTGATCAGCTCGTGAGCGCGGCGGCCGTCTCGCGGGCGTGGGCGGCCTCGTCGGGGACGCCCGCCGCCTCCGCGCACTCGGCCAGGAACGACCAGAGGCGAGCCCTGGCCCAGGGGAACTCGCCCTCCTTCAACAGCGCCAGCGCGTCCCGGCACTCGCGGACGGCGGCACCGGCGTCCCCACGCACGCGGGCCATGCGTGCCCGCCCCCACGCAGCCCACGCCTGGCAACGGGGGTTGCGCACCCGGCGAGCGACCTCGTCCGCCTCGGCGAGCAGCGCCGAGGCGTCGTCGCCCTCGTCCATGTCCAGCCGGGTGTGGGCCGTGTGCACGAGCGCGAAGGTCAGCCCGTGAAAGGAGTTTCGGCCGCGCACCTCGTCCACGGACTCCCGCAGGACGGCCAGAGCCTCCTCGTGCCGTCCCGACTCGCGCAGGGCGATGCCGAGATGCGCGAGGATCGCGCTGCCGATGATGCGGTCGCCGACTGCCCTGGCCAGGTCGAGGGCGCGCCGCCACCGGACGGCCGCGTCCTCGAAGTCGCCGAGGCGCAGGGCCAGCAGCGCCTCCAGATACTCCGTCATGCACAGCCACCAGCCGTCGTCGGAGTCGCCGAGTTCCCGCCTGCTCCGCTCGATCATGGCGCGGTAATGCGCGGCGTCCCCGCCGTACTGGCCGGCCCAGGACATCACGAGCCGGGAGATCGCGGCGTTGCGCGCGTCACCGATCTCCTCGAAGATCGCAAGACTCTCCTCCGTGGCGGCGACCGAGTGCGGGGTCGGATAGTACACGTGCAGGAGCCCGATGCCCTGCAACGCCCGGCCCCGTGCGCCCGCGGACCCGCCACCGGTCTCCAGCAGCGCGGTCAGCGCCCGCGTGCCTTCGTAGCGCACGCCGTAGTTCCAGAACATCACGAGCGCGTTGGCCAGCCGGAAGCCGTTCTCGACGTCACCGCGGTCGAGGGCGTGGTCCACGGCGGCGCGGAAGTTGTCGTGCTCGTCGTAGAGCCGGGTGAAGACGGTGAGGTTCCGTACGTACGGCCCGTTCTCCTCGGCCAGGCGCACGTAGCAGGCCAGGTGACGGTCGCGGCATTCGGCGACCTCCCCGGCCTCCTCCAGTCGGGCCCACGCGTAGTCGCGTACGGTGACGAGCAGCCGGAACCGCCCTGTGGCCGGTTCGGGAACCACGAGCGACCGGTCGACCAGCCGGAACAGCAGGTCGAGCACCTCTCCTCTGCCGACGCCGCCGCCTGCTCCGGAGAAGGCGCACACCTCCTCCGCGGCGGCCGGGGTCCAGCCGCCGCGGAACACCGCGAGGCGGCGCAGCAGGCGCCGCTCGGCATCCGTCAGCAGGTCGTGGCTCCAGTCGAGCGTGGCGCGCAGCGTGCGGTGGCGCGCCTCGCCGGTGCGCGGTCCCGCCGTCAGCAGCGAGAACCTGTCCGCCAGCCGGGCCTCGATGTCGGCCGGGGACAGCGCCTTGACCCTGGCCGCGGCCAGCTCGATGGCGAGCGGCATGCCGTCGAGCCTGCGGCAGACGGACGCCACCACGGCTGCGTTCCCGGCGTCGAGCGTGAACGAGGGCCGTACAGCACGGGCCCGCTCCTCGAAGAGCCGGACGGCGGAATCGTCGCCCAGCGGGCCGACCGCGACCTGCACCTCGCCGGGTATCGCCAGCGCCTCCCTGCTGGTGGCCAGCACGCGCAGGCGCGGGCAGGCCGCGGCCAGCCGCTCCACGAGAACGGCGACGTCGTCCACCACGTGCTCGCAGTTGTCGACCACGAGCAGCGTGCGGCCGTCCCGCAGGTGCTCCTCGACCACGTCGGCCGGCGCGGTGCCCTGCGCCGCCACGCCGAGCTCGGCGGCGAACGCGCCGGCGACATCGGCTCCCGGCTCCAGGGCGGCCAGGCGGACCAGCAGCACTCGATCGGCCGGCATCTCGTCCGGCGTCTCGCTCACCCTGCGTGCGACCTCGAACGCCAGCGTCGTCTTCCCCATCCCGCCCGGGCCGGTCAGCGTCACCACCCGCGCCTCGGCGAGCCGTTCCAGCACCGCCGCGACGTCGTCCTGGCGGCCGATGACCGACGTCAGCCGCCGCGGCAGCCGCTCGGCGCCTTCCGGTGCTCGTTGCCCGGCGGGCCCGGGGGACGATGGGACGGACGGCTGGACGGACGGCTGGGCGGCGGCCGGGACCTGCTGGCGGAGGATGGCCTCGGCGATGGCCTGCAGCTCCGGCGACGGGTCGATGCCGAGCTCGTCTGCGAGACCACGGCGCAGCGCCTGGTAGGCGGCCAGCGCCTCCGCCTGCCGTCCGCCGCGATACAGCGCGAGCATCAGCAGGCGGTGCAGCCGCTCCCGCAGCGGATGCAGTGCCACCAGGCGCTCGATATCGGCGATCGCCTCGTTGTGCCCGCCGGACTCCAGCAGGAGCTCGATCCGGTCCTCGACCGCGCCCAGCCGCAGCTCCTCCAGCCGGGCGCTTTCCGTGGTCGCCCACGTCGTCCGGCCGACGTCGGCCAGCGCGGGGCCCCGCCACAGCCGCAGCGCCTCGTCCAGGCGGCTCGACGCCGCGGTGACGTTCCCGGCGGCCGTCTCCTCCCGCGCGCGGACGAGCAGCCGCTCGAACACGTGCGCGTCGACGGCCTCGGCGGGCACGGCGAGCCGGTATCCCGGAGCCTGCGTGACCAGGACGTCCGTGCCCAACCCGGCGGCGGCGAGGGCGCGGCGCAGCTTGGACACCCGGATCTGCAGGGCGTTCGCCGCGTCGGCCGGCAGGTCGTCACCCTCGTCGCCCCACAACGCGTCCGTCAGGGCGTCCACCGGCACCACGCGGCCGCAGGACAGGGCCAGCCGGGCCAGCAACGCCCGTACGGACGGAGGCAACGCCGCCACGGAGCCGTCGGATGCCCGCACCTCGGTGGGTCCGAGAACCGCGAACGTCACGGCGGTGTTCGGCATGTCACTCCTCGTCATCCCCGACTCCACCGGGATTGCCCAATATTAAGGGGCGATGAGCGACTTGCCGGGAGTGTTGGCGGAGGCCGTCAGCCGCTCGGCCAGGGCACGCGCGTCGCGGTCCACCCACCCGAGCACGGACGATCCGCGAGTCCGCTGCCAGGGCAGGCCGAGGAAGTACAACCCCGGCCAGGCCGTGACGCCCTCACGGTGCACCGGCGCCCCCTGCTCGTCCAGCACCGGCACGTGCAGCCAGGGATAGTGCGCGCGGAAACCGGTCGCCCACACGACGCCGTCGGGTCGCACGCGGCGGCCGTCCGCGAGGACGACGTCCCGCCCCTGGACGTCCACGGTGCGGCCCCCCCGCTCCACCCGCCGCAGCAGCCGCTTGACGTCCGTCCCGATGATCAGTTCCCTGCTTCTGACCCGGCGCCCGATCCTGCTGTCGCCGCGGATGTCCATGAAACCCAGACGGGAGAACCACCAGAACACGTCACGGCCCAGAATGCGCTGCGGCAGCGCCAGGCCCATCGACGAGGCCGACAGCCGGACGCGCCGCCCGGTGCCGGCCAGCTCATCGGCGATCTGCACACCGGTGTTGCCCGCGCCGACGACCAGGATCTCGCCCATGGGGAGCTGGTCCGGACGGCGATACCGGTTGCTGTGCAGCTGGGTGACGCCTCGGTCGAGGCTCGACGCGAAGGCGGGCGTGCGCGGCGTGTGGAACGCCCCCACCGCGACCACGACCCGCGCCGCCGTGTACGTCTCGGCCGAGGTCTCGACCAGGAACCGCTCCCCCTCCGGCCGTACGGCCGTGACCTGGCGGCCGAGCCGCACCGGAAGGGCGAAGCGCTCGGCGTACGTCTCCAGGTAGTCGGCGGCCTCGTCCTTGCCCGGATGACCGTCGGGGTCGCCCGGGAACGGCAGGCCGGGCAGGGCGTCGTACCGGCGCGGCGTGAACAGCGTGAGAGAGTCCCACCGGTGACGCCACGCGTCTCCCACCCGCTGGTGCGCGTCGAGGATGACGAACCGCAGACCCGCGCGGCGCAGGTGATATCCCAGCGCCAGCCCGGCCTGCCCCCCGCCGATGATCAGCGTGTCGTACGCCGCCGCGCTCATCCGGCCACCTCGTAACCGGCCTCGGCGATGGCCGTGCGCACCGCGGCCGGGTCCGCCGTGCCGGTGACCAGCACCGTCTTGGCGGTGAAGTCGACGGCCACGGAACCGACACCGGGCACCTCGCCGACGGACTCCGCGATCGCCTTGACGCAGTGGCCGCAGCTGATGGCCGGCACGGACAGGACGAGCTGGTTCATCATGACTCCTTCACGTCGCGGACCGCTCCGTACGGCCCGGATGGCACGACCATGCCGGGCGGCGCTGTCCATCCCCTGTCCCGAGCCGGACAGGGGACGGTCAGCGGCGGGAAAGCGACGCGCGCGACCGTCGCAGCGAAGTCCTCAACCAGGAGGTGAAGCGATGACGGTCACGACGACCGTGCGTACGCTGAACATCGGCGGGATGACCTGTGCGTCCTGCGTCCGCAGGGTGGAGAAGGCCCTGACCCGGGTCGACGGCGTGGAGTCGGCCGAGGTGAACCTCGCCACCGAGGTCGCCACCGTCACCTGCGATCCCGCCCGCGTGACCGTCGGGATGCTCACCGAGTCGGTCGCACGTGCCGGGTACACCGCGGAGATCTCCGGGCCCGAGCCTCGGCCTGGGTCCGCGCCCGAGACCGCGCCGGAGCCGGATGCGGAGCCGGATCGGGAGGTCATCCGGCTGAAGCGCACCTGGCAGGTCACCCTCGCCGCGGGGCTGTCGATGATGGTGCTGATGTACCTGCCGCTGCCCATCGACGCGATGGACTGGCTGATGCCGTTGCTGCTGGTCGTCGCCACCATCGCCCAGTTCTGGGCGGGCCGTCCCTTCTACCGCGCCGCCTGGGCGGCGGCCCGGCACGGCGCGGTCAACATGCACACGCTCGTCGCGCTCGGCACGACCGTGGCGTACGGCTACAGCGCGTTCGTCACGCTGTGGCCGGCCACGGCGGAGCGGCTGGGGCTTCCGCCGCACGTGTACTTCGAGATCTCCGTCGTCGTCATCGCGCTCGTCCTCATGGGCCGGTGGATGGAGGCGAGGGCCAGGAAGCGGACCACCTCCGCCATCGGGGAACTGCTCGATCTGCGGCCGAAGACGGCGCGGGTGCTGCGCGGCGACAGCGATGTCGAGGTCCCGGTCGAGGACGTCGCCGTCGGCGACCTCGTACGGGTGCGCCCCGGCGAGAAGGTCCCCGTGGACGGCGTCGTGACCGCCGGAGTCTCCACCGTGGACGAGAGCATGATCACCGGGGAGAGCGTGCCGGTGCGCAGGGGCGAGGGCGACCCGCTGATCGGCTCCACGATCAACCTGACCGGCTCGGTGGTGATGCGGGCCACCGCCGTCGGGCAGGACACGACACTGGCGCAGATCGTCCGGCTGGTCGAGCGGGCGCAGGGGTCGAAGGCGCCCCTGCAGCGCCTGGCCGACACGGTGTCCGGGTGGTTCGTGCCCGCCGTCATCGGCGTCGCCGCGCTCACCTTCGTCGTCTGGGCGGTCTTCGGACCCGGCCAGGGACGGCTCACGTTCGGCATCGGCGCCGCCATCGCCGTCCTCATCATCGCCTGCCCGTGCGCGCTCGGCCTGGCCACCCCAACAGCGATCATGGTGGGCACCGGGAAGGCCGCCGAGTCGGGCATCCTGATCTCCGGCGGCGACGCGCTCGAACAGGCCCGCCGTCTCACCACGGTCGTCCTGGACAAGACCGGCACGATCACCCGGGGCCGGCCCGAGGTCACCCGCCTCGTCACCGTCGCGGGCGGGGACGCCGGCGAGCTTCTCGCGTACGCCGCCGCGGCCGAGAAGGGTTCGGAGCACCCTCTCGGCGAGGCGATCGTCACGCACGCCGGGGACCGGGGGCTCCGCCTGCCCGAGGTCGAGCATTTCGACGCCGTGCCCGGTCACGGGGTGGAGGCCCGCGTCGGCGGCAGGTCCGTGCTCATCGGAAACGCCGCACTCATGCGCCGCCATCTCGGGAACGACTTCGGCTTCGGCTTCGGCGAGCTGGAGCGGATCGCCGCCGAGGCCGCGGCCGAGGGAGCGACCCCCGTGTACGTCGCCCTCGATGGCCGGCTCGCCGGAATGATCGGTGTGGCCGACACCATCCGGCCCGAGTCCCGTGAGGCCGTCGAACGGCTGCGCGCGCTCGGCCTGGAGGTGTGGATGCTGACCGGCGACAACCGGGTCACCGCCGACGTCGTCGCCCGGCAGGTCGGCATCGACCACGTCATCGCCGACGTACGGCCCGAGGACAAGGCGGCCCGGGTGACCGCCCTCCGCGAGAGGGGCGCGGTCGTCGCCATGGTCGGCGACGGGATCAACGACGCCCCGGCGCTGGCCACGGCCGACCTCGGCATCGCCATCGGCACCGGGACCGACGTCGCCATCGCGGCCTCCGACATCACCCTCGTCGGCGGCGACCTGCGCGGCATCGTCTCGGCCATCGACCTGTCCCGGCGTACCGTGCGGACGATCAAACAGGGCCTCCTGTGGGCGTTCGCGTACAACGTGCTGCTGATCCCGGTCGCCGCCGGGGTGCTGTACCCCTTCAACGGCGTGCTCCTCGACCCCTCCCTCGCCGCCGCCGCGATGGCGATGAGCTCGGTCAGCGTCGTCACCAACGCGCTGCGCCTGCGCCGGTTCCGGCCCGGTTCCCGGGTGTCCCGGCTCGCCGACTGGGGCTACCTCGCGGGCATCGCCTGCCTCGCCGCGGCCGTGGGCGCCGGGTTCACCGCGCTCAGCCGCACGGAGGCGGCGCAGCGCGGGATGAACGGCGTGCTCGCCTGGGCTCAGGACACCGGCATGCCGATGCGCCCGGCCATGAGCGTGATGATGACCACCGAGTCGGAGCCCGTCCCCGCCGAGGATGCCCGCCTGAAGGTCTCCGTCGAGGCACCCTCCGGCGTCGCCCCGGGCAGGCCGGCGACCCTCCGCATCCGGGTCGCCGACGCCCGGACCGGCCGGCCCGTCGAGGACGTCGTACGCAGTCACGAGGCGTGGATGCACGTCGTCGTCACCCGGGAGGACCTGGGCACGTTCGCCCACATCCATCCGCGGCCCACCGGCAGGCCAGGGGAGTTCGCCGTCCCCTTCACGTTCCCCACCGAGGGCCGATACACGATCCACAACGAGTTCCGGCTGCGCGGGGAGATGACCGACGTCCTCGACCGGCAGGAGATCACAGTCGGCCGTCCTGGCGCCTTCACCTCCTCGGACACGGCGTCGCCGTCGCCCCGCGAGCAGGTCGTCGGCGGCCTGCGGGTCACCCTCATCGGTGAGGCCGAGGTCGGGAGCAGGAGCGACTTCACTTTCCGCTTCGCCGACGCCGCGACCGGCAGGCCCGTCGCCGGCCTGCGCCCCTATCTGGCCGCCGCCGGACACGTGGTGATCATGCCGCTCGACGGCAAGGGGTTCGCCCACGAACACGCGGAGGCCGAGGACGGCCAGGGCCGCCCCGTCTTCGCTCTGCCGGGTCAGACCTTCGGGCCCGAGCTCGGACTGCATGCCCGGTTCCCCCGCCCCGGCCTCTACCGCATGTGGGGACAGTTCCGCGACTCCGAGGGCCGGGTCCTCACCACGACATTCACCGTGGAGGCCCGTTAGGCCACCTGGTCGGCCGGGGTGGCGGCGGCGACGCGTACGGCGTTGGCCGCGGCGTCGTCGATCTCCCGCTGCGCGGCGAGGTCGGCCTCCACACCGGAACGGTAGGCGTCGAGCTCTGCGCGCACCCGGTCGTCGTCCCAGCCGAGGACGGGCGCGATCAGCGCGGCGACCTCGGGGGCCGCCGCGAGCCCGTGATCCCGCTCCTCGATGAAGACCCGGGTGCGCCGGACCAGGACGTCCTCCAGGTGCAGCGCCCCCTCGTGCGTGGCGGCGTACACGGCCTCGGCCTTGAGGTAGCCCTCCGCGCCGGGGATCGGCTCGCCCAGGCCGGGGTCGGCCTCGACCAGCGCGAGCACCTCCTCGACGCAGGAGCCGTACCGGCCGAGCAGGTGCTCGACACGTTCGACGGGCAGCCCCGCGCGCTCGGCCAGGCGGCGCCGGTTGTTGCGCAGCGCCTCGAACCCGGCGGCCCCGAGGACGGGGACGCGGTCGGTGACCGACGCGGGCATCTTCCGGCCGAGGCCGGCCACGGCGACGTCGACGGCGTCCTTGGCCATGACGCGATAGGTGGTGTATTTGCCGCCCGCGACGATGACCAGGCCGGGCTCGGGCCGGATGACCGCGTGCTCCCTGGACAGCTTGACGGTCGGCGAGGACGACCCCGACCCGCCCAGCAGCGGGCGCAGGCCCGCGTAGACGCCCTCGATGTCGTCGTGCGTGAGCGGTCTCCGCAGCACGGCGTTGACGTGCTCCAGGATGTAGTCGATGTCGGCCCGGGTGGGGGCGGGCTCGACCTTGTCGAGGTCCCAGGGGGTGTCGGTGGTGCCGACGATCCAGTGCGGGCCCCAGGGGATGACGAACAGCACGCTCTTCTCGGTGCGCAGGATCAGCCCGGTGTCGAGCCGGATCTTCTCCCGCGGCACGACGAGGTGCACGCCCTTCGACGCCTGGACCGTCACCGACCCCCGCGATCCCGGCGACGCCCCCGCGAGCCGCTGGATCTCGTCGGTCCACACGCCGGTGGCGTTGATCACCTGACGAGCCCTGACGTGCAGCTCCGCGCCGCCCTCCAGGTCGCGTACGACCGCTCCGGTCACCCTGCCGCCGTCGCGCAGGAACCCGGTGACCTTGGTGCGGGTGGTGACGCAGGCGCCGTACTGCATGGCGGTGCGGGCCACCGTCATCGTGAATCGGGCGTCGTCCACCTGGGCGTCGTAATACTGGATCGCTCCGACGAGCGCGTCGCTGCGCAGGCCGGGAGCCTCGCGCAGGGCCCGGCTGTGGCTGAGCTGGCGGTGCCGCGGCAGCACGCGGGCGCCGCCGAGCGTGTCGTAGAGCAGCACGCCCGCGCCGACGTAGCCGCGCTCCCACACCCGGTGGCGCAGCGGGAACAGGAACGGCACCGGACGCACCAGGTGCGGGGCCAGCCGGGTCACCAGCAGGCCCCGTTCCCTGAGCGCCTCGCGCACCAGCCGGAAGTCGAGCTGCTCCAGATAACGCAGCCCGCCGTGGATCAGCTTGCTCGAACGGCTGGACGTCCCGGCCGCGAGGTCACGGGCCTCCACCAGCGCGACGGACAGGCCGCGCGAGACCGCGTCGAGCGCGACCCCGGCACCGACCACCCCGCCGCCGACGACCAGGACGTCGAACTCGTCCTCGGCCAGCCTCCGCAGCGCCGCCTCCCGAGCGCGGGGACCCATGGGTACAGACATATCGGTATCGACTCCTTGTTTCTTACAGTCGGCTCAGTCGACGTCGACCCAGTCGAGCGTCCGCTGGACGGCCTTGCGCCATCCGGCGTAGCCGCGCTCGCGCTGCTCGTCGGTCCAGGTGGGCTCCCAGCGGCGGTCCTCGTGCCAGTTGCGCTTGAGGTCGTCGGTGGACTTCCAGAATCCGACGG
This sequence comes from Microbispora sp. CSR-4, assembly GCF_008033685.1. Taxonomy (NCBI): domain Bacteria; kingdom Bacillati; phylum Actinomycetota; class Actinomycetes; order Streptosporangiales; family Streptosporangiaceae; genus Microbispora; species Microbispora sp. CSR-4. The sequence continues at coordinate 32,511 of NZ_VJVX01000067.1, forward strand.
CGAGCCCGGCGGCGTACGCGGCGCCGAGCGCGGTGGTCTCGGCGACCACCGGACGCGACACCGGGACGCCGAGGATGTCGGCCTGCAGCTGCATGCACAGCTCGTTGGCCGTCACGCCGCCGTCCACCCGCAGCACGTCGAGGACGACGCCGGAGTCCTGCTCCATCGCGCCGACGACGTCCTTGGTCTGGTAGCAGATCGATTCGAGCGTGGCGCGGGCCAGGTGGGCGTTGGTGTTGTAGCGGGACAGGCCGACGATGGCGCCGCGGGCGTCGGAGCGCCAGTAGGGCGCGAACAGGCCGGAGAACGCGGGCACGAAGTAGACGCCGCCGTTGTCCTCGACCTGCCGGGCGAGCGCCTCGCTCTGCGACGCCCCCGAGATGATGCCGAGCTGGTCGCGCAGCCACTGCACGGCAGAGCCGGTGACCGCGATCGACCCCTCCAGAGCGTACACGGGCTTGGCCGAGCCGAACTGGTAGCAGACCGTGGTGAGCAGGCCGTGCTGGGAGCGCACGAGCTCGGTGCCGGTGTTGAGCAGCAGGAAGTTGCCGGTGCCGTAGGTGTTCTTGGCCGTGCCGGGCTCGAAGCAGACCTGGCCGACGGTCGCGGCCTGCTGGTCGCCGAGGTCGCCCGCGAGGGGAACCTCGCCGCGGAGCGGGCCGTCGGCGCGGGTCACACCGTACAGGTCGGGGTTGGAGGACGGCCGGATCTCGGGGAGCATCTGGCGGGGCACGCCGAAGAACGACAGCAGCTCGTCGTCCCAGTCGAGCGTCTCCAGGTTCATCAGCATCGTGCGGCTGGCGTTGGTGGGGTCGGTCACGTGGACGCCGCCGTCCACTCCGCCCGTCAGGTTCCACAGCAGCCAGGTGTCGGTGTTGCCGAAGATCGCGTCACCGCGCTCGGCGGCCTCGCGCACGCCGGGGACGTTCTCCAGGATCCACTGGATCTTGCCGCCGGAGAAGTAGGTGGCGGGCGGCAGGCCGGCCTTGCGCCGGATCACCTCGCCCTTGCCCTCCCGCTCCAGCGCCGAGGCGATGCGGTCGGTGCGGGTGTCCTGCCAGACGATGGCGTTGTAGTACGGGCGGCCGGTGCGCCGGTCCCAGACGACGGTGGTCTCCCGCTGGTTGGTGATGCCGAGCGCCGCGAGGTCGGAGGCGTGCAGGCCCGCGGTGCGCATCGCGGTCTCGATCACCGCCCGGGTGCGCTCCCAGATCTCGGTCGGGTTGTGCTCGACCCAGCCCGCCTGCGGCAGGATCTGCTGGTGTTCGAGCTGGTGGCGCGCGACCTCGTTGCCACCGTGATCGAAGATCATGAATCGGGTGCTGGTCGTCCCCTGGTCGACCGCGCCGACGTAGTCTGCCATTCTCGTTGCGCCTCTCGTTCTGATGAGGTGGACGTTGCTGGTCTCGGCCCCGGGGGTGATCAGCCGGCCTGGGCCGCGGGCTCCGGCGTACGGCCGGGCTCGGGCACGTCCGTACGCGGCAGGAAGCGGGCGACCAGGAGCTGGTAGAGCCCGGCGCCGATGACGCCGCCGACCAGCGGGCCGATGATCGGCACCCAGAAGTAGAGCCCACCGTACTGGTCGCGGAACGCCGAGCCGTACCCCGTGAAGAACGAGGCGAGGCGCGGGCCGAAGTCGCGGGCGGGGTTGATGGCGTAGCCGGCGTCGGTCCCCCACGCCATGCCGATCGCGACCACGAGCAGGCCGACGATGACCGGCGCGAGGTTGGCGAGCGGCGCGGAGTTGCGCTCGTCGGAGATCGCGAAGATCAGGAACAGCAGGATGGCCGTGCCGATGATCTGGTCGCGCAGCGCGCCCCACTGGGTGACCGGCAGTGTGCCGTTGCCGGGGAGGGTGGAGAAGACTCCCTGCGTCTTGATCGTGTGCCCGGGGTCCACCTTGGCCAGGACCTCGGCGTAGTTCCACCGGACGAGCAGCGCCGCCACGAAGGCGCCGAGGGTCTGCGCCAGCGCGTACGGCAGGACCTTGCGCCAGGAGAAGCCCTTGAAGACGGCGAGGGCGACCGTGACGGCCGGGTTGAGGTGGGCGCCGCTGATGCGGGCGGCCGTGTAGACGCCGAGGGTCACCCCCAGCCCCCATGCCCACGCGATGCTGTCGTGGTCGCCGATGCCGCCCGCCACCACCTGGGCGACCACTCCGGCGCCGAACAGGATGAGGATCGCCGTGCCCGCGAACTCCGCCGCCAGCTCGCCGAGGAGCCGCCGGTCGCTTCGCCCTTCCGCCATGTGTCTCCTCCTTGACCGCGCCCGTCACATCCGGAAGTGCCCGCTGTGAGCACTGCCGGTCGTCCGGACGTTAAACGCCGCCCAAGGGAGCGTCAACGAATGATCGTCGGCATTGTCGAACACTGGTCACATTGAGAACCGCGTACTACGCTCCCCGGGTATGACGCGAACAACCACATTTCGCGCAAACCCATCCCCTGACCGAAGATCTTTCACCAGCTCAACGCCCCATGTCCGGCCAGGTGTCGGCATTGTCGAACACCATTCGACATCGCTAGGATCCGGAACGTGCCAGGTCCGGTCCAGTCCATCGAACGCGCCGCCGCGATCCTGCGGCTGCTCGCCCAGGGATCGGGGCGGCTCGGCCTCACCGAGATCGCGAACTCCCTGGGACTGGCCCGCGGCACGGCGCACGGCATCCTGCGCACGCTCCAGCTCGTCGGCTTCGTCGAGCAGGACGAGGCCACGGGCAAATACCAGCTCGGCGCGGCGCTGCTGCACCTGGGCACCAGCTATCTCGACGTGAACGAGCTCCGCTCCCGGGCGATCAACTGGGCCGACGCCCTGGCCGCGCGCAGTGGCGAGGCGGTGCGGATCGGCACCCACCTCCAGGGCAAGGTCCTGGTCGTCCACCATGTCTTCCGGCCCGACGACAGCCTGCAGACGCTCGACGTCGGCATGCTCATGCCCATGCACGCCACGGCGATCGGCAAGGTGCTGCTCGCCTACGACGCCAACGCGGCCGCCGCACTGCACGACGCCTCACACGACGCCTCACAGGACGGGGAGCTCGAGCAGTTCACCCGCCGCACCGTGCGGACGCACCGGGAGATGTCGCGCATGCTCGCGACCGTGCGCGAGCACGGCTGGGCGTCGGACGTCGACGAGGCCGGCATGGGCAAGGCTGGGGTGGCCGCCCCGATCCGGGGGTACGGAGGTCTCGTGGTGGGCGCGATGGGCATCTCCGGCGCCACCGAGCGGATCTGCGACTCCGGCGGGCGTCCCCGCCCCGACCTGGTGGGTTATGTGCGCGACGCGGCGCGGGCGGTCTCCCGCGACCTCGGCGCCTCCCGCTGGTGACCCTCTCCACCCCCCACACCGCTTCAGCCGCCAGAAGGTAGGCCGCCGTGACCCAGCGTTATGTGATGTCCATCGACCAAGGCACCACTTCGACCCGGTGCATCCTGTTCGACCAGCGCGGCCGGCTGGTCTCGGTGACGCAGCGGGAGCACAAGCAGCACTTCCCCCGTCCCGGCTGGGTCGAGCACGACGCCGTCGAGATCTGGCGCAACCTTGAGCGGATCGGCCCCGAGGCGCTCGCCCAGGCGGGCATCGGGCCCGGCGAGGTCGCCGCCGTCGGCATCGCCAACCAGCGGGAGACGACGGTGCTGTGGGACCGGCACACCGGCGTCCCTGTCGCCCCCGCCGTCGTCTGGCAGGACACCCGGACCGACACGATGGTCGACGAGCTGTCCCGCCGCCCCGACGCGCACGTGGTGCGCGAGCGCTGCGGCCTGCCCCTGGCCACGTACTTCTCCGCCCCCACCGTCCGCTGGCTGCTGGACGACATCCCCGGGCTGCGCGAGCGCGCCGAGCGCGGCGACGTACTGTTCGGCACGATGGAGAGCTGGCTCATCTGGAACCTCACCGGCGGCCCGGACGGCGGCGTCCACGTCACCGACGTGACCAACGCCAGCCGCACCCTTCTGATGAACCTTCGCGACCTCGACTGGGACCCGGTGCTGCTCGGCTTCTTCGGCATCCCCCGCGCGATGCTGCCGGAGATCCGCCCGTCCAGCGAGACGTACGGCACGGCGCGGCGGGTCCTGCCCGGCGTGCGGATCTCCGCCGCGCTCGGCGACCAGCAGGCCGCGCTGTTCGGGCAGACCTGCTTCCACCGCGGCGAGGCCAAGTGCACCTACGGCACCGGCGCATTCCTGCTGCTCAACACCGGCACCGAGCCGGTCGCCTCCACCCACGGCCTGCTCACCACGGTCGGCTACCAGATCGGCGACCAGCCCGCGGTGTACGCCCTGGAGGGCTCCATCGCGATCACCGGCGCGCTCGTGCAGTGGTTCAGGGACCGGCTCGGGATCATCAGCACCGCCCCGGAGATCGAGACCCTGGCCCGCACGGTCGAAGACAACGGCGGCTGCTACATCGTCCCGGCGTTCTCCGGGCTGTTCGCGCCCCACTGGCGCAGTGAGGCCCGCGGCGTCATCGTCGGGCTCACCTCGTACATCACCAAGGGCCATCTCGCCCGCGCCGTGCTGGAGGCCACGGGCTGGCAGACCCGCGAGGTGGTGGACGCCATGAACGCCGACGCGGGCATCGCGCTCACCACGCTCAAGGTCGACGGCGGCATGACCTCCGACAACCTGCTCATGCAGTTCATCGCCGACGTGCTGGACGTGCCCGTGGTGCGGCCCATGGTCGCGGAGACCGTCTCTCTCGGCGCGGCGTACGCCGCCGGGCTCGCCGTCGGATACTGGCCCGACCTGGAGGGCCTGCGGCGCAACTGGCACCGCGCCGCCCAGTGGACGCCGGCGATGGACCCGGCACGGCGCGAGGAGGAGTACGACAACTGGCGGCGGGCGGTCGAGCGCGCCTTCGACTGGATCAAGCCCACGGCCGGCTGACGCCGGGCGGGGTCAGCAGGCGGGCGGGTCCGGCGAAAGGTCCACGTCGTCGAGGCCGAACCACTCCCCGGACGGCGGCTGATCGGCCAACGGGTCGCTCCAGCGCAGCCGGACCCGGTCTGGGGCGGCCTCGACGATCCTGGCCTCCCGCCAGGCGGCGTCGTCGCCGACACGGGCCCACCATGGCTCCGCGAGGCAGGCGAGCCCCCGGTCATGCAGGATGCGGACGGCGTCGTCCCGGCCTGCCGGGCCGCCGAGCGGCACACCGAAGATCGTCACCGCCTGCCAGCCTCCGGCCGTCGGCACCACCCGGCCCAGCGGTTCCCCGTCGTCGCGCCGCACCTCGTGCGGCGCGGGGAAGGCGGGCAGGCTCTCCCCGATCGCCTTGACGATCTTCTCCGCCGAATCCCGCTGCCGGCGCACGCCTTCGCGCTCGGCCTCACCGCCGGCGTAGGCGCGCGGATCGACGCGCCGGCCGAGCACCCACACGTCCCGGATCCGCTGCGTCGCCCCCTCGGCGACCCTGCCGGCGACGAAGGACGCCGCGTCCCGAGGTCCGGTCACGTAGGGGAAGGGCGCGTACGCGATCGTGGGGTGCCCGCCCGGAGCGGTCGCGCCGACGCTCGACGTGCGTATGTCGGCGAGGACGGCCCCCGGCCGCGTTCCGAGACGGCGACCGCGGCACGCTCGGGATCGATGATCTCGGGCTTGCTGAACATGTCGACGACGGTGGTCACGCCGAACAGGGCCGCCAACTGCGTGCACCCCGGGAGCAGGTGGACGTGCGCGTCGACGAGGCCGGGCAGGAGGGTCCCGCCGGACCCGTCGATCACCTCGTCGCCCGGCCGCGTCACGGACTCGTTCCCCACGGCGGCGATACGGCCGTCGCTGACGCGGACGTGCGTCACACCGGAGATCAGGCCGCGGCCGCCGAAGACACGGACACCGGCGATGGTGAAGGGCTGATGCGTGCTCATGCCGCCGACGCTAGAAGTCGACGTAACGAGAAGGTCCAGTGATTAGGCTGCGGCCGTGGAGCACTCGATCAGCGAGGTGGCCCGCATGTGAGCTGCTGCGGGACCTGGAGGCCCGGTACGGGACCCGTGTCGGGGAGCACTTCGCCGAGGCGGACGCGGTGCCCGGTCAGTGGACCCGCCAGGAGCACGAGCAGGACCGCCGGCTCGGCTACACCGGAGGCTCCCAGGCCGGCGCCGTCTGACACCCGCCGGGCGGCGCGGCCGGGCGGAGCCGGAGCGGCTCAGGACGTCGGGCCGACGTCGGGCTCGGGCTCGGGCATCGCCGACTCGGACCCGGTCGGCGGGGGCGTCTCCTCGGCCGGCGTCTCGATGTCGGACGCGTCGCCGATCATCTCCTCCAGGCCCCCGTCGTCCGGCTCCGGCGTCAGCGGCTCGGGCGAGGCGCCCCGCGCGTCCCGCGCTCCTGATCTTTCCGCCACCACGTCCGCGTCTCCTCCCACGTGCCCTCGCTGTTGTCCGCCGGTCCCCCCGGCCTGCGGATCGCGCATGACCGCTCACCTGCCCCCGTCGTGTGGCCTTCATTCATCCTCGCAAAGGCCGGTCATTCGTACGCCCCGGCCGTCCAGCGCCGGACGACAGGTGGCTGGACGACAGGTGATCGGAGCGAGGGACGGGCGGCATCCCGGCGAGGGACGGCCGGGAGCCCGCCTCCGATGAGCGCCACCGGGTCCCCGACGTGCCCGGATCGTCGTGGTGTCCGGGCTTCCACCAGGGGTAGTGGCACATCGGTGGGCAGGCGGCGGAGGACCACGGGGGTGGGCAGATGGAGCAGGGCATCCCCCCTTCTCACGATCGTGGGCTGCTGCGCGCGCTGACGGGCATGCTGGACGGCAGCCATCTGGTGGCGTTCGAGGACATCCCGTCGTTGGTGGACCGGCACAAGCGCGAGGCGGGCTTCGAGGAGATCGCCGTCTATCTGGCCGACCTGCAGCAGAGCGTGCTGCGCCGGTTGTGCGGCCCCGGCGGGGACGACGCCCAGCCGGAGGAGCTGAAGATCGACACCACGCTCGCCGGGCACGCCCTGCAGGAGGTGCGCATGCTGCGGGGCGGTTCGGAGGGCGACGGCCCCGTCCGGTGGTGGGTTCCCGTGCTGGACGGCACCGAGCGCCTCGGCGTGCTCCGCATGACCCCCGTGTCGGAGGGCGACGACACCGGGGAGCGCATGCGGCACATCGCGTCCCTCATCGCGCTGATCATCGTCAGCACGCGCTCGTTCAGCGACTGTCACGCGCAACTGGTGCGCAGCCGGCCGATGAACGTGGCGGCCGAGATGCAGTGGAACCTCATGCCGCCGCTGACCTTCGCCACGCCGGCGGTGACCATCGGCGCGGTGCTGGAGCCGGCGTACGAGATCGGCGGCGACGCCTTCGACTACTCCACTTCCGGCTCGATGGCGCATATGGCCGTCTTCGACGCGATGGGCCACGACGTGGCCGCCGGGCTGACCGCGAACCTCGCCGTGGCCGCCTGCCGCAACCACCGGCGGCAGGGCATGAGCCTGGTACGCAACAGCGAGGAGATCGAGCGGGTCCTGATCGACGAGTTCGGCCGGGGCGACCGCTTCGTCACCGGGATCATCGGCGACCTCGACCTCGGCTCCGGCCTGTTCACCTGGGTCAACCGTGGTCACCACCCGCCGGTGCTGATCCGCAGCGGCCGGTGGACGTCCACTCTGAACTGCCCGCCCGCCCACCCGATGGGGCTCGACCTCGGCCTGCCCGTCGTGCCCTGCCAGGAACAGTTGGAGCCCGGCGACCGGCTGCTCCTCTACACCGACGGCATCACCGAGATGCGCAGCCCCGACAGCGGCGAGTTCGGCCTCGGCCGGTTCGTCGAGTTCATGATCAAGCAGAACGCCGCCGGGCTGCCGGTGCCCGAGACCTTGCGCCGCCTGATCCGGACCGTTATGGACTATCACGACAACCGGCTGCACGACGACGCCACCGTGCTGCTGGTCGAGTGGCACGGCAACGCGCACGAGAAGCTCCGTCCCTGACCCGTACGGCGCGGCACTCCAGCTCCGGGCCTGAACGGCAGGACCGTCATCCGCCGCCGGGGACGTGCTCGCGCGGTCCCCGGCGACGGGTGCCGAGTGCGGGGTCAGCCGTTCCAGGTCCACTTCTGGTTGGTGCCGCCGTGGCAGGAGTACAGCTGGATCTTGGTGCCGTTGCCGGTGCCGGCTCCGACGGCGTCCAGGCACAGCCCGGACTGGACGCCCTGGATGGAGCCGTCCGAGTTGAGGCGCCACTTCTGGTTGTCGCCGCCCCAGCAGCTGTAGATCTGAACCTTGACGCCGTTGCCGGTGCCGGCCGCGTCGAGGCACTTGTTGCCGTACACGCGGATCTCGCCGGCGGAGGTGGACGACCAGGTCTGGTTGGTCTGGCCGTTGCAGTCCCACAGCTGCACCTGGGTGCCGTCGGCGGTGGTCGCGCCGGGCACGTCCAGGCAGCGGCCGGAGGCCACCCCCTTGATCGCCCCGCTACCGCCACCGGTGGTGGGGGTCGCCGACGGGCTGGGCGAAGGGCTCGCCGAGGGGCTGGGTGAGGGTGAGGGTGTGGTGGTGCTGTCGAGGCCGAGGAAGGAGATGGCGTAGGCGAGCTGTCCGTTCATGGGGAGTTGGTGGCCGACGCCGGAGATGCTGATGCCTTCGATGGTGGCCTGGGTGCTTGTGTCGCCGTAGCGGGTGCGGGTCCACGACGAC
>NZ_VJVX01000068.1:0-40768 GCF_008033685.1 Microbispora sp. CSR-4
CGCCGGCCTGTACAAGGAGCGGAACACCGTCGAGCGCCTGATCAACAAGCTGAAGGCCTGGCGAGGCATCGCCACCCGCTACGACAAAACCCCTGCGAGCTACCTCGCCGGCCTCCACCTCCGCGCCGCGATGATCTGGATTAAAGACCTCACCCAGGCCACCCCTTGATCACAACCAAATACACGCCCTAGTGGGCCGTGGGAACGCTCCATTGGCCGCCGGGGGTGGATGGCTTCCGCTCCCGGCGGCCGGTGTGCGGCTGGTTCAGGACGCCCGGCGGCCCGCGCTGGGGCGGGGCTGTGGCTCCGGCTCGGCCGGTCCGGTGGCCCGCTGCGGCGGCACGACCGGTGTGGGCCGCACCAGGCCGAGGGCGACGACCTCGTTGGCGAGCCGGGTGCGCCGGTTGGTGCCCTCCGGGATGCGGAACTTCTGGTAAAGCCGCAGCAGATGCTGCTTGACCGCCGCCTCGGTCACCACCAGGTCGTCGGCGATCTCCCGGGCCGTGGCGGGTGCCACGAACGCCTCGTCGGACAGCGCCGGACGGCACAGCGAGGTGAGGACGTCGACCTCCCGGCGGGTGAGCTCCGGCGCGGCGGCGCGGCGCAGCTCGACCTCGGGGGCGAGGTCCTCCCTCGGGATCCCGCCGACCCGGGCCCGGGCGGCTCCGAAGGAGACGACGTCGCCGTCGTCAAGCACCCTCCTGGCGATCGGCCTGCCGTTCACCCGGGTGCCGTTGCGGGACAGGCCCAGGTCCACGACGTACAGGTAGGGCCCGCGACGGACGAATTCGGCGTGCAGCCGTGACACGCTCGGATCCGTCAGCCGGATGTCCACGCCTCGGCCGCGGCCGATCGTGGTGACGTCGGGGCGCAGCGGCACCACCTCGCCGCTGTCCTCGATCCGTATGAACGGCCCCTCCACGGCAGTTCCTCCCCAGGTAGCCCGCCGTTACTTTCCCTATAGCTGCGGCTTACCCACCCGTGGCGAGGGGGAATCGCCTTTGCCAGGAGCAGAATCAATCCTGAAATTGGTCTGGACCTTTGAGGGGCGCTTTACCTGCTCACGGGTAGACTTCGGGCGGAGATAAGCGGAGGAAACACTTATGGCGGACAAGCCCACCAAAGGCCTCGCCGATGTCGTCGCCGCGTCCACAGCGCTCAGCGACATCGACGGCACGGCCGGCCGTCTCTTCTACCGTGGCTACGACATCCACGACCTGGCCGGCCACGCCACCTTCGAAGAGGTGGCCCACCTGCTCCAGCGCGGCACGCTGCCGACCCGCAAGCAGCTCGCGGACTACGGCGCGGAGCTGGCGGAGGGCCACACCCTGGGCTCGCTCGTCGAGAGCAACATCGCCGAAATCGCCGGGAAACAGGCGCCCATGGAGGCGCTGCGCACCCTCGTCTCGCTGGCCGGGGCCGACGACCCGGACAAGGACTCCAACGCCCCCGACGCCAACCTCCGCAAGGCCGCCAGGCTCACGGCGCAGCAGCCGATCCTCGTCGCCCGCTATCACGCGGCCAGGACGGGAGCCGACATCCCGGCGCCCGACCCCGAGCTGAGCACCGCCGCCAACTTCCTCCTGCAGATCACCGGCCGCCGTCCCTGGCAGCGCGAGGTCGAAATCTTCGACACCTGCCTGGTGCTGCACGCCGACCACACGATGAACGCCTCCACGTTCGCCGCCCGCGTGTGCGCCGCGACCCTGTCCGACATGCACTCGGCGATCGTCGCCGCCATCGGCACGCTCAAAGGCCCCCTCCACGGTGGGGCGAACGAGCAGGTCATGCGTACGCTGGAAGCGCTGGACCCGCGCGGCGTCGCGCAGGCCGTACGGGACAAGCTGGCGGCGGGCGAGAAGATCATGGGTTTCGGGCACCGCGTCTACAAGACCGAGGACCCCCGGGCGACGCACCTGCGGCGGATGTCGCAGGAGCTGGCCGAGGCCTCGGGCGACGACACCTACTATCGGATGTCGCGGGAGATGGAAGAGGTCGTCTTCGCGGAGAAGCATCTCTATCCGAACGTGGACTTCTACGCGGCGACCGTCTACCACTACCTCGGCATCCCCACGGACCTGTTCACGCCCGTGTTCTCGGTCAGCCGGATGTCCGGGTGGACCGCCCACGTGATCGAGCAGCACGCCGACAACCGGCTGATCCGGCCGGACAGCGAGTACATCGGAGAGCGCGACCAGAAGTGGGTGCCCATCGACGAGCGGTGACAGCGAGGAAGCGCCGAGGACCGCAGTTGCAGGCATGGGAGAGACGTGAGAACGAGCGAGCGTACGGCCTGGGGGCCGTACCTGCTGGTGGCGACGGGCGCGGCCGCCGGGCTGTGCGCGATCGGCGTGGGTGCGCCGGTGCCCACGGGTGGTGCGATCATGGGATGTGGCTTCCTCGCCGGATCCCTGGTCCGGGTGGCGGTCTCCGAACGGCGGGCGGGCGCGCTCGCGATCCGCGGCAAACGGGTGGACGCGCTCACGTTGGCGGCGTTCGGCGCGGCGCTCGTCATCGGCTCGCTGCTCATGCTGTTGCGGCTGCACGACTCGTAGGAACACGACCTCGTCGCGGGCTTACCACACCCGTCCGATAGCCTCAACGGCCAGTGAGCCTCAAAAAGGACGTGCTGGCCAGTTAATTCAGAAGGGGAACCCCACGCATGCCCAAGATCAAGGTAGCGGGTCCAGTCGTCGAGCTCGACGGCGACGAGATGACCCGGATCATCTGGAAGTTCATCAAGGACCAGCTGATCCTTCCCTACCTCGACGTCGACCTGAAGTACTACGACCTCGGCATTGAGAACCGCGACGCCACCGACGACCAGGTCACGATCGACGCCGCCAACGCCATCAAGCAGTACGGCGTGGGCGTGAAGTGCGCGACGATCACGCCGGACGAGGCCCGCGTCGAGGAGTTCGGCCTGAAGAAGATGTGGAAGTCCCCGAACGGGACGATCCGCAACATCCTCGGCGGTGTCATCTTCCGCGAGCCGATCATCATGTCGAACATCCCGCGGCTCGTCCCCGGCTGGACCAAGCCGATCGTCGTCGGCCGTCACGCCTTCGGTGACCAGTACCGCGCCACCGACCTGAAGATTCCCGGCGAGGGCACGCTGACGCTGACGTTCACGCCCAAGGACGGCAGCGAGCCGATCGAGCTCAACGTCTTCGACTTCCCCGGCGCCGGCGTCGCCCTGGCGATGTACAACCTGGACGAGTCGATCCGCGACTTCGCCCGCGCCTCCATGCGGTACGGCCTCGACCGCGGCTACCCGGTCTACCTGTCGACCAAGAACACCATCCTCAAGGCGTACGACGGCCGGTTCAAGGACATCTTCGCCGAGGTCTACGAGACCGAGTTCAAGGCCGACTTCGAGGCCGCCGGGATCACCTACGAGCACCGCCTGATCGACGACATGGTGGCCGCCTCCCTCAAGTGGGAGGGCGGGTACGTCTGGGCCTGCAAGAACTACGACGGCGACGTCCAGTCGGACACGGTGGCGCAGGGCTTCGGCTCGCTCGGCCTCATGACCAGCGTGCTCATGACCCCCGACGGCCGCACCGTCGAGGCCGAGGCGGCGCACGGCACGGTGACCCGTCACTACCGCCAGCACCAGCAGGGCAAGCCGACCTCCACCAACCCGATCGCCTCGATCTTCGCGTGGACCCGCGGCCTGCAGCACCGCGGCAAGCTCGACAACCAGCCCGAGGTCATCGACTTCGCCGAGAAGCTGGAGCAGGTCTGCATCGAGACCGTCGAGGGCGGCCAGATGACCAAGGACCTCGCGCTCCTGGTCGGCGGCGACGCCGAGTGGCTGACCACGCAGGACTTCCTCGCGGCTCTCGACGAGAACCTCAAGAAGAAGATGGCGCAGTAACGAGAGCGCGCTTGGCGGCGTGCCTCGGAACACGCCCTGAAACGTGCCCTGTAACGGGCCTGGAAACGGGCCTCTGCCTGCGGTTCTCCACCGCCGGGCAGAGGCCCGTTCGCTTTACGGACCGGCTGCCGGCCGAGCGGCCGCCTGGACGGCGCGGAAGGCGGCGCGGGCGCCGTACGGCCGGGCGGTCACACCCCGGGCCGTCCGAAACTTTCCGGGCGGCCTGTTTCCGTCACTCGGAGGTAGGGGCCGCTCGCCGCATTGTCACGGTTTCCTGACGTCACGGCGCGGTATCGAGCCGCGGAACCGTCGCACCGGGGCCGTAAAGTTCTGGTGCCGGTAGTTTGCCGAATCGTGGGGAACGGAATGCCGCAGATCGCGCCGTTGCAACCGGGGGATCCGACCAATCTCGGTCCCTTCGTGCTGTCCGGCCGTCTCGGCGAGGGCGGGCAGGGCGTGGTCTACTTCGGCCAGGACGAGGCCGGAGAGCGGGCCGCGGTCAAGCTGCTGCACGTCAAGTTCTCCGGTGACGCGACGGCCAGGTCCCGCTTCGCGCGGGAGCTGCGCGCCGCCCAGCGCGTGGCGAGCTTCTGCACCGCCCGGGTCCTGGCGGCCGACCTGGAGGGCGACACGCCCTACATCGCGAGCGAGTTCATCGACGGGCGTTCGCTGCGCGAGACCGTCGAGGAGGACGGGCCGCTGACCGGTTCGAGTCTGGAACGGCTGGCGGTCGGCACGGCCACCGCGCTCACCGCGATCCACCAGGCGGGCATCGTCCACCGCGACTTCAAGCCCGACAACGTGCTGCTGGCCGTGGACGGCCCGCGGGTGGTGGACTTCGGCATCGCCCGCATCCTCGACTCGACCGCCACGATCACCAGCCGGGCGATCGGCACGCCCGCCTACATGGCGCCCGAGCAGATCTCCGGCGGCACGGTCGGGCCCCCTGCCGACGTGTTCTCCTGGGCCTCCACGATCGCGTTCGCCGCGACCGGCGACGTCGTGTTCGGAGGCAACTCGATCGCGGTCGTGCTCAACCGCATTCTCAACCACGACATCGACACTGGGATGCTGCCCGAGCCGCTCGGCGGAGTGGTCCGCGCGTGCCTGCGCAAGTCGCCGGACGAGCGCCCGGCGGCCGACCAGATCCTGCTGCGCCTGCTGGGCCGCGCGGTGTCGGGCGACGCGTCGGCTGTCGTGCTGTCCGAGGGCGCCGCGCACGCCGCCGACCCCGACGCTCTCGCGCGTACGGGGCCGGTCCGCGCCCCGGCGACGGGCGGCGCCGGTCGGCTGCCCACGGGTGGCGCACGGACCGGAACCGGTGCGGGGGCCGGGAGCGGCCCGGCGGTCGGGAGCGGCCCAGGAGCCGGGAGCGGCGTATGGACCGGCACAGGCGACCACGCCGGTCATGCTGGGAACGCCGGTCAGGCCGGTCACGCCGGGAACGCCGGCCAGGGCGGTCACGCCGCGAACGCCGGTCGGGCTCGGAACGCGGGTCATGCTGGGAACGTCAGCCAGGGTGGTCACGGCGGAGACGCCGGTCAGGCCGGGAACGACGCGTCGACCGGGGCGTCTCAGTCCGCCTCGTTGTCCGGCCCCACCAACCCCAGGTTCGGCGCTGTCCCACGCGAGGGCACGGGGGGCCTCGGTGGTCACGCCACCGTATGGCCTGTTGTGGCGGCTTTCGACGCGGCGGGGCCCGTACCGGCCAGGCCCCTGCCAGGCGGAACGGGATCTGCTGGCACCGGGCCGGCTGAGACGGGGCCGGGCGATGCCGGGGCATACGGCGTGCCGGACGCGACCGGGACGTACGGGATGGAGCCGGGCGGGACCGGACCGGGTGGCACAGGGCCCGGCGACACAGGGCCCAGCGGCACAGGGCCCAGCGGCACAGGGCCCAGCGGCACAGGGCCGGGTGGTGGGGCACGACGTCGCCGGAGGGGCCTCTTCGGCGCGCTCGCGGCCGTGCTCGCCGTCGTGGCCGCCGGGACCGCGATCTTGGCCGCCAAGACCGGCTTCGCGTTCGGTGACGCGAGCGAGGACGGCGCCACCGGCGCCGTGGTCACGCCGCGGCCGAAGCCGGCGTACGGCTCGGTTTATGACAAGGCGCGGCAGACCAAGCGGCTGACGATCGGTGTGCGGTGGGACGTGCCCGGGGTCGGTCTGGAGCAGGCGAGCGGGTTCAGCGGGTTCGACGTGGACGTCGCGACGGCCATCGCCAGGCGCCTGAACGTCCCCGCGAACGGGATCACCTTCCGCAGGCTCGGCGTCGGCGACCGGGTGCGCGCGCTGACCGACGGCACGGTGGACATGGTCGTGGCGACCTACTCCTACGACGACAACCGCAACGACGCGGTCACGTTCGCCGGGCCGTACTACACGGCCCACACCGACCTGCTGGTGCTCTCCGGCTCGCGCATCAAGAAGCTGGCGGACCTGGCCGGGCGTCGGATGTGCGCGCCCGTCGGCAGCGTCAGCGCCCGGCTCGTCGCCGACAAGGTGGGCGTCGAGCAGGTCCCGGTGAACGACTACGCCGAGTGCATGAACCTGCTGACGCGAGGCGAGGTCGACGCCGTCCCGGGGGACGACCTCATCATCGCCGGTTTCGCCAACCGCGTGGCGAGCCTGAAGCTGTCGGTGCTCGGCGTGCGGCTGACCGACCAGCGCTACGCCGTCGGCCTGCCGAAGAGGGACCTGCGCACCTGCCGCGCCGTGGAGGACGCGATCAGCGGCATGTACGGCGACGGCACGATGCGTGACCTGCTGCGCAAGCACTTCGGCAACGTCGACTTCGCTCCTGAGCAGGACGCCCCGCCCAAGCTCGCCTGCCGCTGAGCCCGCACTCCGGTCGGCCGGGCGTGTGGTGCGTCATGAGCGCGCCGCTGCCGGCCGAGCGCTCACACTCCGGCTCGCCGAGCCGGCACTCTGATCGGCTGAGCCCCGCGCCACGGCTGCCCGAGCCCGCGCCCTGGCTCCGCTGAGCCCGCACTCCGGTCCGCCGGGTGTGCGGCGCCTCATGTCCGTACTCCGGCCGGCCGGGCGGGCGGGGTCCAGGCCCGAGGCCCGGTCGCCCGTCGGGGCTCAGGAGGCGTCCGGGCTCAGGAGGGGTCCGCGCCCTCCTCCGTGGAGGTCTGGCGGCCGATTTGGGCGATGGCGTCGTCGGCCCACTGCAGGGAGGTGCGGACCTGCCGGAGGCCGAGGTCCAGGGCGAGGTCGCCGAACCTGACCCCGGATGTCCTCTCCGGGGTGGAGGCGGCCTGCTTGGACGCCCGCAGGGCCTCCAGCTCGGCCAGCTTGTGCTCCATGTGGCTCTTCAGCCGTTCCAGCACGTCGAGCGCCTCGCGTGGTTCGAGTAGCGGGAGCAGGAACGCCTGCAGCGCGACCTCGCTGCGCGTCGGACCGGTGGGGTCGTGCCCGATCAGCCAGGCGCGCAGCTCCGCGCGGCCTTCCGGCGTGATCGAGTAGATCTTCCGCCCCCGTGCGCCCTCCGCCTCCACCGTGACCAGCCCGTCGGCGGTCATCTTCGCCAGCTCGGGATAGATCTGGCTGTGCCCCGCCTGCCAGACGTGGGCCACCGACCTCTCGAACCCCTTGGTCAGGTCGTAGCCGCTGGCCGAGCCGTACGCCGTCAGCAGACCGAGAAGGGCGATGCGCAGGGACATGCCCCCACTATACCTAAGGATTGACATGTAATCTTTTACATGTCACCTTCGACATATGCGATCCAGGAACGGACTCCTCCTTTTCGCCGTGCTCGGCGGCATGTTCCTGGCGATGCTCGACCAGACGATCGTCGGCACCGCGCTGCCGAGGATCACCACCGAGCTGGGCGGCACCGACCTCTACACCTGGGTGGTGACCGCCTATCTCCTCACCTCGACCGTCACGGTCCCGCTGTACGGCCGGCTCTCCGACGCGTACGGGCGAAAGCCGCTCCTGCTGATCGGGGTGGTGTTGTTCCTGCTCGGCTCGATCCTGTCCGGGGCGGCGCAGACCATGGGGCAGCTCATCGCCTTCCGGGGCGTGCAGGGGCTCGGCGCGGGCGCGCTCCTGCCGCTGTCGCTGGCGCTGGCGCTGGACTCGTTCCCGCCGGAGCGCAGCGGGCGGGTGCAGGGCGCCGTGGGCGCCGTCATGGCGCTGAGCTACATCGCCGGGCCGTTCCTCGGCGGCCTGTTCACCGACCACGCGAGCTGGCGCTGGGCCTTCTACGTCAACGTCCCGATCGGGGCCGTCCTCGTGGCCATCATCGTGTGGCGGCTGCCGCACCGTCCCGGGCACGGTGGGGCGCGGCCCGACTATCTCGGCATCGCCGTGTTCAGCGCCGCGATCAGCGCCCTGCTCGTCGGCCTTACCGAGAAGGGGATCGACGGCCACACCTGGACGAGCGGGCCGGTGGCCGGGCCGATCGGCGCGGCGCTCGCGCTGCTCGTGGTGTTCGTCCTCGTCGAACGGCGGGTCGCGGAGCCGATCGTGCCGCTCCACCTGTTCGCGAACGGCACATACTCACTGGTCAACGTGGCGTCTTTCTTCACGGCGTTCTGCCTGTACGCCGGGGTGGTCTTCCTGCCGCGCTACTTCCAGGAGGCGCACGGCCTGAGCGCGACCTCCTCGGGGCTGCACATCTATCCGCTGATGCTGGCGATGGTCGTGGGCAGCGCCGGCACCGGCGCCCTGATCGCGCGTACCCGCCGCTACAAGCCCTGGCTGGTGATCGCGCCGGTCTTCCTCGTCGCGGGCACGGCGCTGTGCGCGAACCTCGAAGTCGGCACCTCGACTCCGCTGCTCGTCGTGTGGATGGCGCTGATCGGGCTCGGCATGGGGCCCATGCTGTCGGGCCTCACCGTGGCGATCCAGACCTCCGTGCCGGCCCGCTACATCGGCACGGCCAGCGCGAACCTGACGTTCTTCCGGCAGATCGGCGGCTCGGTGGCGCTGGCCGTCGCGGGCACGGCGTACACGTCCGTGGTGACGCGGGAGGCGCCGATGCACGGCCTGCCCGCGGCCCACGCCGCCGCGACCGCGACCGTCATCCCCTGGCTGGGGGTCGTGGGCGCGGTCGTCGCCCTCCTCGCGCTCGCCCTGCTGCCTCGGGGCGGCGTGCCGCTCGACAGGCGCGCGCCGCGGCAGGAGGACCTCGTCGCGGCGTGAGAAGGCACGTCAGCGGCGCTTCGAGCGGCGTGTCGGACGGTGCGCGGGGCCCGTCCGACACGGTTGAATTGATCGCAAGCGTTCGGGGGAGCGGCAGTGGGTCGTAGGGTCGTCACGGGTTTCACGGGTTTGGTTTGTGTGTTCGCCGCCGGAGCGCCTCATCCGGCGCTCGCCGTCACCGGGGAGCCACCCCGGCCGGCACCGGTGAAGGATCAGTGGGGCATGGCAGACCTCACGGTCGGCATCACCGCCACGCCGAAGGTGGCGCAGCCGGGGCAGCCGTTGACCTATCACGTCACCGTGCACAACAAGGGCCCGGGTGACGCCGTGCTGCCGACGCTGCGGGTCGCCCTGCCGAAGGACTTCCAGATCGTCAACGTGGGCGTCGCCGAGTGCGAGCCCGGCAAGGCGCGCAACCGGGTCGTCTGCCATTCGTCCGACGACGTCCTGCCCGGCGGCTCGGGCGACATGACGATCACCGGAGTGATCGCGCCGGGCGCGCACGGACCGCTGCGGGCGCGGGCCGATCTGACCTCC
Organism: Microbispora sp. CSR-4; assembly: GCF_008033685.1. Classification (NCBI taxonomy): domain Bacteria; kingdom Bacillati; phylum Actinomycetota; class Actinomycetes; order Streptosporangiales; family Streptosporangiaceae; genus Microbispora; species Microbispora sp. CSR-4. The sequence goes on from NZ_VJVX01000068.1 coordinate 9,566, forward strand.
GAGGTGCTCGACAAGGACGAGACCGACAACAGGGCCGAGGTGGTGACCCGGGTCGACGAGGGGGCCGACCTGTCGATGCGGTTCCGCTCCTCGGCCAGGTTCGTCCGCCCGGGTCACTGGTTCTCCGTACGGGCCGAGGTGCGCAACCGGGGGCCGCGCGTCGTGCGGGACGCCTACGTGTTCTTCCAGCCGCGCCGGGCCCGGCTGCTGTCCGCGCGCGGCGGGCGCTGCCGGGGGAACCGCCAGTTCGTGGGGTGCTCGCTGCCGCCGATAAGGTCGGGGTCGCGGGGGCTGATCGAACTCGTGTTCCGGGTGCCGTCCCGGGCCTCGCACGCCGTGGCGACGATGGCCACCGTCTATTCGCGCCGGTACGGCGACCGCCGCCCGGCCAACAACAAGGCGAGCGTACGGGTGGCCCTGCGCCGAGCGTGACCCGGCGGCGTCGATGCAGGCGCCGGGCTCAGGCGGTCTTGGTGGAGGCGGTCCAGGCGTCGGTGACCATGTCGCGAAGCGACGCGTGGGCCGGCTTCCAGCCCAGCTCGTGCTGGATCTTCTCCGACGACGCCACCAGCACGGCCGGATCGCCGGGACGGCGCGCCGCGACGGTGGTCGGGATGGGGTGCCCGGTCACCTCGCGGCAGACGTCCACGACCTCCTTGACCGAGAAGCCCGTGCCGCTGCCGAGGTTGTAGATCCGGTGCTCGCCGGGCGTGCAGGCGTCCAGGGCGAGCAGGTGAGCGCGGGCGAGGTCGGCGACGTGGACGTAGTCGCGGATGCAGGTGCCGTCCGGAGTGGGGTAGTCGGTGCCGAAGACGCTGACCGACTCGCGCTCGCCGAGGGCGACCTTGAGGATGTTGGGGATCAGGTGGGTCTCGACCGTGTGCCGCTCGCGGAACTCGCCGTACGCACCGGCCACGTTGAAGTAGCGCAGGCTGACCGCGCCCAGGCCGTACATCCCGGCGAAGGCGGTCAGCGTGGTGTCAACGGCGAGCTTCGACGCACCGTAGGGGTTGCCAGGGCGGGTCGGGTCGGTCTCCAGGATGGGCGTGCGCTCGGGCTCGCCGTACGTGGCGGCGGTGGAGGAGAACACGATCCGGTTCACCCCGGCCTGCCGCATGGCGTCGAGCAGCGCGAGCGTGCCGCCGAGATTGTTCGACCAGTACAGCCCCGGCTTCTCCACCGACTCGCCCACCAGGGACTTGGCCGCGAAGTGGAGCACGGCGTCGAACCCTTCGGACAGCACGCCGCCCGCCTCGGTGATCGACGCCTGCACGAACGCGGCTCCCGCCGGAACGGCGTCGGCGTGCCCCGTCGACAGGTCGTCGAGCACCGTGACCTCGTGCCCCTCCTCCAGGAGTTGCGCCGCCACGACGCTGCCGATGTACCCGGCTCCACCAGTAACCAGCAGCTTCACTGTTCGCTCCTGTTCAGAAGTGTTGGATTATGTACGTCCGGGGCCTAGCTTACGCGGTTCCCATGAGGAGCGGGTTAAATGCCTCCAGTACCGCAATCCCAGCAAGTCGCAGGGGATCGCGAGACCGGCCCGGCCTGCCTGACACCCGAACGGACTGATGACGTTGAGCAACGTCGCGGTGACCATCACCCTGGTCCTGATATTCATCCTGATCGGCGGGTTCTTCGCCGCGGCCGAGATGGCGATGGTCTCGCTGCGGGAGAGCCAGATCCGCCGCCTGAGCCGCGAGGAGGGACGCCGCGGCGCGCGGGTGCAGAAGCTCGCCCGCGACCCCAACCGCTTCCTGTCCGCCATCCAGGTCGGGGTGACCGTGGCGACCGTGCTGTCGGCCGCGCTCGGCGCCGACGCGCTCGGCCCGCGCTTCGCCCCGGTCCTGGAGCAGTGGGGCCTGCGGCCGAGCGTGGCCGCGCCCGTCGCGTTCGTGGCCGTCACGCTGGCCATCTCGTACGTCACCCTGGTGCTCGGCGAACTGGCGCCCAAGCGGCTCGGCCGGCAGCGGGCGGAGAGCCTGTCGCTCGTCACCGCCCCGCTGCTCGACCGGATCGCCATGCTGTCGAGGCCGGTGATCTGGCTGCTGTCCAAGTCGACCAACGGCGTCGTACGGCTGCTCGGGGGCAACCCGTCCGCCGACAGGGCGGCCATGACCACCGAGGAACTGCGCGACATGGTCGTGGGCCACACGGAGCTCACCCAGGACGAGCGCGACGTGATCGCCGAGGTGTTCGCGGCGGGCAAACGGCAGCTCAGGGAGGTCATGCTGCCCCGCACGGAGGTCGAGTTCATGGCGGCCGACACCCCGCTCGCCGAGGCGGCCGTGCTCGCCGCGGCCATGCCGCACTCGCGGTTTCCCGTCTATCGCGACTCCTACGACGACGTGATCGGGTTCGTGCACGTGCGCGACCTGCTCGACCCGGTGCGCACCGGGCGGCTGGAGCCGATCAGCGAGCTGGTGCCGATCCGCCCGGTCAAGTTCGTGCCCGCGAGCAAGCGGGTCCTCGTCACGCTCGCGGAGATGCGCGACGAGGGCCACCACCTCGCCATCGTGGTGGACGAGTACGGCGGCACCGACGGCATCGTGACGCTGGAGGACCTGGTCGAGGAGCTCGTGGGCGACATCCGCGACGAGTACGACGAGAGCGGCGACGCCGTACGCGTGATCGCCGGGGATGTCGAGGTCGAGGGGCTCGTCAACCTGGATGAGTTCCACACGCAGACGGGCGTGCGGTTGCCCCACGGGCCGTACGAGACCCTGGGCGGCTACGTCATGGCCTTCCTCGGCCACCTGCCCCAGCGCGGCGAGGTCGCCGAGGCGCCGGGCGTGAAGCTGACCGTGACGGAGATGGACGGCCGCCGCGTCTCCCGCGTCCGCGTCACCCGTACGCCCCCGGAAGACCCGGCGCCGGCGGCGACCGGCTGAGCGGCGGGCGGGGCATCGGCGCGGGGCCGGGGAAGTGTTCCACGCTCGGCGCCCGAGGGAGGCGTCCTCCCCACAGGCGCGGCCCCACCGCGAGCTGTGGCGATCCTGTCGGCTCAGGGACCTCGGCGGCGGGAGCGTCCGCCACGGGCCGCGTCTGTCGCGGGCAGCCCGCGACTGCTGACAGAATTGCCGTATGGCTCTTGCTCGCGTCCTGTCCGGTATCCAGCCGACCGCCGACTCGTTCCACCTGGGCAACTATCTCGGCGCCATCCGTCAGTACGTCGCGCTGCAGGACACTCATGAGGCCTTCTTCTTCATCGCCGACCTGCACGCGCTGACCGTCGCGCCCAAGCCCGAGGAGCTGCGCCGGCGCACCAGGATCGCCGCCGCCCAGCTGTTCGGCGCGGGGCTCGACCCGGAGCGCGCCGCGGTCTTCGCACAGAGCCACGTGCGTGAGCACAGCGAGCTCGCCTGGTATCTGATCTGCCAGACCGGCATGGGCGAGGCCGGCCGGATGACGCAGTTCAAGGACAAGTCCGCGCGCTATGGCGAGAGCTCGGCCAGCGTGGGCCTGTTCACCTATCCGATCCTCCAGGCGGCCGACATCCTGATCTACCAGGCCGACCAGGTGCCGGTCGGGGTGGACCAGAAGCAGCACCTGGAGCTCAGCCGCGACCTCGCGCAGCGCTTCAACAGCCGCTACGGCCAGACGTTCAAGGTGCCGAGCCCCTACATCCTCAAGGAGGTCGAGAAGATCACCGACCTCCAGGACCCGACCGCCAAGATGTCCAAGTCGTCGTCGAGCCCGCAGGGCATCCTCGACGTGCTGGAGGAGCCGAACGTCCTGCGCAAGAAGGTCATGCGCGCGGTGACCGACACCGGCAGCGAGGTCGTCGCCGACGAGGAGAACAAGCCGGGCGTCACCAACCTGCTGCGCATCCTGTCCGCGCTGACCGGCACGCCGATCCCCGACCTGGAGACGCGGTTCGCCGGGCAGGGATACGGCGCGTTCAAGAAGGAGGTCGCCGAGGCCGTCGTCGAGACGTTCTCGCCGATCCGGGAGCGTACGGAGAAGCTGCTGGCCGACGAGGCCGAGCTCGACCGGCTGCTGATCGCGGGCGCCGCCCGGGCCCGCAAGGTGGCCCGCGAGACGATGGAGCAGGTCCGCGAGCGCCTCGGCCTGCTTCCCACGCCGCCCTTCGAGTGATCCGCGCCGGCTCCGCCCTTCTCGTGGGCGCGCCCACGCCGCGCTTCGAGTGAGCCCGTGCCCACGCCGCACTTCGTGTGAGCGCGCCCAGGCCGCTCTTCGAGTGAGCCGCGTTCGCTTCGTCCTTCGAGCGACCCGCGTCTGAGACCGCGGCCCCGCCCCGGGCCGCGGTCGCCGTACGCATCGAGACGCCTTCTCCGGGTACACAAGGGCGATGGGAATGGCGTTGGTCGACCGGGTCACGCGGCGGATCGATGAGGTCAGGGCATGGGGCCGCATGCGGATCGAGCGTGACCGGATCCGCTTCCCCTGGTTCGATCACCTCATCCGGACCGTGCAGCGCTACCAGGTGCAGTCGGGAGACCGGCTTGCGGGCGCCATCACCTACTTCGCGTTCCTGTCGTTCTTCCCGCTGATCGCGTTGGCGTTCGCCCTGTTCGGCTACATCGTGACGATCCGCCCGGACGCGCTCGCCACGCTCACCGAGGCGATCAACAAGCAGCTTCCCGGGCTCGCGGACCAGCTCCACATCGACCAGCTGGCCGGGGCCCGCGCCCGGGCCGGGGTCATCGGTCTGCTCGGTCTGCTGTACGCCGGGCTGGGCGCCATGGACGCCCTGCGCGGGGCCCTGCGCACCATCTGGATGACCTGCGAGCCGCCGCTCAACTACTTCGTCGGCAAGCTCCGCGACCTCGTCGCGCTCGTGCTGATGGGCCTGGCCATGCTGGTCTCGGTGATCGCGAGTGGGTTCGCCACCGGGGCCACGAGCACGGTCGCGGGATGGCTCGGCCTGGGCTCCTCGCCACTGGCCGGCTTCGGGATCTGGCTCGCCGGGATCGGCGCGAGCCTCGTCGCCGACCTGCTGCTCTTCCTGGTCATCCTCGGCTGGCTGGCCAAGCCGCCGCAGCCGTTCCTCGTCGTGCTCAAGGGCGCGCTGCTGGGGGCGGTCGGCTTCGGCGTGCTGAAGCAGCTCGCGGCGCTGATCCTGGCCGGCACCCTGCGCAACCCGGTGTACGGCACGTTCGCCGTGGTCGTGGGGCTGCTGCTGTGGATCAACCTGTCGGCCCGGGTGATCCTCTACGCCGCCGCGTGGACGGCGACGGCCACTCTTGGCCCGCCGCCCCAGCCCACCCCGCTGCCGTCGCCCGCGACCACGCCCACGACCGGCCGTGGCCCGACCTGACGGGGGCGCAGCCCGAGGGGTCGGTGGGCACCGACCCCCGGCCGGCCGCCGAGGCCGTGCTGAAGCTCGTCGGCAGCGACGAGCCGCCGCTACGGCTGCTGCTGGGCGGCATGGCCTACGACCTGGCCTTCGACGTCTCCCGTCAGCGCATGAAGACGCGGGCCCGATGGGAGGAGGTCAGCCGCGCCGCCGAGCACGCCGTCCCCGCCCGCGAGTTAGCCGGTGGCATCGCCGGGCGTCCTGCGGCGCCGGCGCAGGGCGTACGCGCCGAGGGCGAGGACCACGACGGCGCCGCCGCCGATCACCAGGGGAGTGGTCGAGCCCGCGCCGTTGGAGGCGGGGTCCTCTCCACGTGCCCTGGCCGCGCCCACGTCGGCCCCGCCCGGCGTCGGAGAGGCCCGTACGGCCAGGGGGGAGGAGGCGGGCTTGGGGTCGGGCGCGGGGGCGACCAACTGGCCCACGGGGGCCGCCTTGCCCCTCGCGGCGAAGCCCCAGTCGAGCAGCTTGGCGACCTCGTCCCAGAAAGAACCGGGGTGATGCATGATCACGACGAGGATCGTGTGGCCGTCACGCTTGGCCGCGCCCACGAAGCTGCCCAGGGCCTTGGACGTCCAGCCGTTCTTGACGCCGAGCATGCCCTTGTAACGGCCCAGCAGCCGGTTGTGGTTGGCCATCTCGTAGTAAGCGGGCGCGGGAGACTCGCTGGCCTCGGCGTCGTCGCGGCGCTTCTTCTTCTTTTTCTTCTTGGGGTCTTCCTTGGGCGCGGGGAACTTGGCGACCTTCGTGCTGATGTATTCGCGGAAGTCCGGGAGCGCCAGCCCGGCCCGCGCGATCAGGGCGAGGTCGTACGCCGAGCTGCGCTGGCCCGGGGCGTCGAGGCCGTTCGGCGTCTTGGCCACCGTGTCGTACGCCTGGAGCTTGCGTGCCTCCTTGTTCATGTCGGCGAGCGTCTTCTTCACGCCGCCGTTGGCCTCGGCCAGCGCGACGGCCGCGTCGTTGCCGGAGACCATGAGCAGCGCCCGGAAGAGGTCGTCGACCTTGTAGATCGGCTCGGGGACGATGCCGACGGCGCTGCCCTCCACATTGCAGGCTTCCTCGCTCGGCTTGATCTTGCGGTTCTTGTCGAGCCGGGGGATCAGCGTCACGGCCGTCAGCGTCTTGAGCGTGCTCGCGGGCAGGTAGTGCCCGTGCGGGTCCTTGGCCGCGAGCACCGCGCCGGTGTCGGCGTCGGCGATGACGTACGCGCTGGCCTCGGTCTTGGGCGGGGGCTTGATCCCGGCGGGCCGGATGATCCCGCGGCCGGCGAGCCGGTCTCCGCCGATGGCGCCGTTAGCCTTGCCTGTTCCAGAGACGGCCGTTCCAGAGACGGTCGCTCCGGTGACAGCGGTTCCCGTCACTGTGGTTCCGGCCACTGTGGTTTCGGTGACTGCGGTGCCGAGCGTGGCCGTGCCGGTCTGCCGCGGCGCCAGGTCTGGCACGGCCCGTGCGTTCGCGGTGGGAGGGGCGCAGAGCAGCGCCGTCGTCAGCACCCCCGTCGTCGTCACGGTCGCGGCGAGGGCCCGCAGGTTCGTCCCCATAGGTCGCTCAGCCTAGCCTTGACTGCCTTCGCATGACGCGACATATGCCCCAAATGCCACAGGGCCACGCTGGTGGCAGCCCGATACTGTGGACATGACGAGACGTGTATCGATCTTCCTTGTGGCACTCGGCGTTTTCACGATCTTCGAGTGGATCAACCTCGGCTTCAACCTCGCCGACGGGCACGAGACGTCCTTCTACGTCGTCCACGGCGTGCTCATCGCGGTGAACATCATCCTGGGGCTGGCGCTCGGGGCGGTCGGCGTGCGGGGATGGATGAAGGGTAGGGCCTGAGCCTGGAACGACCTCGTCCGCTGTGACCTGACCTGAGGGTCGGCAGGGACCGAACGTGATGGAGGCAAGCTTTGGCGATCGACTTCAACCCCTCACGTGGCGCGACGCTCGGCGTGGAATGGGAGCTTCAGCTCGTCGACCGGCTGACGCGTCATCTCCGCCAGGACGCCAAGGAGGTGCTCGCCGCGGTTCCCGACCTCAGTGAGGGGCAACGGCCCAAGGCCATGCACGAGCTCATGCAGTCGCAGGTCGAGATCGTCACCGACGTCTGTCACACCGTCGCCGAGGCGGTGCAGGATCTGAAGAAGAGCATCGGCCGGCTGGCCGAGACCGTCGAGCCGCGCGGCATCGGGCTCGCCTGCACCGGGACCCACGCGATCAGCGACTGGCGCGACGCGGTCTACGCGCCGAGCCAGCGCTACGTGGAGCTGATCGAGGACCTGCAATGGCTCGCCTGGCGGATCCAGACGTTCGGCGTGCACGTCCACGTGGGCGTCAAGGAGCGGGACAAGGTCATCCCGATCGTCAACGCCCTCGCGGCGTACCTGCCGCACTTCCTCGCGCTCACCTCCTCCAGCCCCTTCTGGGGCGGGCAGGACACCGGGCTGGCGTCCAGCAGGGCCATCGTCTTCGGCTCGCTGCCCACGGCCGGGCCGCCGCACCTGCTGGCCGACTGGGCCGAGTTCGAGGAGTACATGGACACGCTGCTGCGGGCGGGCACGATCCGCAGCATCAAGGAGGTGTGGTGGGACATCCGGCCGCACCCCGACTTCGGCACGATCGAGATCCGGATGTTCGACGGCATCCCGACGCCGCGCGAGGTCGGCATGGTGGCCGCGCTGTCCCAGTGCCTCGTGCAGCAGTTCGATCAGCAGCTCGACCGGGGATACACGCTGCCGCATCCCGCGGCGTGGGTGGTGCGCGACAACAAGTGGCGCGCCACGCGCTACGGCCTCGACATGGACGTCATCACCGACGACCATGGCGCCACGGCGCCGATGCGCGACGTATTGTATGAACTTCAGCGTGAACTCGAACCCGTCGCCGAGCGGCTCGGCTGTGCCGACGAGCTGGCGGTCGTGACCGAGGTGCTGGAGCAGGGGAGCTCATCCGAGCGCCAGCGAGCGATCCTCGCCGACGGCGGAACCCTCCAGGACGTGGTCGACGCCACGGTAATCGAGCTCGCCGAGGACAGGTTCGTCACCGCGAACCCCAACCGCGAGATCGGACAATCAGCCACCTGACGGGGTAGGCCTGATATGTCCGTCAACAGTGCCTAGTTCTGACAACGTGCGGCGCCCGGTGTAAATACTGGGCAATCCGCCGTATCGGAGGGTCGCGGCATGGAAGGATTGTGAATGAAGGGTCGGTGGAGGCGAGACACGCCCGCTCGACCCTTTTGGGCTTTTTCGTGACTTTTCATGATCATATTGGACGATCCGGCGATCCGTGGCGGGACGGCTCGCCGGAGAAGGGAAGACCCGTGGCCACCTCATCGAAGCTCGCAACGCCGGACGCGGCCGTGCCGGGAAGTAACGACCTGGCCGGGCAGCTGGCGGAATTCCTTCGCGAGCACAACGATGAGCTGATCGAGTTCCGGCGAGACGTACACGCGCACCCGGAGATCGCCTTCAGCGAGCATCGCACGACAGAGAAGATCGCTGAGCGGCTGACGGACGCCGGGCTCACCCCGCACCCGCTGTCGCGCGGCACCGGCCTGTGGGTGGACCTCGGACGCGGCGAGGGCCCCACGGTCGCACTGCGCGCCGACATCGACGCGCTGCCGATGGAGGACGAGAAGGACGTCCCCTATCGCTCCACGAACCCCAACGCGTGTCACGCCTGCGGCCACGACGTGCACACCTCGATCGTCCTCGGCGCGGGGTTGTTCCTGGCGTCGCAGGCCGACGCGGGAGCGCTCCCCGGCCGGGTGCGGCTGATCTTCCAGCCGGCCGAGGAGGTCGCGGGCGGCGCGCTCGAGGTCATGCGCGACGGCGGCCTCAACGAGGTCGACCGCATCTTCGCGCTGCACTGCGACCCGCGCCTCGACGTCGGTCACATCGGCCTGCGGACCGGCCCGATCACCGGGTCCTGCGACAGTTTGCGGATCCGTGTCGCGGGCCCGGGCGGGCACACCGCCCGCCCGCACCTGACCGTCGACCTCGTCTACGCGCTCAGCAAGATCGTCACCGAGCTGCCGGCCGCGCTGTCGCGCCGCGTCGACCCGCGCTCCAGCCTCAGCCTCGTGTGGGGCCAGATCTCCGCGGGTTCCGTGGCCAACGCGATCCCGGACTTCGGGGTGGCCCAGGGCACGGTCAGGTCGCTCGACGAGGACGCCTGGCATCAGGCTCCCGACATGGTCAAGGCCCTGCTCGACTCGGTCGCGGGCGCGTACGGCGTGGACGCCGAGATCGACTACCGGCGCGGCACGCCGCCCACGGTGAACGAGGCCACCAGCATCCAGATGCTGAACGACGCGGTCACCCAGGTCATCGGCGAGGGCGCGGCCGTGCCCACGCCGCAGAGCCTCGGCGGCGAGGACTTCTCCTGGTATCTCGAGTCGGTGCCCGGCGCGCTCGCCCGGCTGGGCACCCGGGCGCCGGGGACCGTCGACGAGGTCGACATCCACCGGCCGCTGTTCGATGTGGACGAGCGCGCGATCGGGATCGGGGTCAAGGTTCTGGCCGCCACCGCGCTGACCGCGCTGTGGGGCGGTGCCCGCTGAACCGAGCCCAGGTGAATTCGCGCCCGTCGGATCCGCGCCCGTTGAATCCGCAGCCGTCGGATCCGCGCCTGTTGAGCCGGCGCCCGTGGGACGCGCGTTTCTCGGACCCGCGTCTGTCGGACCCGCGCCTGTCGGACCCGCGCCTGTCGGACCCGCGCCTGTCGAACCCGCGCCTGTCGAACCCGCGTCTGTTAAGTGCGCGCCCGTTGAATCCGCAGCCGTCGGATCCGCGTCTGTCGAGCCGGCGCCCGTGGGACGCGCGCTTCCCGGACCGCGCTCACCCGACCGGCCGAGCCCGCTGAGCCGTACGCCGCCGTGCCCGACGTCTCCCTCCTGCGTCCCGAGGACCCCCGGCATCTCGGGAACTACCGTCTCGACGGCCGCCTCGGCGCGGGCGGCCAGGGCGTCGTCTTCCGAGGCACCGCCCCGTCGGGCGTGCCGGTGGCCGTGAAGCTCCTGCACGCCCGGCTCGACGGCACCGCCGCCCGGCGCGCCTTCGCCCGTGAGATCGAGGCGGTGCGCCGGGTCGCGCCGTTCTGCACCGCCCAGGTCCTCGACGCCGACCTCGACGGCGACCGGCCGTACGTCGTGAGCGAGTACGTCGACGGGCCGTCGCTGCGCGAGCACGTGACGGCGGCGGGCCCGCGGACGGGCGGCGATCTCGACCGGGTCGCCGTGGGGACGGCGACCGCGCTGGCCGCGATCCACCGGGCGGGAATCGTCCACCGCGACTTCAAGCCGGGCAACGTGCTCCTCGGCTCGGACGGGCTGCGGGTCGTCGACTTCGGCATCTCGCGGCTCGCCGACGCCACCGCGACGACCGGGAATCTCGTCGGCACCCCGGCCTACATGGCGCCGGAGCAGCTCCAGGGCCGGTCTGCCGGTCCGGCGGCGGACGTGTTCTGCTGGGCGCTCACGCTCGTCTACGCGGCGAGCGGGCGGCACGCCTACACCGGTGACACGCACGCGGCCGTCATGGCCCGCATCCTGTACGGCACGCCGGACCTCGGGCCGCTCGCCGGCCTGCTGAAAGACCTCGTCGTGGCGTGCCTGGCCGCGGACCCGGCCGACCGGCCGGACGCCGGACAGGTGCTCAGCGCCCTGCTCGACCGGCCCTCCCCAGGCCGGCCCGGACCCCCGAAGCGGGCGGGGCAGGGCATGACCGCACCGGGGCCCGGCGGCTCCGCAGCGTCCTTCTTTGCGGCGTCCGGCTCTGCGGCGTCCGGCTCTGCGGTGTCCGGGTCTACGGCACCGCCACGACAGGAGCCGGGGGCTACGTCGCCCGGGGCGCGGGCCGACACCGGCCAGATCGACACAAGCCAGACCGACACAGGCCAGGCCGACACAGGCCAGGCCGACACAGGCCAGGCCGACACAGGCCAGGCCGACACAGGCCGGACCGATGTTGACGAGTCCGACACCGAGCCGACCGGCCGAGAACCCGCAGACACCGAGCCGGCCAGCCTGGATCCGACCGGCTCGTATCCGACCGGCCTGGGCCCGACCAGCCCGACGCCGACCGGCCCGACGCCGACCGGCTCGGCTCCGATCAGCCGGACGCCGACCAGCCCGGAGCGGACCAGTACGGAGCGGACCAGTACGGAGCGGACCAGTACGGAGCGGACCGGCACGGAGCCCGGGGGAGCCGAGGGCGTCCTGGTGGACCGGCCTACGGAGCTCGCCAGACCCGGCGGGCGTGGTCGCGGGCGGGCGCGTGCGGTGATCGCCTCGCTCGTCCTCCTCGTCGCGGTCGTCGTCGCAGCGGGTGTCGCGTGGGTCCTGACGAACGGCGAACCCGGCCGCGAATCCGCCCACCAGCCAGCCCGCCTGGCCGGGCGCCTCGACGGGACGTGGACGGGCGTCGCCCGCTATCCCTCGGCCGGCCGGATCTTCCCGGTCGAGATCCGCCTGACCACCCCGGCACGGATGAGGTGGGGTGCCGACCTCCACTGCTCCGGCCGTCTCACCCCCGCGCGCGAATCGGGCGAGACGCTCGTGCTGACCCTCGACCAGGTGAAGGGCGACGCGTGTTATCCCGGAAGCGTTTCGATCACCTGGCGGGGCGACACCGCGGCCGACTTCGCGGTGACACGCGAAGGAGAACGGGACGCCCGATACTCGGGGTCTCTTTCGCATACGAATTGACTCAAATGGGATAAATCTGTCAGGGACTTTGTGTCCCACGTTCTCCTGGACGCCCAGCGGGTATCGCGAGGTTGGGACAATTCCGGGATGGGGGTCCGATTGCGGGCGTTCCGGGCGGTGATGGCGGGCGCCGTCGCCGCCGCCGTGACCGCCGTCGCGGGATGTGGCGGCGAGGTGAGCACGGCGACCCCGCGTACACGTCCGCTGCAGGTCGGGCTCGTGTACGACATCGGCGGACGGGGCGACCAGTCGTACAACGACGCCGCGGCCGCCGGAGTCGACGAGGCCAAGCGCAACCTGAAGGGCATGCGGGTGCGTGAGGTCGAGGCCGCGCCGGGCGAGCCCGCCACCCGCAAGGTGGAGCGGGTGCGGGCACTCGCCGCGGCGGGATACGACCCGATCATCGCGGTCGGATACTCGTACGCACCGGCGCTGGCGCGGATCGCCCCGAGGTTTCCCAGGACGCGGTTCGCGATCGTCGACGAGCCCACGGTGAAGGGCCCCAACATCACGAACCTGCTGTTCGCCTCGGAGCAGGGGTCGTTCCTGATGGGCGCGGCGGCGGCGATGAAGTCGCGCACCGGCGACGTCGGCTTCGTCGGGGGCAACCCGTCGCCGCTGGTCAGGAAGTTCGAGGTCGGCTACGTCCAGGGCGTGAAGCACGTGAACCCGCGGGTGCGGATCAGGATCGCCTACCTCACGGGCCCGCACGACCTGAACGGCTTCTACCGGCCCGACAAGGCGGAGAAGGTCGCACGGCGCATGTACCGGGCCGGCGCCGACGTGGTCTACCAGGTCGCCGGGGCCTCGGGGGCCGGGGTGTTCCGCGCGGCGAACGACGCCGGGGCGTGGGCCATCGGCGTCGACTACGACCAGGCCAAGAGCGCCGACCCGGCCGTGCGCCACGTGATCATGACCTCGATGATCAAAAGGATCGACGTCGCGGTCTACGACTACCTCGCCGGCGTCGCCGACCACACCGTGACCAGCGGCCCGGTCGTGTACGACCTGAGGCGCGGCGGCGTCGACTACAGCCTCACCGGCGGCCACATCGACGACATCCAGCCGCGTCTGGAGCTGCTCAAGCAGGAGATCATCCACGGCCGGGTCAAGGTTTCCCCAGGCTGACGCCCTGGTCACGGTGTGGACTGCGCTGCATAACGGACATGTTGCGGACTGCGGTGCGGGTTTGGTCGATGCAGGTCAAACAACTATCTTCCGTGCAGGGTTGCCGTGCGTTCCTGCGTGCGTGCGACGAGAGTCAGACGGGCGGGGAACGGAAGGGGAGTCACGACCTTGCTCCGCAATCGAGTTAGCAGACTGACCGCCGCCACGGTGAGCGGCGCCTTGCTCATGGCCGCCGCCGCCTGTGGGGGTAGCGACGACACCACCACGACCGGAGCTTCGGCCGACGCGTCCAGCGCGCCTGCCGCCTCCCAGGTCAAGGTGGGCCTGGCATACGACATCGGTGGCCGTGGCGACGGCTCCTTCAACGACGCGGCCGCGGCCGGCCTGGACAAGGCCGAGGCGGAGCTTCACGTCGAGAAGAAGGAGCTGGAGGCCACCCAGGGCGAGACCGACGCCCAGAAGGAGGAGCGGCTGCGCCTGCTCGCGTCCGGGGGTTACAACCCGGTCATCGCGGTGGGCTTCGCCTACTCCGGCTCCGTGGCGAAGGTCGCCAAGGAGTTCCCCGACGTCAAGTTCGCCATCGTGGACGACGACGCGGCCAAGGGCGACAACATCACGAACCTGATGTTCGCCGAGGAGCAGGGGTCGTTCCTCGTGGGCGTCGCGGCGGCGCTGAAGTCCGAGAAGGGCAACATCGGCTTCGTGGGTGGCGTCGACGTGCCGCTGATCCACAAGTTCGAGGCGGGCTACGAGGCCGGCGCGAAGGCCGTCAAGCCGGACATCAAGATCCAGACCAAGTACCTCACCCAGCCCCCGGACTTCGGCGGCTTCGGTGACCCGGCCAAGGGCAAGACGGCCGCCGAGGGCATGTACGACGCCGGTGCGGACGTGGTCTACCAGGCGGCCGGCGGTTCGGGCGCGGGCGTCTTCGAGGCGGCCAAGGCCGCGAACGCGATGGCGATCGGCGTCGACTCCGACCAGGCGGCGCTCCCGGCGTACGCCGACTTCAAGGATGTGATCATCACCTCGATGATCAAGAAGGTCGACGTGGCCGTCTTCGACTTCCTCAAGAAGTACATCGACGGCACGGTCACGTCCGGCCCCTCGGTCTACGACCTCAAGGCGGGCGGCGTGGACTACTCCACGACCGGCGGCAAGATCGACGACATCAAGTCGAAGATCGACGAGTACAAGCAGAAGATCGTCGGCGGCGAGATCACGGTCCCGACGTCCTGACCTGCGCATTCGAGGGGCCCGGAGGCACCCGCCCCGGGCCCTTTGCTCTACTCTCACTATCACTTGACCGCACCGGGCACTCCGCGAAGAGGAGGCCGACATTACCGCCGCGACCGCCACGGAACCCGCAGTAGAACTCACCGGGATCACCAAGAGGTTCCCGGGAGTCGTCGCCAACAGCGACATCCACCTCCGCGTCGCCAAGGGGCACATCCACGCCCTCGTAGGCGAGAACGGCGCGGGGAAGTCCACGCTGATGAAGATCCTGTACGGGATGCAGCGCCCAGACGAGGGCGAGATCCGCGTCAACGGGGCGCCCGTGGGCTTCCACACCCCCGCCGACGCCATCGCCGTGGGCATCGGCATGGTCCACCAGCACTTCATGCTGGCCGACAACCTGACCGTCCTGGAGAACGTGGTCCTGGGCAGCGAGCCGCGCCGCGGCGGCCTCGCCCTGGACTTCGCCGCCGCACGCAAGAAGATCAAGGAGATCTCCGACGCGTACGGCCTGGGCGTGCAGCCGGACGTGCCGGTCGAGGACCTGGGTGTCGGCGACCGCCAGCGGGTGGAGATCCTCAAGGTGCTCTATCGGGGCGCCCGCATCCTGATCCTGGACGAGCCGACCGCCGTGCTCGTGCCCCACGAGGTGGACGAGCTGTTCGACAACCTGCGCGGCCTGGTCCGCGAGGGGCTGACGATCCTGTTCATCTCCCACAAGCTGGACGAGGTCCTTCGGGTGGCCGACGAGATCACCGTCATCCGGCGCGGCACCACCGTGGCGACCGTGAACCCCAAGGACGTGACCTCCCGCAAGCTCGCCGAGCTCATGGTCGGCAGCGAGCTGCCCAGCCCCGAGACCCGCGAGTCGACCGTCACCGACGTCGTCGCCCTGTCCGTACGCGACCTGACCGTGCGCACCGGCGACGGGCGGCCGGTGGTCGACAACGTGAGCTTCGACATCCACAAGGGCGAGGTGCTCGGCATCGCGGGCGTCGAGGGCAACGGCCAGGCGGAACTCGTCGAGGCGATCATGGGTATGCGCCCCTGCGAGGCGGGCGCGCTCACGCTCGCCGGCGCCGACATCTCCCAGTGGTCCACGCTGAAGCGGCGCGCGGGCGGCATCGGCTACATCCCCGAGGACCGCCACCGCCACGGCCTGCTGCTCGAATCGCCGCTCTGGGAGAACCGCATCCTCGGCCACCAGACCCGCCGGCCCAACGTCAAGGGCCCGTGGATCGACCGCGCCGGCGCCCGGGCCGACACGCGGCGCATCGTCGAGGAGTACGACGTGCGCACCCCCGGCATCGACGTGGACGCGGCCACGCTGTCCGGCGGCAACCAGCAGAAACTGATCGTCGGGCGGGAGATGAGCGGCGATCCCGTGCTGCTCATCGCCAGCCACCCCACCCGGGGTGTGGACATCGGCGCGCAGGCCGCCATCTGGGACCACCTGCGCACCGCGCGCGCCGCCGGGCTGGCCGTGCTGCTGATCTCCGCGGACCTCGACGAGCTGATCGGGTTGTCCGACACGCTCAAGGTGATCCTGCGCGGCAGGATCGTCGCCGACGTCGATCCCGCGAACGTGACCCCCGAGCAACTGGGCTCGGCGATGACCGGCGCCGGGGAGGAGACGGTATGAACGGGTTCCTCGACCGGGTGCTCGGCCGGGTGAAGCTGAGCGGCTGGCTCGCCGTCGTCGCACCCCTCATCGCGGTCGTCGTCGCCGTGCTGATCACGTCGGTGGTCCTGGTCGCCGCGGGCAAGGACCCGGTGCTGGCGTTCACCACCCTCGCGGAGTACGGCACCCAGCCGCGGTCGATGGCCATGATCCTCAACACCGGGGTCATGTACTACATCTCCGCGCTCGCGGTGGCCGTCGGCTTCCGGATGAACCTCTTCAACATCGGCGTGGACGGCCAGTATCGGCTCGCGGCCGTGATCGCCGCCGGGCTCGGCGGCGCCGCCGTGGTGCCGGGCGTGCTCAACATCGTCCTCGTGATCGTCGTGGCGGTGGTCGTCGGCGCGCTGTGGGCCGCGATCGCCGGTCTGCTCCGGGTCTACCGGGGCGTGAGCGAGGTCATCTCGACCATCATGCTGAACGCGATCGCCACCGGCCTCGGCTCGTGGCTGGTCAGCGAGCACTTCGGCGTGCTGACCGGCAACGACCTCGGCACCAGGCCCATCCCCGACGACGCGCACATGCCCGGCATCCCGCTCATCGCGGGCACGCCGGTGCTCGTCAACGGGTTCATCGTGGTCGCGGTCCTGCTCGGCATCGCCTACTGGGTGGTGCTCAACCGCACCCGGTTCGGCTTCGAGCTGCGGGCGACCGGCAAGTCCGAGTCCGCGGCGGTGGCCAGCGGTGTCAGCGTGAAGAAGATGATCGTCGTCACGATGGTCATGTCGGGGGCGGTCGCCGGCCTGATCGGCATGCCGGAGCTGCTCGGCGCCTCCTACAAGTACAGCAACAACTTCCCGGCCGGTCTCGGCTTCACGGGCATCGCGATCGCCCTGCTCGGCCGCAACAACCCGGTCGGCATGGCGGTCGGCGCGCTGCTGTGGAGCTTCCTGGACAACTCGTCCAACCAGCTCCAGCTGCTCGACATCTCCAAGGAGATCGTCCAGATCATGCAGGGCGTCGTCGTGCTCTCCGTGATCATCGCGTACGAGCTGGTCCACCGCTACCGCATCGTCGCGGAGCAGCGCAGGGTCAGCCGCGAGCTCGCCGCGCCGCAGGAGGCGCCGAAGGCGGAGGCGACGGCATGACAACCAGGCCGGACGGAATCGAGGAGACGGCATGACGGCGACGGACCTCCCGGTCGAACGCCCGGTCGAGGCGGCCCCGGTGCGGCGCTTCCGGCTGTCGGGCCCGGTGCTCCTGCTCGGCCTGGCCGGGCTCGTGGTGCTGCTGTCGATCGCGCGGCTGGTGACCGGGGCGAACGACATCACCTCGGCGGGCACGGTCAGCGCCGCGCTCGGCCTCGCCGTGCCGATCGGGCTCGCCGGTCTCGGCGGCCTGTGGTCGGAACGGGCCGGCGTGGTCAACATCGGCCTCGAAGGCATGATGGTGCTCGGCACCTGGTTCGGCGCCTGGGGTGCCATCCAGTTCCACAGCCCCTGGGCGGGTGTGGTCGCCGGCGCCGTCGGCGGGGCGCTGGGCGCGGCCATCCACGCCGTCGCGACCGTGACCTTCGGCGTCGACCACATCATCTCCGGCGTGGCGATCAACATCGTCGGCGTCGGCTTCACCCAGTATCTGTCCCAGCTCGTCTTCGACGGCATGCCTGGTGGCGGCACGAAGAACTCGCCGCCGCTGCCCAAGATGGGCACGGTGAGCCTGGGCTTCCTCAACGACCCGCTGCGGACCGTCGAGGCCAAGCACTGGTTCGTCCTGTCGGACTTCGCGGGCGTGCTGCGGGGCATCACCCAGGACGTGTCGTGGTTCACGATCCTGGCGATCCTGCTGGTGCCGCTGTCGTTCTACATCCTGTGGCGCACGCCGTTCGGCCTGCGCCTGCGGGCGTGCGGCGAGCGTCCGGTCGCGGCGGAGTCGCTGGGCGTCAACGTCTACCTGTACAAGTGGGCCGCCGTGCTGGTCTCCGGTGTGCTGGCCGGGCTCGGCGGCGCGTTCCTGTCGCTGGTGGCGGCGGGGATCTACCGCGACGGGCAGACGGGCGGACGCGGCTACATCGGCCTCGCCGCCATGATCTTCGGCAACTGGCGTCCCGGCGGGCTCGCCGGCGGCGCGGCGCTGTTCGGCTACACCGACGCGCTCCAGCTCCGGCAGGGCGGCATCTCGGTGCACGCGCTGCTGCTCGTCGTCGCGCTGCTGCTCGTCGCCGTGGCGGTCTACCAGCTCGTACGGCAGCGGCGCGGGCGCGCGGCCCTGATCACCGGGGTCGTGGCGATCGCGGTGTTCGTGGTGTTCGCCGTGACCGACACCGTGCCGGAGCAGTTCACCTCGTTCACCCCCCACCTGACCACGCTGCTGGTCCTGTCGCTGGCCTCGCAACGGCTGCGCATGCCGGCGGCCGACGGTGTCCCGTATCGAAGGGGGCAGGCGAAATGAGCATCGACTGGGAGGCGCTGCGGGTCGCGGCCCGCGAGGCCATGACCCACGCGTACGCGCCGTATTCGAAGTTTCCCGTGGGGGCGGCGGCGCTCGTCGACGACGGCCGGATCGTGACCGGCTGCAACGTCGAGAACGCGTCGTACGGCCTGGGGCTGTGCGCCGAGTGCGGGCTCGTCTCCGCGCTGCACGCGAGCGGCGGCGGCAGGCTGGTGGCCTTCACCTGCGTGGACGGCCACGGCGAGCTGCTGATGCCGTGCGGCCGCTGCCGCCAGCTGCTGTTCGAGCACGGCGGGCGCGACCTGCTGGTGGAGACGCCCGACGGGCCGATGCGGATGGACGGCTTCCTGCCGTTCGCCTTCGGCCCGGATGATTTGTCGCGATAAGGGGGAAACGTGGGGTTCGACGCGATCGAGGTCATCACCGTCAAGCGCGACCGGGGCGAGCTGTCGACCGCCCAGATCGACTGGGTGATCGACGCGTACACGCGGGGCGAGGTGGCCGACGAGCAGATGTCGGCGCTGCTGATGGCGATCCTGCTCAACGGCATGAACCGCAGGGAGATCGCGGACTGGACCCAGGCCATGATCAGGTCGGGGGAGCGGATGGACTGGTCCTCCCTCGACCGGCCCACGGCCGACAAGCACTCCACCGGCGGGGTCGGCGACAAGATCACCCTGCCGCTGGCCCCGCTGGTCGCCGCCTGCGGCGCGTACGTGCCGCAGCTGTCCGGGCGGGGCCTCGGCCACACCGGCGGCACGCTGGACAAGCTGGAGTCGATCCGCGGCTGGCGGGCGTCGCTGTCGAACGACGAGATGCTCGGCGTGATCCGCTCGGCCGGTGCGGTCGTCTGCGCGGCGGGCGCGGGCCTCGCGCCGGCCGACAAGAAGCTCTACGCGCTGCGCGACGTCACCGGCACGGTCGAGTCGATCCCGCTGATCGCGTCCTCGATCATGTCCAAGAAGATCGCCGAGGGCACGGGATCGCTCGTGCTCGACGTGAAGGCCGGCTCGGGCGCGTTCATGAAGAACGTGGACGACGCCCGCGAGCTGGCCCGGACGATGGTCGAGCTGGGCACCGACGCCGGGGTGCGCACGGTCGCCCTGCTCACCGCGATGGACCGCCCGCTGGGCCTGAAGGTGGGCAACGCGCTGGAGGTCGAGGAGTCCGTCGAGGTGCTCGCCGGAGGCGGCCCCGCCGACGTGGTCGAGCTCACCGTACGGCTGGCCAGGGAGATGCTGGAGGCCGCCGCCGTCCCGGGCGCCAAGGACCCGGAGGAGGCGCTCAAGGACGGCTCGGCGATGGACGCCTGGCGGCGCATGATCATCGCCCAGGGCGGCGACCCGGACGCGCCGCTGCCGAAGGCCGCCGAGTCGGCCGTTGTCACCGCCCCCGCCTCGGGCACGCTGCGCACGCTCGACGCGCTCAAGGTCGGCGTGGCGGCCTGGCGGCTCGGGGCCGGACGGGCTCGCAAGGAGGACCCGGTCTCCGCCGGCGCGGGCATCGTGCTGCACGCCAAGCCCGGCGAGACGGTCCGCGCCGGGGCTCCGCTGATGACCCTGTACGCCGACGAGGCCGCCAGGTTCGACCGGGCGCTCCAGGCGCTCGAGGGCGCGTACGAGATCGGCCAGGACGGCGGCGCGGACCTGCTGCCGCTGGTGATCGACCGCATCACCGCCTGAGCGTCGCAGTCTTCGCGTCAGCGTGGGATCAGCAGCGCGCCCATGCACGCCCATGCCGACGAACAGGCCGCCGGTGAGCATGTCGAGCCGCTTCTTCAGCCGCCGGTAGCCCCTGGTGATCCACGGGCTGCCGGCCAGGAAGGCGACGGCGGAGAACCAGGCGAACGCCACGGTCGGCATCGCGCCGAGGGTGGCCGCCCGCATGACGAGGTCCGTACGGTGCGGGAGCAGGCTGGCGAACAGGACGCCGAAGAAGACCACAGGGCCTTGGGGCTGGCGAGGTTGGTTCACTCCATCGAACGATCATCCGTGTCACCCGCCACGAGGGCGTCGCCGAGGGGCGTGCGGTAGTAGAGCACCGACCGCCCGGCCCGGCGCCGCCGTACGAGACCGGAGTCGAGGAGCACCTTGAGGTGGCGGCCCACCGAGCCCAGGCCCTGGCCGCTCAGCGCCACGAGGTGCGTCGTGCTCTTCGGCGCGGCGAGCAGCACGAGCACCCGCGCCCGTGCCGGGCCGAGGAGCCTGCCGAGCGCCTCGGGCACCGGCGCCCGGCCGGGCTCGGCCAGCGTCCCCGAGCAGGGGTAGACCAGGGCGTAGTGGCGGCCCACGGTCCAGGCGGCCCATGCCTGGCGGGGAGTGACCGGGACGAACATCAGCCGCGCCCCGCCGATCCGCCTCGGCGGATAGTCGTAGGTGTTGATCTGCAGCCGGTCGCCGCCGAGCCAGCGCATCCCCTTGCGCATGTCGTTCAGCGCGGCGGCCCAGCCGCCCTGGCTGATGAGGCCCACGCGGGCGACGACGTCGGCCTCCATGATCCGCCGGCGGCGCGGCCAGTCGGGCAGCACGGTGTGCGTCCACACCCACTCCAGCAGATCCGCCGCGCGGTCGGCCAGGTCGGTGCGGCGCAGCGGCCCCGGCAACGGACCGCGCAGCGCCACCTCGATGTCGGCGTACGCGGTCTCGGGCGGGGTCGCGCGGACCCGGGCCAGTTCCTCCTCGAAGGCGGGCTCGCCCTCGCCGGTCGGAGCGGGAGTGAGGAAGTCGGCGGTCCAGTTGCGGCCCCGCGCGGCCCTCAGCAGCAGCGCCGTGATCGGGTCGCCGGCCAGGCGGGAGCGGAAGGCGGGCAGATGGGTGTCGAGCCACTCCCGCTCGCCGGGATGCGCCGCCGACGCCCTCTCCAGGGTGAACAGGCAGGCGGTGGCCTCGGCCAGGGGAGAGATCACGAACCGGCTCTCCGCGAGGGTGTCGGAGTCGACCAGCCACCAGCCCATGTTTCGCCTCCCCGCGAAACAATAACGGCGGTGCGCGGCGGTGATCGAGGCTCCCGTCATGCGTACCTATCGGGAACTGTTCCGCACGCCTGAATACACACCCCTGTTCACCGCCGCGTCCGCGCAGGTGGCGGCCTCGACCGTGAGCGGCCTGGCCCTCGGCACGCTCGTCTACGGGGCGACGGGGTCGCCGCTGCTGTCGGCCCTGAGCATGTTCGGCTCGTCCTTCGCACAGGTGCTCGGGGCGACGGTGCTGCTGTCGGCCGCCGACCGGCTGCCCCCGCGTGCCGCGATGACGGCGCTGGCGCTCGTCCACTGCGCCGGCACGGCCGCGCTCGCCGTTCCCGGTCTGCCGCTGTGGGCGGTGTTCGCCGTCGTCCTGGGCATGGGGCTCGCCGCCTCCCTCGGCGGCGGGGTCCGGTTCGGGCTGCTCAACGAGATCCTGCCCAGGGACGGCTACCTGCTCGGCCGTTCGGTGCTCAGCATGTCGGTCGGCGTGCAGCAGATCGTCGGCTTCGTCGCCGGAGGCGTGCTCGTGACCGCGCTGTCCCCGCGCGGCACGCTGCTCGCCGGGGCGGGGCTGTACCTCGTCGCGGCGGCCGTCGCCCGGTGGGGGCTCACCGGCCGCCCGCCCCGCGCGCAGGGACGGCCCTCTCCGGCGGAGACGTGGCGGGTCAACCGCGTGCTCTGGTCGTCGGGGCTGCGCCGCCGGCTCTATCTGGCCCTGTGGGTGCCGAACGGCCTGATCGTGGGCTGCGAGTCGCTGTACGTCGCCTACGATCCCCCGCACGCCGGGCTGCTGTTCGCCTGCGCCGCCGCCGGGATGCTCGCCGGTGACACGCTGCTGGGGCGGTTCGTCCCCTCGTGGTGGCGCGAGCGGCTGAGCGCTCCGCTGCGGCTGCTGCTCGCCGCGCCCTACCTGGTCTTCCTGCTCCGCCCGTCCCTGCCGGTCGCGCTGGCCGCCGTCATGCTCGCCTCGGCCGGATATTCGGCGAGCCTGCTGCTCCAGGAACGCCTCATGTCCGTCACCCCGGAGGAGATGAGCGGGCAGGCGCTCGGGCTGCAGTCGTCGGGCGTGCTCACCATGCAGGGGGTCGGCGCGGCGATCGCGGGGGCGGTGGCTCAGACCACCTCGGCCCCGGCCGCGATGGGCGCGATGGCGGCGGCCTCCGTCGTGGTCACCCTCGCACTGGCTCCCGGCCTGCGGCCCGGCTCGGCCGCCGAGGTCCGCTCCGCTGTGGTCACCGGCCCCGGCGGGCTTCGCCGTACGGGACCGCTCGGGACGCGGAGGGGCCGGGGGTAGGTTGGGGAGCCGTGTCAGATCACGAAGGCATCCGTCATGTCGAGATCGGCGTCGCCGATCTGGCCCGCTCGCTCGACTTCTACCGCGACCTGCTGGATCTCGCTCCGGCGGGGGGCCCGGCCGCGGGGCCCGGCGTCGCGTGGCTGTCGGCCGGGCCCGCACTGCTGAAACTGGTCGAGACGGCGGAAGGCGATCTCGGCGGCTGGGTGAACGACGACCTCCAGCGCGGCATCCGGCACATCGGCTTCAAGGTCGGCGACGTCGATCTGCGGGCCGAGCGCGTCCGCGACGCCGGGGTGCCCTTCACGCTGCCACCTCTCGACGCGGTCGGCGGCGTGCGGATCGCGTTCTTCCAGGACCCGGACGGCACCCATCTGGAGATCACGTCCGGCTACCTCCGGTATCACCGGGTCGCCTCGCCGGAACTGGCCGAGCGGGAACGGCTGGCCGCCCTGAGCAGGCCGCGTACGGCGCCGCCGGTCTTCGACCACGTGGCGGTCACGTCCGCCGACCTCGACGCCGCGCTCGCCGTCTATCGGGACAGGCTCGGTTATGAGGTCATCGGGCAGATATCGCAGGACCAGGACCCGCGCGGCTTCCTGATCACATATCTGCTGGCCGGGGAGGCGGTCCTGGAGGTCTTCACGTTCACCGCTCCCACGACCGCGAGCCCGTGGACTCCCGATCCGTGCCGGCGGGGTTTCCGGCACGTCGCCATCGCCGCCGACGACCCGGAGGAGGCGGCTTTCCGGCTCATCGAGGCGGGCGCGCAGGTGACAGGAGACGGCGCGCTGGTGGACGCGAACGGCGCGCTCGTCGACGTGGACGGCGTGCCGCTCCTGATCGCCTGAGCCCGCCGGTTCCGCGCCTGCCCGCGTGCTCAGCGGGCCGGCTCTCTTCGTCACATGAGGGCTCAGACGGGGCGGGGGGCCTCGTCCGGGACGGATGGCGCGTAGCCGGCGTTCACGAGGTGGGGGAACAGGTGCTCGGCCAGGACGGCCCGATGCGTGGGGGTCGCCTCCGCGTGCCGTCGCCGTCCCTCCTCGGTGAGCTGCACGAAGACCCCGCGCCGGTCCGCCTCGCACAGCGCGCGGCCGACCAGGCCCTCGCGTTCCAGCCGGGCGATGAGGCGTGACAGCGCGCTCTGGCTCAGGTGAACCTGGCCGGCGAGCTCCTGCACGCGGAACTTGGCCCCGTCCGGCCCGTCGCAGAGAGAGGACCGGTCTGCCTCCACGAGGCGCTCAAGCACCTCGAACTCGCTCACGCCGAGCCCGTGCTTGTCGCTCAGCTCACGCTCCAGCGCGCACGACACCTCCGCGTGCCGGGCGAGCAGCTCGCGCCAGGCCATCACCACAAAGCCGGTGTCGATGTCGTTCATGCGAGACCGCCTTTCTCGGCGCGACCATACCATGCACACACATTAGATGCAAACGCATTATTTGCTTGTGCATTGAATGCGTGTGCATGTAAGTTCCCCTGTCATGACTTCCTCCACTAGGGACGAGCGCTGGGGGGCCCGCCTGTGGGGTGCCCTCACCGTTCTCTGCGCCGTCGTGTTCCTCGATGCTCTTGACGTGTCGATGGTCGGGGTGGCGCTCCCGTCCATCCAGGCCGATCTCGGGATGTCCACCTCGTCACTGCAGTGGGTGGTGAGCGGTTACGTGCTGGGATACGGCGGTCTGCTGCTGCTCGGGGGCCGGACCGCCGACCTGCTCGGCCGCCGCAGGGTGTTCCTGACCGCCCTCGTCGTCTTCGCCGCCGCCTCGCTGCTCGGCGGGCTGATGACCGACGGAACCCTGCTGATCGCGGCCCGCTTCGTGAAGGGCGTCAGCGCCGCGTTCACCGCGCCCGCCGCGTTGTCCATCATCACCACGACCTTCGCCGAAGGGCCCGCACGCAACCGGGCCCTGAGCATCTTCACCGCCTGCGGCGCCAGCGGCTTCTCGCTCGGGCTGGTCCTGTCCGGCCTGCTCACCGAGATCGGATGGCGCTGGACGTTCTTCATGCCGGTGCCCGTCGCGATCATCGCCCTTATCGCCGGAACGCGGCTGCTCCAGCGGGGCGAGGAACGCGGTGAAGGCGGCCACGACCTCCTCGGGGCCGCGACCATCACGGCGGCCATGTTGCTCCTGGTCTTCGCCGTCGTGGAGGCGCCCAAGGTGAGCGCGGTGCGCACCGTGCTGTCGCTCGCCGGGGCCGCCGCCCTGATCGGGCTGTTCGTCTGGCTGGAGCGCCGGGTGCGGCACCCGCTGGTCCGGCTCGGCATCCTGCGCTCCGCGCCACTCGTCCGGGCCAACATCGGCCTGGTCATCCTGTTCGGGTCGTACGTCGGCTTCCAGTTCGTGGCGATGCAGTACTTCCAGAACCTGCTGGGCTGGAGCGCGTTGCAGACCGCCCTCGCGTTCCTGCCTGCGGGACTGCTGGTCGCGCTCACCTCCACCACGATGGGCGGGTTCGCCGACCGCTTCGGCACCGCGCGGCTGATCGTGGTGGGCTCGGTGGCGCTGCTCGCGGGGTACGCGGTGTTCCTGCGGGTGGATCTTCACCCCAGCCTGCTCGCGATGGTGCTGCCGGGCATGGTCCTGCTGGGCATCGCCTTCGCGCTGTCGTTCCCGTCGCTCAACATCCAGGCGACCGCCGGGGTCGACGACGAGGAGCAGGGACTCGCCTCGGGCCTGCTGAACACCTCAGGCCAGGTCGGCGGAGCCGTGGTGCTGGCGATCGTCACCGCCGTCCTGACCTCGGGGGCGGACGGCGGCGACCCGATCGGCCACTTCCGCGCCGCGATCCTGGTCTCGGCCGGGTTCGCCCTTGTCGGCCTGGCCATCGCCCTCACCGGGCTCCGGTCCCGGCGGCGGCCGGCCGAGGCGCGGGAGGAGGCGGTGCTGGAGACGGTCTGACCCGCCCTACGTTTCCCACCGCCGTCAGAGGAAGGGGCGTCCCGGTCGCGCCGGGGCGCCCCTTCCCGCACGCCCGGCCGCCACCTTCCTGGTCAGGGCGGCTGAGCCGGTGCGCATCCGGGGACACCATGTCCGGGCGCGCCGGGGCCACCGCGTGTCCGGGCCAGTGCGTGCCGAGGGGGGTGTATGTCGGGGCCAGTGCGTGTCGAGGGCGGTGCGCATCCGGGGACACCACGTCCGGGCGCGCCGGGTCAGCGCCCGTCTGGGCCAGCGCCCGTCCGGGTCAGTGCGTGATCGGGTCAGCGCATCGTGCCGGGGACCCAGAGGGCGGGCACACCGCCCGCCTCGTCCAGCTCTATCGGCCGCGCGGCTCCAGTGCGCACGTCGATGGCGTAGACCGAATATTCCGCGTCGTCCTCGTCGTCGTCGCTGATCCGCTCCGCCTCCACGATCACCTCGTGCTCGTCCGCCCAGCCGCGTACGGCGAAGATGTGCGTGTCCTCGGGGAGGGCCGCCTCGCGCCGGGTGAGCACCTTGCCGGTGACGGAGTCGATCGTGACCAACTGGCCGTGGTCGCCCTCGGCCGGGTGGGCGCGCTCGGCCGCCACGGCGACGGCGCGTCCGTCCGGGGAGACCGCGGTGCCTGCCTCGAACAGCGCGGAGTCGATCGGCGTACGGCTCAGCGTGCGCCCGTCGGGCCGCATCCGCAGCAGGACGGTTGTGGTGAGCCGCCCGGGAACCGTGTCGGTGTCCCATGCGGCCGTGCCCGTCACCGTGCCGTTGTCCGAGACGGCCAGGACCCGCATCCGGCGGGGCAACGTCCGGACGTGATAGTTCGTGAGGTTCTGCACCCGTGGATGGAGCGCCCCCGCGGCCGGGCCGAAGTCGGCGGCCATCCACCGCCCGCTGGGCGAGATGACGACGTGGGTCTCCTCCGGCGAGACCTCCTCGGCGAGCGGGACCAGGTCGGTCCTCCTCGTCGTGGTGTCGCGCCGGTCGATCATGACGAAGTCGGACGAGGCCGCGCTGAAGTAGACCAGGCGGTTGCCGTCCCCGCTGATCGCGAGGAGGGGCTGCCATCCGTCGCTGAGGGCGGGGGACACGTCCGCCACACGCCACTGACCGCCCGTGGTCGCCACGACTCGCCATTGGGCGCAGCCGTTTTCCGCGAACTCCTGGGTGAACGCGTCCCAGTCGTCCGCTGTGCAGAACCCCCGGTAGGCGAAGCGTACGGGGGCGGGCAGGGACGGCGGGAGCGTGGGAGCCGCGTCGCTCTCGTCCAGCACGCCGGGGGAGGCGCCGTCCGTGCTGTGCGCGGCGCGCCCGAGCAGGCCGGCCGCGCCGAAGGCGAGGGGGACGATGACCAGAGCGGAGAGCGTGACGCTCATGGTGGTGACCAGGGCGCGCCGTCGCGTGCCCTGCCGCCGCCCGGTCCGTGCGGCCTCGGCGGTGAGAGGGACGGGATCGAGCGCGGGCATCTGCGCGGACAGGACGGCCAGTTCCCTGCGCAGCGCCGCTTCCCACGGACCGTCGCCGCGGTCGCCGGGACCGCTGCTCCCCGGCGGTACGGCAGGGGTGGCGGGCGGGGCGAACGGCGTCGCGGAAGGCGTGTTCCCCCCGGACCAGGTCTCCGGGGGTGCGCCGTAGGACGCGGGCCCGGCGGGCGGCCCGGCGGCGTGGCCCGGCTGCCACGGCGAGCTCCAAGGTGTGGACGCGGAGCCGGACGCCTGAGAGGGCGACGCCCATGAGGTTGGAGTGGCGCTGGATGCCTGGGACGGTGACGTCCATGGGGTCGGTGTGGGGGTGGGTGCCTGGGACGGTGACGTCCATGGGGTCGGTGTGGGGGTGGGTGCCTGGGACGGCGACGCCCACGAGGTCGGCGACGGGCCGGGGGCCGTGCCACGCGCGCCGCCACCGGTCTCCGCATCGTCGTCCGGCGCGGTGTGGCACCGGTCCGCCTCCGGCGGCATCTGCTGGGAAGCGGCATTCTCTGAAACGGCCCTCTCCAGAGCGGAGCCCTCGCAAGCGGAGTCCGCGAAAGTGGAGTCCGCGAAAGCGGAGCCTTCTGAAGTGGGGCTCTCCGATGCGCGGGCCTCCGATGCGCGGGCCTCCGATGCGGGCGCTTCTGGGGGCGGGGCGCTTACGGCGGGTTTCGAGGGCGTCTCGTCGGGGGCCGTCTCCATCGCCCGCTCCGCCGCTGCGGGATCCGCCGGCTTCGGCGGGCTTACCTCCACGAAGGAGGCGGGAAGGCGACTGCGCAGCTCGGCGACGGCGAGCACGGTCTCGGTGTTGGCCGTCCGGGCGTCCACGCAGCACAGATTCGCCGCCTGCCAGGTGGTGTCCCCGTCGTGGAAGCACGCCACGACAAGGGCGCGGCGGCGCGGTGTCAGCGCGGTCAGCGCCTCCGCGAGGGCCGCCGCGTCCGAGCCGGGATCGAGGCGCCCGGTCCCGGGTGCGGCTTTCCGGGCACGCGGACGCTTCAGATAGGCCGCGTACAGCGCCTCACGGGCGGCGTGGGCGGGAAACGACCAGCGTACGGTGCGCCATCTGGCCGCCACGACCGAGAGCGCGGTCACCGCGAGGGCGCGGGCGGCCTCCGGGTCACCCGTCAGCGACAGGGCCGTACGGGCGAGCGGCTGGGCCTGGTCCGCCGCGAAGGCGTCGAATCCCGGCAGATCTCTCACCGCGGCTCCTCGTCCGTACGGCTTCACGTTCGCACTCCCGGCCCGGCGGTCTCGTCCGCCTCTGCAGCCGCTCAAGCGTAGTGCGGATGGGCCTATATGACGCTATTTCGGATCTACTGACACACTGGGCGGCATGGTCAGGAGGATCGACGGCCCCACCCGCATTCCGGTGCCGGGCGGCAAGGTCATTGACGAATACGTGGGCCGCGTCAACAGCGGCGACGAGCAGCTCTCCATCGCGCACATGGTCGCCCCGCCCGGCTGGGAGGAGCCCGCGCAGACCCCGGAGTTCGCCGAGTACACGCTCGTGCTCAAGGGGTCGGTCATCGTGGAGCACGCGGGCGGCACCACCGTGGTCGAGGCGGGCCAGGCGTTCGTCAGCGAGCCCGGCGAGAAGATCCGCTACAGCTCCGGGCCGTCCGGCGCGGAGTACGTCGCCGTCTGCCTGCCCGCGTTCTCCCCGGACACCGCCAACCGCGACGAGTAGGACGGCCAGCTTAGGATTGCCGGAAGAACGACGGCGGCGAGGAGGGGGCATGACCAGGCTGCCCACGCTGGAGGAGATTCGCAGGGCGCCCAAGGTGCTCCTGCACGACCATCTCGACGGCGGGCTGCGTCCGGGGACGATCATCGACCTCGCCCGTGACTGCGGCCACACCCTGCCGACGTACGACCCCGGCGAGCTGGCGGCCTGGTTCAGGGACGCCGCCGACTCCGGGTCGCTGGAGCGCTACCTGGAGACGTTCTCGCACACGGTCGGCGTGATGCAGACCCGCGAGGGGCTGGTCAGGGTGGCCGCGGAGTGCGCCGAGGACCTGGCGGACGACGGCGTGATGTACGCCGAGGTCCGGTATGCCCCGGAGCAGCACACCTCGCGGGGGCTGTCGCTCGACCAGGTCGTGGAGGCCGTGCTCGAAGGCTTCCGGCTCGGCTCGGCCGGGCCCGACGGCAAGCCGCGGATCCGGGTGGGCACCCTGCTGACGGCGATGCGCCACCAGGCCCGCTCGATGGAGATCGCCGAGCTCGCCGTACGTTACCGGGACCTCGGCGTGGTCGGGTTCGACATCGCCGGGGCCGAGGCCGGCTATCCGCCCACACGGCACCTGGACGCGTTCGAGTATCTCCAGCGGGAGAACGCCCACTTCACGATCCACGCGGGGGAGGGCTTCGGGCTCCCGTCGATCTGGCAGGCCATCCAGTGGTGCGGCGCCGACCGGCTCGGCCACGGGGTGCGGATCATCGACGACATCACGGTGCCGGAGGACGGCGAGGCCAAGCTCGGCAGGCTGGCGGCGTACGTCCGCGACAAGCGGATCCCGCTGGAGATGTGCCCGACGTCGAACCTGCAGACCGGGGCCGCCCCGTCGATCGCCGAGCATCCGATCGGCCTGCTGCGCCGCCTGTACTTCCGGGTGACGGTCAACACCGACAACCGGCTGATGAGCGATACGAGCCTGTCGCAGGAGTTCGCGAAGCTCGTGGACGCCTTCGGCTACGACTGGGACGACCTGCAGTGGTTCACGGTCAACGCGATGAAGTCGGCCTTCATCCCGTTCGACGAACGGCTCGCGCTGATCAACGGCGTGATCAAGCCCGGCTACGCGCAGATGAAGTGGCACGCGTGAAGCCGCAGGTCTACCGATCGAAAGCGGCCTGGCTCCTCGGCTGGCTCTGGATGCTGTTCGCCGCGTGGAACGTGTGGGACCTGACGGCCCACGGCCACCTGCCGAGCGCGCTGATCGCGGGCGCGGTGCTCGGCGTCATCACGGCGCTGGTCTTCGTGATGGCGCTGCGGCCCGCCGTCATCGTGGAGGAGGGCGGTGTCCGCGTGCGCAACGTGCTGCGGAACGCCTACGTCCCCTGGAGCGGCGTGGACGACGTGTCCGTGACCAACGCCATCGTGATCGAGTCGGGCGACACCACCGTGCGCTGCTGGACGCCCCAGGCGACGGCCCGTGAGCGGGTCAGGGCCGCCGGGCGGGCCGCCAAGGCGGCCAAGTCGGCGAACAAGGCCGAGCGGGCGGCGGCCGAGGCCGTCGGCGCCCGCACCCACGCCGACTGGGTGGCCGACCAGCTCACCGAGATGAGCCGGTCCCGCCGCGAGAGCTCGTCCGGCGAGACCCGTGTCACCTGGTCGCCGTCCGCCGTGGCGGCCATCGCCGCCGCGATCGTCCTGGTCGTGGCCGCCTTCGTCGTCTCCTGATCACGTAGCCGGACCGGGAGCAAAGGCCGCCCGTGCGACGCCGGGGCGGCAATCGTCTGCCGGAGGGGTCTGAGTGCGTCTGGAACGAGTGATCGTCGTCGTTGTGCTCGCCGCGCTCGCGAGCGTCTACGTGATCGCCGGCGCTCCGATCGCGCTGGCGGTGCTCGGCGTGCAGGTCCTCTATCTGCTGAAGGTCAGGACGTGGTGGCTGCTCGCCGTGCAGGCCGTCCTCGTCTACACGGCGACCGTCGCGGGCGGGGTCTCGACCGGGATCCTCGGCTTCCTGGCCGGTGCGCTGCTGCTGACCCGTGCCCATCGCGATACCGCGCGCGTGCTCGCGTCGTTCGTGGTGGCGAGCGCGGCGCTGATCGACGCCGCCCGCGGCGGGGCGACGGCCGACGCGACGATCACCGTGGTGCTGATCTCGCTGGTCGTCTTCGGCCTCACCCGGCTCGTGCAGCGCGCGATGTTCGTCCTCGAACCCCTGTGGGTGGGACCCTGACGGTTGAGCAGGCCAAGAACGCGCCGGCCCCTACGCTGCTGGATACCGTACGGCTCCGCGACGAAGTGTTCGGCGGCCAGCCCTGAAAGCGAACAGCGCCTAGCCTCGGGCTTTCGCGACGAATTTGAGCGGGCTTGATCGTTTACATGAGAAAAGTGCCTTTGAGCTGGGAGGATTGGGCTTGTCGAGAGTCCTGTCCGCA